>CAZIVR010000145.1:0-7347 GCA_964542745.1 uncultured bacterium
GAGGCGCGGCGGCCGCGGGCGGCGCGGGGGCTGCCGTGGGCGCGCCGCCCCCGGCCGCGGCCCGCATCGCGCCCTTGAGCGGCGAGCCGTCGGGGAGGCCCGCGATCAGGGCCTCGAGCTCCCGCGTCTCGAGGCCGCGCTGGGACACGGCGCGGCGCAGCTCGAGCAGGGCGCGGGCGTCGGGGACCGACTCGGCGAGCGACTCGGGCCGGAACGCGCGCGGCTCCGGGAAGCGCAGCGTGAGCCCGCCGCCCGGGGCCGCGAGCGTGGCCTGCGGCGCGGCGTCCGCCATGAAGGCCGCGAAGCCCTCGGCGTCGAGCGGCCGGATGCGGCCGAACGCCGCGTGGCCGGGGGCGAGGCCCAGGTCGGCGAGCACCACGAGATCGAGGGGAAGGTCCTGTCGCTGCATGGGCGGCTCCGCGCGGACGGGTCGGGGCGCGCGCGGCTGGGCGGGCGCCCGGAGAACGCCGCCTAAACTAGTCGCCCCGGCGCGTGACGGCAATCGCGGCCCGGCGCCCGCCCGGGTCCGGGAACCGAACGCCGCCTCAGGGCGCGGTGAGCGGCCAGAGGCGCGGGATCAGCCACAGCGCCATCCCGGCGAGCAGCACGTCGAGCGGGATGCCCATGCGGAGGAAATCCTTGAAGCGGTAGCCGCCCGGGCCGTAGATCATCAGGCTGGTCTGGTAGCCGATCGGCATGGCGAAGGCCGTGGAGGAGCCGAACGTGACCGCCGCGATCAGGGCGGTGGGGTTGATCCCGAGCTGCTCGGCGCTGGTGATCGCGACGGGACCGAGCAGCAGCACCGTGCCGCTGTTCGACATCAGCTCCGAGAGCACCACCGAGAGCACGTAGAAGCCGACCAGCAGCGCGTAGGGCCCGGTGAGCCCGGTGACCTCCGCGAGCAGCGCCCCGAGCCCGTCGGTGACGCCGGTCTTTTCCAGCGCCGTGCCGAGGGCGAGCGCCCCGGCCAGCAGGAACACGATGCCGAGGTCGATCGCCCGGTAGGCGTCGCGGGGCTCGAGGCACTTGGTCAGGATGAGCACCACGCAGCCCGCGGCCGCCGCGGTCACGATCGGCATCCAGCCGAGTGCCGCGACCCCGACCACCGCGAGCACCGTGAGCACCACGATCCCGAGCTTCCCGGGCCGGACGTCCGGAACGCTCGGCGTGCCCGCCACGAGGAAGCCGGGGGCGGCGACGAGGCGCGCGAGGGCGTCGCTCGTGCCCTCGAGGACCAGAACGTCGCCGGCGTGGATCAGCACGTCCTCCGGGCGCTCGGAGAGCGGGACCCCCGGACGGTGGAGCGCCAGCACCACCGTGCCGAAGCGCTCCCCGAACCGCGACGAGCGCAGCGTGCGGCCCACCAGTCCCGACGCCGGCAGCACCACCACCTCGCTCAGCGGCAGTCCCGGGGCGCCCGTCGTCTCGGACGCGGGCCGGTGGATGGCCAGTCCCTCCTGGTGGGCGAGCGCGAGCAGCTCCGAGAGGGGCCCGCGCACCCGCAGGCGGTCGCCGGCCCGGTACTTCTCCCCGCCCGCGAGCCCGGCCCCGATCGAGACCCGGTCGCGCAGCACGTCGATCAGCTCCGCGTCGTGATCGCGCCGGAGCTGCTCCGGGCGGATCGGGCGGCCGATCCAGCGCGACCCGGCGGGCACCACGAGGGCGGCGAGGTACGACGAGGCGCGGGGCGCGGGGTCCGCGCCCGCCGCCGGCTGCCGGGGCAGGAACCAGCGCCCGACCAGCAGCATGTAGGCGCAGCCCGCCAGCGCCATGGGCAGGCCGGCGCGGCCGAGCTCGAACATGCCGAAGCCTTCGAGCCCGCGGCTGCGCGCGTACTCGTGCGCGGCGAGGTTGGTCGAGGTGCCGATCAGCGTGCACAGCCCGCCGAGGGTGGCGGCGTGGGCCATCGGCATCAGGACCCGGCCCGGGCTCGCCCCGGAGCGCCGGCAGACCTCGAGCACGACCGGGATGAACACCGCGACCGCCGCGGTGTTGTTGATGAAGGCCGAGATCGAGCCCACCAGGATCATCAGCACCAGCGTGAGCAGGAACTCCGACCGGCCGAGCGGCGCGAGCACGCGGCGCGCGAGCACGGTGAGCACGCCGGTGCGCTGGAGGCCGGCCGAGAGCACCAGCACCGCGGCCACCGAGATGGTGGCGGGGTGCGCGAACCCCGAGAACGCCTCCGCCGGCGTGAGCACGCCGGTGAGGAGCAGGGCCAGCAGCGCGATCAGGGCGGTCATGTCCGCCGGGATCCGCTCGCGCACGAAGCTGGCGATGGCTCCGCCGAGGATGAGCAGGGTGAGCGCTGCGGGTGCCCAGTCCGGCAGGAGCGGCATGGGCGGGACTTATGCCCGAGCGCGGACCGCGCGGCAAGGGCGAAGTGGCCGGCGTCCCCCGGCCTTTGACACTCTCCCCGGGCGTTCCTAGATTGGCCGTCGGCCGCACCCGACCACCCGGAGCCGCTCCGGAACCGCACGCGGAGGCCCACTGCAGCGCACGTTCCTCGGCACGGTGCTGTTCGCCACGCTGGCGGTGGCGGCCACCGCGCTGCTCTCGTGGGTGTCCTACCGGGGCGTGCGCGCGGCCCTCGAGACCGAGTTCGAGCGCCGGCTCGAGAACCTCGCGGGAACCATCGCGTCGCAGGTGAGCCCCGAGGACGTGGCCGACGCCCGCGACCTCGGCGAGCTGGGGCAGGGCTACGCCGCGCTGCAGGTGCTGCTCGAGGAGATGCGCGCCACCGCGCAGCTCGAGAACGCCGCGGTGTTCGACACCGCGCGGCGCGTGCTCTACGACTGCCGTGGGGACCTCGGCGCGGGCGGGGCCGCGCTCGACTCGCTGGCGGGAGGCGCGCTCGCCGCGGCGCTGGCGGGCCGGCCGGGCGTGTCCCCGCCCTTCGCGCGCGCGGGGGTGTCGCTGCGCGCGGGCCTCGCCCCGATCACGGGAGGGGGCCGGGTGGCCGGCGTGGTGATGGTCGAGGCCCGGCCCGACCACGACCGCGTGCTGGCGGGGTTGCGCCGGGACTTCCTGCTGCGCACCCTGATCGCGGCGCTGGCGATGGCGGTGCTGGCCGCGGTCCTGCTCCGCGTGGCGTGGTCGTCGCAGCGCCTGGAGCGGCGGCTCTCGCGGGCCGAGAACCTCGCCGCGATGGGGCGCCTCACCGCCACGCTGGCCCACGAGATCAAGAACCCGCTCGCCATCATCCGCGGCTCGGCCGAGCGGCTGGGCAAGCTCGAGCCCGAGGCGCGCCGCATGGCCGATTTCGTGGTCGAGGAGTCCGACCGCCTGTCGCGCACCGTGGCCCGCTACCTCCAGTTCGCGCGCGGCGAGGCGGAGGCCTCGGGGTCCGGCGACGCGGTCGGCGCGCTCGAGGCGACGCTGGCGCTGCTCGAGGGCGAGCTCGCGGCGCGGCGGGTCGCGCTCGAGCGCACCGTCGCGCCCGGCGCGGCCCCGGTGGCGCTCGACAACGAGTCCCTGAAACAGGTCTACTTGAACCTCATCCTGAACGCGCTCGAGGCGATGGGCGAAGGCGGAACGCTGACGGTGTCGGCCGAGGAGCGCGTCGGCTCGTTCGAGGTGCGCATCGGGGACACCGGCCCGGGCATGGAGCCCGATCTGGTGCGGCGGCTCGGCAGCCCGTTCTTCACCACGCGGGCGCAGGGCAGCGGGCTCGGCCTGTTCCTCACGCGGCGGCTCCTCGAGTCGGCGGGGGGCGGCCTCGACATCGAGAGCGCGCCGGGCCGGGGCACGACGTGCCGCGTGCGGCTGCCGCGGCTCGGGCGGACCGAGCGCACGAAGGGGGGCGCGGAGTGAGGGTGCTGGTGGTGGACGACGAGATCCGGAACGCCGAGCTCACCGCGCTCGCGCTCGCCGAGGGCGGGCACGAGGCGGAGTTCACGGGCGGCGGCGCCGAGGCGCTCCGGCTCCAGGAGGCGCGCCCCTTCGACGTCGTGGTCACCGATCTGCGCATGAAGCCCCCGGACGGCATGGCGGTGCTGGCCGAGATCCGGAACCGCTGGCCCGAGACGGCGGTGGTGCTGATGACCGCCTACGCCACCATCGAGACCGCCCGGCAGGCGCTGCGCTTCGGCGCGGTGGACCACGTGGACAAGTCGGGCAGCTTCCGCGACGAGCTGCGCTCGGTGCTCGAGCGGATCGCCCGCGAGCGGAACCTCACCCGCGAGAACCGCGCGCTGACCGACGCCGTCGCCTCGCTCAAGGAGGGTGTTGCGGCCATCGCCGGCGGCGCCCCGCGCACGCGCGAGGCCCTCGAGCTGGCGAGGAAGGTGGCCGCCACCGATTCGACCGTGCTGCTGCGCGGCGAGAGCGGCACGGGCAAGGACCTGTTCGCGCGCGCCATCCACTTCGGCAGCCGCCGCGCGGCCGGCCCGTTCGTGAAGGTGAACTGCGGCGCGCTGCCCGAGCCGCTGCTCGAGAGCGAGCTGTTCGGGCACGAGAAGGGCGCCTTCACCGGCGCGGTGCGCCAGAAGCCCGGCCGCTTCGAGGACGCGCAGAAGGGCACGCTGTTTCTCGACGAGATCGGGGAGGTGCCGCCGTCGCTGCAGGTCAAGCTGCTGCAGGTGATCGAGGAGAAGGCGTTCACCCGCGTGGGCGGGAACGCCACGATCAAGGTGGACGTGCGGATCGTCGCCGCCACCAACCGCGACCTCGAGGAGATGGTGCGCGAGCGAGCCTTCCGCGAGGACCTGTTCTTCCGGCTCAACGTGTTCCCGATCGCGCTGCCGCCGCTGCGCGAGCGCCCGGGCGACGTGGCCGTGCTCACCGCGTTCCTGCTCGAGAAGCACGGGGCCACGGCCGAGAAGCTGACCCCCGCCGCGGCGGCCGCGCTCGAGCGCTACGCGTGGCCGGGCAACGTGCGCGAGCTGGAGCACACGCTCGAGCGGGCCCTGATCCTGGCCGGCGCCGACCCGATCGGCCCCGAGCACCTGTCGTTCGCCCGGCCCGAGCTGATGGGCGCGGCCGTGGGTGCCACGGGGGAGACGCCGCGCTGGGTGCCGCGCATTCCGCCCGAGGGGCTCTCGCTCGAGGTGCTCGAGCGCGAGCTCATCCTGCAGGCCCTCGATCTTGCGCGCGGCAACAAGAGCGCCGCGGCGCGCCTGCTCGGGCTCACCCGGCGCACGCTCTACTCGCGCATGGAGCGCCACGGCCTGCGCACGCCGGGCGAGGCGGGCGGCGACGAGGGCGAGGACGACGCGGCCGCCGCCGCCGCGGAATCGGAGGGGGCCGGTTCGTGAACCTGATCCGCGGGCTGCTGCTCGACAACCTCGGGCTCAAGCTGATCGCGCTCCTGATGGCGCTGCTCGTCTACTTCAACGCTTACACCGACCGGCCGGCGACGCTGGTGGTGTCGTTCCCGATCCAGATCGACGGCATGCCCGACTCGCTCACCCTCTCGGGCCCGCTGCCCGCGGTGGTGCAGGCGGAACTGCGCGGCACCGGCAAGCAGGTGCTGTGGATGCGCCTCACCGAGCCGCGCCTGCGCGTGTCGGTGGCGGGCGTGACCGCGGGGCGCTTCGAGCGGGCGGTCTCGGAGAGCGACCTGCCGCTCGGGCAGTCGGGCGGGCTCACCGTCGAGCGCCTGATCGGCCCGCGCATGCTGCAGTTCGAGATCGACCGCGTGGCGAACCGGCTGGTGCCGCTCGCGGCGCGGGTCACGGGCGAGCCCGCCGCCGGGGCCGTGTGGAACGGGCGCGTGCTGATCCATCCGCCGCTGGTGCGGGTGACCGGGCCCGCCGGCGTGCTGGCCCGGCTCGACAGCCTGGTGCTGCCCCCGGTCCGCATCGAGGGCCGGCGCGACACGGTGCGCGCCCAGCTCGCCCCGGAGGGGCTGCCCGACTGGTGCAGCGCCGAGCCCGCCGTGGTCCGCGTGCTGGTGCCGGTGACGCGCGAAGAGCCGTAGCTTCCGGGCCGCCACGCCGCGCTCGCGGGCGCCGCGGAGACCCGAGTCCGCGGGATTGCCGGGAGTTCGTGGGGCGCGAAGGCTCGCGGCGCCAAACACGCGCGCCCCGGTTCGTGGGCCGGGGCGCGCGCACTTCCGATTGTTGGAGGCGGGGACCGACGCCGCGGGCTGGAGATGGCAGGCTCGGTAGGTGGGACGCGACATCCGGCGCCCCCGCCGCGGGAGCAGAAGGGCAACCCACGTGCCACGCGGCTCGCGGGCCGCGAGGGAGGCTCAAGTGCTTGGAAAGCCCGCGAAATCCCGCCCGCCGCGGGCGCGCCGGCCGGGCGCGCGGCCGGCCGCGCGACGCGAAGCGCACGGGCGCCCACCTCGCTTTTGCAATGAAGCCGGGAGTGCGGCCGGCCGATCTCGACCCTTGACAGTGCCCGGAGCCGACACCTAGAGTTTCCCCCGTCGCGTCCGTCTCCGGCGCTCCAAACCGCCGTCGGCGCGGCCCCGGCGGGCCCCCGCCCGATCCCGAACGAGCAGCCCCGCCGCGCACCGATTCCGTTCCGCAGCCGAACCGCATTCCGGCGATTACACCACCCGAGGAACCCGTTCGAGGTCAGGTCCCCGACCCGGACACCCCGCACCCAACCGTTACCCCAAGGCCCGCAGGCCCCCGCCTGCACTTACGGCCCGACCGCGCGAAGCCCCGCCATCGGCGGGAGCGACCCGCGGCATCGCCACCATCCCAAAGGCGCACCATGGACATCGAAGCCACCCCCGTCGCCCCGCCCGCACCCAACACCCAGACCATGGAGCTCACCGAGCTCAAGGGCATGACCATGGCCGAGCTCCTCAAGCTCTGCCAGGACCTGGGCGTCATCGGGACCAGCGGCCTGCGCAAGCAGGAGCTGATCTTCAAGATCCTCGAGGCGCAGACCGAAAAGAACGGCCTGATCTTCGCCGAGGGCGTGCTCGAGATCCTTCCCGAGGGCTACGGCTTCCTGCGGTCGCCGACCTACAACTACCTGCCGGGGCCCGACGACATCTACGTGTCGCCCTCGCAGATCAAGCGTTTCGACCTGCACACCGGCGACACCGTCTCCGGCCAGGTGCGCCCGCCCAAGGAGGGCGAGCGCTACTTCGCCCTGCTGCGCGTCGAGGCCGTGAACTTCGAGAGCCCCGAGATCGGCAAGGACAAGATCCTCTTCGACTCGCTCACGCCCCTCTACCCGATCGAGAAGCTCAACCTCGAGACCAAGGACCGCTGCATCGAGACGCGCATCATCGACCTGCTCTGCCCGTTCGGGAAGGGCCAGCGCGCGCTCATCACCTCGCCGCCCAAGGCCGGCAAGACGGTCCTGCTCCAGAAGATCGCCAACGCCATCACCGAGAACCACCCCGAGGTCATGCTCATCGTGCTCCTGATCGACGAGCGCCCC
>CAZIVR010000146.1:0-7319 GCA_964542745.1 uncultured bacterium
GTGTTCGGCATGCTGCCGCTCGCGCTCGGGCTCGGCGAGGGCTCGGAGATGATGCGCCCTCTCGCGATCACCGTGGTGGGCGGGCTCACCGTCTCGACGCTGCTCACGCTGGTGGTGGTGCCGTGCGCCTACCTGCTCGTGCACCAGTTCGCCGGTGCGCTGCGCCGGGTGGTGGTGGGCGCCCCGCGCGAGCCGGCGGGGGCGGGTGCCGGCGGCGTCGCGGGTCTCGGATCCCGCCGCGACGACTGAGGCCCCGTGCCTTCCCTGCGGCATCGCGCCCACATCCTGACCCCTCGCCGGGGGCAGGTGGCGGTGCTCAATCTGGGTCGCGTCCGGTCGGGGGACGTCCTGCTCACGCGGGGGCTCGGGCTCTCGTCCACGCTGACCGCCGCGGTCACGGGAATGCGCCCGTTTTCGCACGCCGCCATCTACGCGTCGCCGTTCCTCTACGAGTCGCGCACCGATCGGGGCATCGCGCCGACGCTGCTGGAACCGGTCCGGAGGAACTACGCGAACTCGCGGGATTTCCTGGAGCGGAGCCCCGACGATCTGCGCGGCCTGCGGCGGCTCCCGCGATCGCGGCACTACCTCCTGCTACGGCATCCCGGGTTCGATCCCGGGCTCGGGGAGTTCGAGTTCACCGACCTCACTTCCGCGATCGCGGTGGTCTCCGAGTACCCGAACATGAGCGCGCTCGTCCCGGCGCTGGGTCTGGACCCCGACGTGACGGAGGCGTTCGCCGCGATCACCCGCCGGATCGAGCGCCTGACGGGCGCGCGAAAGGTCGTGCCGGGGATGTTCTGCTCGCAACTGGTGGTGGCGGTGCTCGAGGAGGCGGGCCTGCAGGTCTTCGAGGACGGCAGGAGCCCCGCGCGGGTGAGCCCCAACGGCCTGCTGGACTCGAAGCTCGAGGCGGTCCCCGGAGGCGTCGAACTGGTCGCGGAGGGCGACCTGCTTCCGGCCGGCTCCGACCTCCACGCCGAGCGCATGGCGCGCCGGCACACGTACGAGTTCGTGACCAGGCGCCTGCGCCAGCGGATCGAGTTGAAGCGCATCGAGCTCGAGCTGGACCGCATCCGCGAACGAATCCGGGACGGCGACCCGCGGAAGGCTTCGCGGCTCGGCACTCAATTGCTCAAGCTCGTTCAGGCCCAGACCGCGATCACGCGGGACCTGATCGCCGAACAGGAGCAGCTCCTGCGCGAACAGCGCGAAGCCCTCGACGACCTGATGTCCGAACCCCTCGGCGCCGAAATTCGGCGGATCGCCACCGAGGAGTGGGCGCTGAACGCCCGCCTCGAGGGGAATGGCCCAACCCTGACCGTGGCCCTCGAGCCCTCCGGAAACGTCCCCGCGGGCGAACGTCAGGTCGCCTCCGGCACCTGGGTCAAGACTCACGACCAGGCGGGCGAGGTTTGGAGGGTGCGCTTCCCGGACCAGGCGATCGGGCGGGTGAACCGCGCGCACGTTTCCGTGGACCGCCCAATCGGCGACCCGTGAACCCCTGAAGTCACGGCGGTTTCGGGTCGTGTTTCCCCGCTCAGGAATCCCGGGTACTCTGCCGATCCAACAGGGAGATTCCCGGCCGCGGGGGGTTTGCCCCTGCCCGGACGGCCGGGGGCCGCGTCCCGGGCGTCGGTGAGGTTCGGCAGGCCGAAGTGCGGGGGACAGCCAGTGAAGCGCATGAGTTCTCGATGGGTGTTCGCGACGATCGCGGCGTGGCTGGCCGCCGGCCCGTGGGCCGCCTCCGCCCTCGCCGGGCCCGACACTGCCCTGTCGTTCCGCGTGGACCCGGCCTTCTCGCGGTCCAACCTCACGCCCACCGAGCAGGGATGGTACGACCTCGCGTGGGCGCACTCGGCCGGCTGCGCCAACACCGTGCTCGCCCGCTCGCTCTACGACGACCTCTACACCTACGGGCGCTCCATCGGCGACTTCAACGGCTTCATGCTGATGGGGCTGCGCGCCACCGGCGACCGGCGGTTCCTGGACCGCGTGCGCGTGGTGACCGACTCCATGCGCACCAAGCTGCGCGACGCCGACGACGCCTGCGTGGGCGGCACCACCGACGGGTTCCTCAACTGGCGCTGGCGCGCGATCAACGTGGGCAACTACAGCTGCACCAACACCGGCGGCTTCTACGGCAGCGACCACCACCAGCTCGACGACGCCATGACGCACGGCAACATGGCCATGGTCGCCTACGCCTTCACGCTCAACGCCGACCTCGACACCGTCTACGCCTCGCGCGCCGCGTTCTGGACCAACTACCTGCTGAACCACTGGCAGGCCAAGTGGATCCAGCGCGCCGGCGGCGACTCGGTCAAGGCGTGGATGGACAACGCCACCGGCATGTACAAGCACGAGGCCCACGTGGTCGCCAACATCATGCGCGCCGCGTACTACCTGTGGAAGATCACCGGCAACCCGTTCTACAAGGCGCGGGCCGACCAGCTCGCGGCCCAGTCGCAGGCCAACTGCGTGCTGAACCCCACCGTGCCGACCGCCTACAGCTGGCGCCACCAGGTGGACAACCAGCTCACGTGGCAGGCCACCAACTACGCCGAGTACACGAGCGCCGTGTTCTGCGACCTCCACTTCGACGGCTACGCGCCGTACGCCGGCGCCACCGAGATGGCGCGGCACCTGTCCACCTGGCGCGACATCGTGTACGCGAACTCGCCCCCCGGGTGGACCACCATGGCCCCGAACGTCTACGGCGGCGGCACGCCGATCGCGATCGTGGACAGCGGCGCGTCGGCCTACGCCCGCTGGGACAGCACCGGGAAGCTGATGGCCTACGCCAACGCCTTCGTGGGCCGTACCCCGGGGGCCGGCAGCATCTACACGATCCGCACCATGACCGGCGCCATGGTGGCGACCAGCACGCGCGGCAACGTGACCGGGCCCGACACGACGCCCCCGGCGAGAGTCACCGACCTGAGGGTGGTGGAGGAGTAGGCTGACGTCGCGGAGCCGATGGCGACTTCCGTCCCGCCCCCACCGGGGCGGCCGTCGGTCCGAAAGGCCGTGATCGTTCACGGGGGATCGGCATGACCAGGTGGCAGGAAGCGCTGCTCGTGGGAGGGATGGTCTTCATCATCATGAGCGGGCTGTCCCTGCTCTGGGTCAAGTGGCTCGCACCCAAACTGGGCATCGGCCCTGGGGAACCGTGGTCGGGCCGCGTGTGGGCCGCCGGGATGATCGGCTCCCTGCTGGTCCTGTCCTGGATGGGTCGGCTGCCGAAGTTCCTGCTCCTGTTTGCCGTGCCCGGCGCCCTCCTGGGCCACTTCGTGGGCGAGTGGGTTCGACGGGAGAGGGCCGAGCGCGAGCGGACCTAGTCGCGGGCGGGTGCCACCCGGCCCGCGGAGTGCCGGGCGTCCGCGGCCCGCGTGGGTGCTAGACTTTCGTCGAGCCCGGCGGGTCACACCGACCCCCGAGGACTCGTCTCCCGGTCGGTCCGACGGAGTTGCCCCGTGCCCCACCCGCGCGCCTCACTCATCCTTGCCGCACTCCTGCTCGCCGCCGTCCCCGTGGCGGCCCTCGCCGCGCCCTGGACCGCGCTCCATTTCTCGACCGGGACCAGCTTCAACCACACCGTCGCGGTCGGGGACCTGAACGGCGACGGCAAGCCCGACGTCGCGATCCCCAACTCGCTCTCGTCCAAGGTCACGGTGCTGCTCGGGAACGGCGATGGGACGCTGGCGCCGTTCCAGGCCTACGCCACCGCGAGCGAGCCGCAGGACGTGGTGATCGCCGAGCTCACCGGCGACAGCATCCCCGACCTGGCGCTGCCCACCTACTCCGGGGGCGGCGTCACCGTGCTCGCGGGGAACGGCGACGGCACGTTCGCCGCGGGCGTGCTCCACGCCGCCGGGCCCGGGCTCGTCTCGATCGTGGCCGTGGACCTGGACGGCGACCTGCGGCTCGACCTCGCCGCGTCGAAGGAGTCGAACCACAAGCTCGCGGTGCTTCCGGCGCTCGCGGGAGGTGGCTTCGGCTCCGTGATCGAGGTCGCGACCGCCGCGTTCCCGCACCAGATCAACGCCGCCGACTTCGACCACGACGGCCTCGCCGACCTCGCCGTGGCGAGCTACGGCACCGGGACCGCGAACCGGCACCCGGGCACCGGCACCCACACGCCGGGTGCGGCGAGCCCCTTCGCCGCCGGCGGCGCACCGCTCGTCGGGCTCGTGCCCGTGGACTTGAACGGGGACGGCGACACCGACCTGATCGTGAGCAACGTCAACGCCGCGACCCTCTCGGTGCTGCTCGGGAACGGCGACGGCACGTTCGCATCACCCGTCTCGTACCCCGTGGCCCCGCGCCCGCGCGGCATGGACGCCGGCGACCTGGACGGCGACGGCGTCCCCGACGTGGCCGTCGCGACCGGCTACCCGGACGGCGACAGCGTGATCACCGTGTACCGAGGCGTGGGCGACGGCACGCTCGCGCCGATGGACTCGCTGCGGCTCCCCTACCGCGCCGCCGACCTCGTGATCGCCGACATGAATGGCGACGGCTACCGCGACATCGTGGTGACCGGCCCGCAGGCGGGAGTCGTGACCGTGTTGCTGAACCCCGGAGCGACGGTCGGGGTGGGGGAGGTCGCTCCGTTGCGCGCGCGTCTCGAACTCGGCGTGTACCCGAACCCCGTGCGCGGGGCCGCGACCATTCGGTTTCGGGCACCCGAAGGCGGCAGGCTCGAGATCTTCGACACGGCGGGACGGCGCGTGGCGGACCTGGGTGACGTCGCGCCGGGGGATGGATGGCGGGTGGTGAAGTGGGGCGCTGAAGAGGTCGCGCAGGTGCCGCGGGGAGTGTACGTGGCGCGCCTGGCGAGGGGTGGCGAGGTGCGGGTGGGGAGGTTCGTGGTCGTGGAGAGGTAGGAAGCGCCGCTCGTAACTGTTTCCGGTGGTCGGCGCGCTGCTCCGGCAGTCCCTCGAACTCGAACGCCCTCCGCGCCGGGCGCCTCCTTCCTTTCGAGGTCCCCGATTCGAGAGGCCGCGCCTCGAACGCGAAAGCCGCCCGCGCGCCGGCGAGCGGCGCCACGGGCGGCTTCGCGAGTTCCTTCAGGCCGCGGCGGTGGCCCAGCGGCGCTGGATGCCGCGCCAGGCGAGGCCCTGATACACCGCCGACAGTCCCACCAGGCCGTAGACCAGGGCGCCGAGCGCGTTCTTCTCACCGAACCCGCCGGCCTGCGTCACGAACGCGACGAGATCGAAGTTCGCCGCCGCCACGAGACCCCAGTTGAGACCGCCCACCACCAGCAGCACCGCCGCGAGAACGTCGAGAGACTTCATGACTGGTTCCTTTCGATCGGGGTTTGGGCCCGCGCGCCCCGGCCGCGGACGCGGCCGGGGGCGCGGCCCCGCGACTACCGGTTGACGATGATCTTCGCGCCCAGCGACTGGGCGCCGCTTCCCGCGACGAAGCCGCGGGCAAACACCGTGTAGATCTTGCCGGCCTCGAGCGTCACGCCGGGCAGCGCCAGCACGACGGTCGTCGAGCCCGCCGGGCGCACCTCGAGGTCGTAGCTGCCGGCGTCCACCGGGGTGAACGCCGAGTACTGGCGGAAGGCCTTGTCCGCGAACAGCACCGGGCCGGAGGTCACCGCCACGTCCACGGAAGGCGCGTCGGGGGAGAGGTGCACGAAGCGAACGTGCGCCTTGCCCGCCGCGGGCGCCGTCAGATCGTCCTGCACCACCAGCGGGGAGATCGAGCCGACGTCGCCGGTCGCGAACACGCTGTAGTCGGCCCCGGGCGTGAGCGGCAGGTCGGCGTTGATGACCGTGGTCGTGGTTCCCGAGACGTTCACCTTCACGTTGCGGGTGCCCGAGGGCACGCCGAGGTACGCGGTGTTGTTCGGGAACGAGAGCCCGGTTCCGGCCACCGCGCCGTCCACCAGGAGGTCCACCGCGGGCGCGTCGGGCGAGGCGTGCACGGCCATGACGCGCGCCTCGGAGACGGCCGCGGCCGGGATCACGGGGTTCGAGTCGTCGGAGCAGCCCGTCGCCGCGAAGGCGGCGACGACCGCGATCGCGGCCACGGGGAGCATCGTGAGTCGGGACATGGATTCGTTCTCCTTGAGGCGGGTGGCGCGGTCGGCGCCGGCCCTGGTTGGTGCGGGTCGCCGGGGTTCCGGCGACGTCGGGCATGGAGATGGGGGGAGCGGTCGCCGCGATTCAGATTATGAATAGGTATTGAATCTGTTTTGCACACTCCTGACGATTCCGGCCCCGGCGGGCGCCCCACGGCCCGGCGGGCCGGCAGCAGTCAGGAGTTGGACGAATCCTATTCAACAGCTCATCATCTACAGCCTCGGATCCCGGGAGCGTGAACGGGCTGCTCAGGAGGTGAGACGTGGCGGTGAGAGCCGGAAAAAGCCTGAAGGTGGAGCGTGACGGCGCGTCCCGTCCGCTCGCGATCGGCGCGCTTTCCCGCGCGACGAGCATTCCGGTCGAGACCCTTCGCACCTGGGAGCGCCGCTACGGCTCGCCCACGCCGGTGCGGAAGCCGTCGGGACATCGCGTGTACCCGGCCGAGGCCGTGGCGCACCTGAGGCGGGTGACCCGGCTCCTCGCGCGCGGCCACCGGCCGGCCGAGATCCTCGGGCTTTCCGATCGCGAACTCGACGCGCTGCTCACCATCTCGGAACCGGCGCGCGCGGCCGCCGCACCGGCGCCGGTCGCGGGGGCCGCCGACCTCTCGTCAGGGCATCGCGTCGAGAGGCTTCTGGAGGCGGTCGCAGGGTTCGACCGGCAGGGCATGGTGGGCGAGCTCCAGTCCGGCTGGGCGTCGCTCGGGCCGGTCCGGTTCCTCGAGGAGGTGGCCGGGGCGTTTCTCGTGGAGCTCGGGCGCGCCTGGCGCGAGGACCGGATCGAGATTCGCCACGAGCACTTCGCCTCATCCTGCCTCGCCGACTTCCTGCGCACCGCCCGGGAGCCGTTCGAGCGCGAGGCGCGCGGCCCGCTCGCGGTGGCGGCCACGCTCCCCGGCGAGCGGCACGAGGGCGGGCTCCTGATCGTGACCACGCTGATGGCGCTGCGCGGGTGGAGAACGCTCTACCTCGGCGCCGACACGCCGACCGAACAGGTGGCCGGCGCGGTCGCGAGTTCGGCCGCCGAGGCGGTGGCGTTGAGCGTCTCCGCGGCGATGAGCCCGGCGAGCGCGTCGCGACACCTTCAGGAACTGCGGCGCGCGGTCCCGCGGCGGGTGGCGATCTGGGTCGGGGGCGCCGGGGCGCCCGAGGGAGTGCGCGGGGTCGAGCGCATCGGCTCGATCGCGGCGCTGGACGCCCGGCTCCGGGAAGCGGGTTC
>CAZIVR010000147.1:0-7144 GCA_964542745.1 uncultured bacterium
GCGCGGCGGCGCGGCCCGCGGCGGGCTTCGCGGCGGGCTTCGCGGCGGGCGCGCCCTTCCGGCGGCCGGCCGCGGCCTTGCCGCGCTTCGGTTTCGATTCGGCCTCGGCTCCCGGCTCCGCGGTCCCGGCGGCCGGCGGTCGCGCCGCCTTCTTCTTCGCCGCGGGGCGCGGGGCGCGCGCCGGCTTCCGGCCCTCAGTGCGCTCGGTCATGGTCCGGTCCCGCGTGCGGCGAATACGTGTCGTCCACGCGCAGGGCCACCCGGGCCGCCACCTCGCGCGCCGTTTCGATGTCCACGGGGCGGATGCCGCAGACGCTCAGCGTGTCGAGCACCTGCTCGAACTGCCCGGGGTCGAGCGACCCCCGCCGCCTCAGGTCCAGCAGGAACCCCCACGCCTCGGGGCTGAGCGCGGCGCGCTCCTCGCTGCTCAGCACCCGCTGCGACTCGCGGCCCGGCGAGGTCGCGACGTCGAGGCCGGGCACCCCGCCCTCGCCCGACACGCTGCGCAGGGCGAGCAGCGCCTCCTGCAGGTCCTCGCCCGACAGCCCGGACTCCTCGAGCCGCTCGCCCAGCGTCTCGAACGCCAGGTCGTCGCCCTCGAGGTAGGCCTCGAGGTGATCGGCGATCGCGTGGATCGCCCGCAGGGCCGCCGCGCCGTCCCGTTCCCGGTCCGCGCTCATCGGCCGCTCCCCACGCCCTCGTCGATCGGCATGTGGCACTTCTTGTACTTCTTGCCGCTGCCGCACGGGCAGGGATCGTTGCGCCCGACGCGGGGACCGGCGCGCACCTCGGGGGCGGCCGCGGCCGGGCGGGCCGGCGGCGGAGCGGCCTCGGCGCCGTCGCCGGCGTTCCCGAAGCCTCCGGCCTCGGCGTGCTGGGCCACGATCTGGCGCGGGGCGCGCGGCGCCTGCCGCACGACCTGCTCGGCCTCCGGGGCGAGCTGCACGCGGAACAGCCGCTGCACGAAGTCCTCGCGGGTCTCGCGCTGCAGGGTTTCGAAGAGCGCGAAGGCCTCCTTCTTGTACTCGATCAGCGGGTCGCGCTGCCCGTAGGCGCGCAGGTTGATGCCCCCCTTCAGGTGGTCGAGCTCGTAGAGGTGGTCGCGCCAGTGCTCGTCCATCGTGAACAGGTAGAGGTGCCGCTCGAGGTCGCGCAGCAGCGGCGCGCTGAACTCCGCCTCGCGCGCCCGGTAGGCCCGCTCGCCGAGCGCCACCGCCTTCTCCTCGAGCTCGTCGGCGCTCGCCGCTTCCAGCTCGGCGGGCGCGATCGGCGTCATGAGCAGGTACGAGAGCTCGTCGGCCAGCCCGCGCAGGTTCCACTCGTCGGCGGCCGGGGCCTCGGCCGTGGTCTTGGTGACGCGCTCGCGGATCGTGTCGGCGATGTCGTCGAGCACCATCTCGCTCATGTCCTCGCTCGACAGCGCCTTGTTGCGGAGCTCGTACACCACGGTGCGCTGCTGGTTCATCACGTTGTCGTATTCGAGCAGGTGCTTGCGGATATCGAAGTTGTGGGCCTCGACGCGCTTCTGGGCGTTGCCGATCGCCGACGTCACCATGCCGTGCGTGATGACCTCGCCCTCCTCGACCCCCATCTTCTGCATCAGGCCGGAGATGCGCTCGGCGCCGAACAGGCGCATGAGGTCGTCCTCGAGCGACAGGAAGAACCGCGACGAGCCGGGATCGCCCTGGCGGCCGGCGCGGCCGCGCAGCTGGCGGTCGATGCGCCGCGACTCGTGCCGCTCGGTGCCGACGATGCGCAGCCCGCCGAGGTCCGACACGCCCGCGCCGAGCTTGATGTCGGTGCCGCGCCCGGCCATGTTGGTGGCGATCGTCACCGCGCCGCGCTGTCCGGCGGCGGCCACGATCTCGGCTTCCTGCTGGTGGTACTTGGCGTTGAGCACGCTGTGCTTGACGCCGCGCCGCTTCAGCATGCGGCTCAGCAGCTCGCTGACCTCGACGCTGATGGTGCCCACCAGCACCGGCTGCCCCTTCTCGTGCAGCTCCGCGATCTCGTCGATCACGGCGTTGAACTTCTCGCGCTTGGTCCGGAACACCATGTCGTTCTCGTCGGCGCGGACGACCTTGCGGTGGGTCGGGATCACCGACACGTCGAGCTTGTAGATCTCCCAGAACTCGCGCGATTCGGTCTCGGCGGTTCCGGTCATGCCGGCCAGCTTCTCGTACATCCGGAAGAAGTTCTGGAGCGTGATGGTGGCGAGGGTCTGGGTCTCGCCCTCGACGTGCACGCCCTCCTTGGCCTCGATGGCCTGGTGCAGGCCGTCGGAGTAGCGGCGCCCGGGCATCAGGCGCCCGGTGAACTCGTCCACGATCATGACCTTGCCGTCCTGCACCACGTACTCCACGTCCTTCTCGTAGAGCGTGTAGGACTTGAGCAGGGCCTGGATGTTGTGGATGCGCTCGTTCTTGACCGCGAAGGCCCGGTACAGCGCGTCGCGCTGCTGGATCTTGTCCTCGGGCGCGAGATCCTCGCGTCCCTCGAGCTCGGAGAGCTGGGCGGCGAGGTCCGGCACGACGAAGCGCTCCGGATCCTGGGGCGACATCAGCTCGCGCCCCTTCTCGAGGAGGTCCACGTTGCGGCTCTTCTCGTCGATCGAATAGAAGAGGTTCTCGTCCAGCTCGTGCATGCGTTTGTCGCGCAGGAACTCGAGCTCGGTCCGGGTGATCATCTTCTTCAGGCCCGGCTGTTCCGAGAGCATCTTGACGAAGCGCTTGTTGCGGGGGGCCGCGCGCTGGACCTGCAGCAGCAGGATGCCCAGCTCCCCCTCGTCGGCGTCGGGTTTCGCGACGGCGGCCTCGACCTGGGAGAGCAGGCCGTTGACCCACTGGTTCTGGGCGCGCGTGACCCGCTCGACCAGCGGCTTGAGCTCGTCGAAGGCCTGGTCGCTGTGCTCGACCGGCCCCGAGATGATGAGCGGCGTGCGGGCCTCGTCGATCAGGACCGAGTCCACCTCGTCCACGATCGCGTACGAGAAGCCGCGCTGCACCCGGTGCTCGGGACGCACCGCCATGTTGTCGCGGAGGTAGTCGAAGCCGAACTCGTTGTTGGTGCCGTACGTGATGTCGCACTCGTACTGGCGGCGCCGGGTCGGGGGGTCCATCCCGGTCTGGATGCAGCCGACGGTGAGCCCGAGCATCCGGTAGATCTCGCCCATCCACTCGGCGTCGCGGCGGGCCAGGTAGTCGTTGACCGTGACCAGGTGGGCGCCCCGTCCGGTCAGGGCGTTGAGGTAGAGCGGCATCGTGGCCACCAGGGTCTTGCCCTCGCCGGTGGCCATCTCCGCGATCTTCCCCTCGTGCAGCATGATGCCGCCGATCAGCTGCTCGTCGTAGGGCACCATCTGCCACTCGAGGCCGATCCCGACCACCTGCCAGGAACGGCCGCACAGGCGGCGGCAGGCGTCCTTGACCGCGGCGAAGGCCTCGGGGAGGAGGTCTTCGAGGGTCCCCCCCGCGGCCAGCCGGCGGCGGAATTCCTCGGTCTTGCCGCGCAGCTCGTCGTCCGAGAGGGCGGCGTACCCCTCGAAATGGCGGTTGATCTCGTCCACGACCGGCGCGACGCGCCGGACGTCCCGATCGTGCTTGGAGCCGAACATGGACTTCAGGAGGGATTCGAACATGGGCCTTCGCAGGATAGGGGCTGTGTCAAGCGGAGGGAAGGCGGGGGCGGATCCGGGGTCGCGGCGCGAACCGGGGGCGGCGCGCCCGCGAACCGGCGGTACGATGCCCGGAACCGCGGCGGGGCACAAGCGTCGCGGCCCGATGCGAGGCATCGGGCCGCACGCGCTCCGGACCTGGATTTGTCGTCAGAGTCGGGTGACGTGGGTGGCCTCGGCCCCCCGGTCACTCGTCGTGATGTCGAATTCGACCTGGTCCCCTTCGTGAAGCGTGCGGAAGCCCGGCCCCTCGATCGAAGCGTGATGGACGAACACTTCCTGCTGCCCCTCGGCCGTGATGAAACCGTATCCCTTGCCGTCGTTGAACCACTTGACGGTGCCACGCGCCATGGTGGTCCTCCCTGAATTCCGGTGAACCGCGGGCCAGATCCGAAGCCTGACGGCAGGGTGCTCCGCCCCTCCGCGTGCGTCAAGCGGGAAGCGGCGGCATGCGTCAGGAGGGCGTCAAACGTCGCGGTCCCGAGCGGCGCCGGGACCAACGCTCCTCGATGGCGCGCGCCACCGGATGCGAGGGCTCCCGCTCCAGCACCAGTCCCGCCTGCTCCACCGCGGCGGCGAACGCGCCCAGCGTCTCGAGCGCCTGCGCGAACCACGCGCGCGCCTCGAGGTAGTCGGGATTCAGTTCGAGCGCCCGCGCCAGGGCCGACACCGCGTCGTCCACGTGGCCCCGGCGCAACTCGGCGGCGCCCAGCAGCGCGTGCAGGTCCGGAAACGTCGGGTGGCCCTGCAGCAGCCGCTGGAGCCGCTGGGCCGCGGCGTCGGCCCGTCCCGCGTCGAGGTCGCGGCGGGCCTCGGCGAGGGCGGTCTCGAACCCGGGATCCTCCACTCCCAGCGCCCGACGCAGCAGCGAGTCCGCGGAATCCCACTGGGCCCGCTCGAGATCCTTCAGGCCCTGGCCGAAGGTGCGGGGCTCCGCGACGCTGCGTTCCGCCGCCATCCCGCGGAGCGCTTCCAGCGCCTCGCCCACCCGCCCCTCGCGGGCGTCGAGCATGGCCCGCTCGAGCAGCGCTCCGGCGAAGCGGGGCTGGCGCGCGAGGGCCCGCTCGATCGCCGCCCGCGCCTCGCGGCGCTGGCCGAGCCGCGCCAGCACCCGGCCGTGGCGCAGCTGCAGGTCCGCGAACTCCCGGCGGTATTCGAGCGCGGCCGCCAGCGCGCGCTCCGCGGCCGCGAAGTCGCCCCCGGCCTCGGCGTGGCCCGCGATGCCGGCCAGCGCCAGCGCGGCGGCGGTGCGCTCGGCGGGCGTGGCGCCGGGTGCGAGGGCGCGCTCCACGGCCGCGACGGCGCCGTCGAAGTCCCCGCCGGCCGCGCGGTCCAGCGCCGCGGCGTGCGGCGAAGCCGGATCGGGGATCGGGCGCGGGCTCACCGGCGCCCCGGCACCGGGACGCCCGAGGCGGCGCGCATCAGGCGGAAACGAGCATCAGTTTCATGGCGTACCCCGCGACCAGGGTGATTCCGAGGTTGTCGTCGAGGGGTATCGGCAGGAACTCCACGACACTTGCGACCAAGGCGCCGGCCACCAGCACACCCCACGGAACCTGCCCGGACCCGGCGACGAAGGCGGCCCACAGCAGGCACGCCGCGAGCCCGGCCCCGAAGCCCTCGAGCGACTTTCCGAACAGCCGCAGCCGCCCCCAGCCCCGGCCGACGATCGCGGCGGTGGCGTCGCCGAGCACGGTGAACCCGAGCGCCGCCGCCGCCACCGGCTGGGGGAAGATCTCGATGGCCAGCAGCGCCGCGAGCAGCAGGTAGGTGGACCCGAGCAGGCTGAAGCGCTCGTGCTCCCGGATCATCCCGCCGAAGAACGCGCGGAAGAATTCCCGGAAGCGGTGCTCGTGGATGCGCAGCAGGTCCAGCGTGACCGCTCCCGCCACCAGCAGCAGGAACAGCTGGCGGAACTCGGCCTTCCCGCGCGGCCACGGCAGGACCTCGAACAGCAGCTCGAGCGGGAGCACGAGGAACGCCACGTGGATGGCCTTGCGTCGGGCCTCGCTCGAGAACGTGGTCGAGCCGGGCGGGGCGGGCGGTGGCCGGAGGGACGGCGCGGACCCGGTGTCGTTCACGGGAAGGAGCCTAGCCGGGCCGGGCCGCCGGCGCGAGCGCGCTCAGGGCGCGGTCGAGGGCGCCAGCTCGCGATAGGCGGACCGGAACCCGAGGATCCGCCTGGCGTAGAGCTGGGCGTCGGCGTTGGAGGCCACCTCGCAGAACAACGCCTCCCCGCCCCGCTCGATCAGGTCGCGCCAGAACGGGGGCAGGGTGCTCGGGCCCGCGTTGTAGGCGGAGAGCGCCACCGCGACCCGGCCGTCGAAGCGGCGCAGCTGCCGCGCGAGGTAGCGCGTGCCCCACTTCACGTTGGTGGCCGGGTCGAGGCGCGGCCCCTCCCCCGCGGGGCGCGGCTCGCGCCCCCAGCCCGCCGCGTCCTGCGCGGCCGCCGGCAGCAGCTGCAGCAGCCCGAGCGCGCCGCTGGTCGAGCGCGCCTCCGGCTCGAAGACGCTCTCCTGCCGCATGGTGGCCCAAACCAGCGCGCGTTCGAGGCCGACGCTGTCGCTCGCCGCGATCACCAGCGGCTCCCACGCGGGCGGGAACTCCCAGGGCACGAGGCTCCAGCGCACCGAATCCGGGTACGCCTCCGCCTCGCGCTGGGCACGCGCGGCGAAGGCGACGACGCGCGACGGGCGACCCGAGAGCGCGGCGGCGTGCGCGATCGCCAGCGCCTCCCAGGCCGGGGCCGCGTCGCCGGCCGCGGGGAGCCGCGGGTCGCGCGCCGCCCACCGCGCGGCGAGGAACAGCGCCTCGTCGGCGAGCCCCGCGCGCGCCAGTTCCAGCACCCGCCGGCCGGTGCCGCGCGCGGAGTCGGGGCGGGCCGGGGCGATTCCCGCGGGCAGGCCGCGCCGCCCGAGGGTGTCGCGCGCCGCCGCGACGTAGAAGCCGTAGCCCGGCGCCGCCGCCACGGCCGCGAGCAGCGAGTCGCCGCGCGGGTCCCCGGCGCGCCGCCACGTGACGCCGCGCCAGAAGCGCGCCGCCTCGAGCGTCGCGTTCTCCCAGTGCGCGAGCGCCGCGGCGGATCGTCCGTCGAGGAGCGCCATCAGCCCGGCGAGGTGACGGGCTTCCGGGGCGCGCCGCCCGCCCGCCGCCGCCGCGGCCGCGAACGCCGGCTCGGCCTCGGCGAAGCGCCCGCGGTCCTGCAGCTCGCGGGCGCGCTCCCAGAGCGCGGCGTCGCGGATCTCGGCCTCGGGGAACCCCGCGAGCCGGCCGTAGCCCGCCAGCGCCGAGTCGGCGCGGCCCGCGTCGCGGTGGGTGCGCGCGATCTCGAGCCGCACGCGCGCGAGCCGGAGCGTGTCGGGCGCGCGCCCGGCCGCCGCGCGCAGCGCGGCGAGGGCGTCGCCCCAATTCCGCGCGCGCCGCTGCAGCTCGCCGATGCGGAGTTCGAGCGCCGCCCGCTCCCCCGGCGGC
>CAZIVR010000148.1:0-7130 GCA_964542745.1 uncultured bacterium
CGCGCATGCGCTGGCTGCCGGCCTCGGGAGCGAGCGTGATCGAGCCCTTGCGCTGGGCCGCCATGCGGCGCGCCACCTCGACCGGCACGTTGTCGGGGCGCGTCGAGGGCAGCGAGATCTGGACGCGCGTCGGGCACAGCTCGTCGGCCAGCGCGTTCACCTGGTCCACGATCTGGGTGTGGTCGGTGGACGAGAGCGAGATCAGCGAGACCTCCTCGAGCCCGGTGGCCTGCAGCCCGGTGAGCACCTCCTCGACGATCTGCTGCGCCGGCTTCTCGCGGACCGGGCGGTTGATCATCCCGGCCTGGCAGAAACGGCAGCCGCGGGTGCACCCGCGCATGATCTCGACCGACAGCCGGTCGTGCGTGATCTCGCCGACCGGCAGCAGGGGCGCCGCCGGGTAGTACTCGCTCTTGAGCTCCTTCACCCACACCGTGTTCACCCGCTCGGGGAAGCCGGGCCGGGCCTTCGGCACCAGCCAGCCCTCGGGGCTCGCGGCGGTGTCGTAGCCCCACGGCACGTACACGCCCGGCAGGTGGGCCAGCGTGCGCAGCAGGCGCGACCGGCTCCAGCGCTCGCGCTTCGCGTCGCGCGCGGCGTCCACCACGCGGTGGATGATCTCCTCGCCGTCGCCGATCACGAAGGCGTCCACGAACTCGGCCATCGGCTCGGGGCTGAAGGCCTGCGCCCCGCCCGCGATCACCAGCGCGTGGCGCTCGTCGCGCTCCACGGTGCGCAGCGGGAGCCCGGCCAGCTCGAGCATCATCAGCACGTTGGTGTACTGGAGCTCGTACTGGAGCGAGAAGCCGATCACGTCGAAGGCGGTCGCCGGCGCGTGCGAGTCGAGCGAGAACAGCGGGATGCCGAGGCGCCGCATCTCGGCCTCGGCGTCGGGCCACGGGGCGAACGTGAGCTCGGCGGCGGCGTCGGCCCGGGCGTTCAGGATGTGATGGATGATGCGGATCCCGACGTTCGAGAGCCCGATCTCGTAGGCGTCCGGGAACGCGAGCAGCACCTTCACGTCGGCCGCCTCGAGCGGCTTGCGCGGGACGTGGAGCGCGTTGCCCAGGTAGCGGTTGGGCTTGGAAACGCGCGGGAGGAGCTGGTGCTGGATGAGTTCGGCGACCGCCGCGCTCATGAGTGGGACCCGCCTTGGGAAGGTGCGTGGGTGCCGCCCCCGCCCGCGCGGTCCCCGCGGGGGCCGCGTGGAGGGCCCGAAGGCCGTCGGCGAGGGATGGGCCTGTACGAAGTCGCGAGAAACTAGCACACGCGCGAAGACCCCCACAACGACCGCCCGGCCCGCGGGGCGGCGGGGCTCGGGATCCCCAAGCCGCTGGGCCGCCGGGGCTTGGTCGTGGTCCCTTCCAGCGGCCTGTTATATTGCCGCCTCCGCTCCCGCGGCTCCCGACCATGCGAATCTCCGACCGGCACTATCGCGCGCTCAAGCGCCTCCAGGTCCTGACCGGAGTGATCCCGGTGGGCCTGTTCCTCGCGAGCCACTTCGCGATCAACGGCCGCGCCATCGCCGGGCCGGAGGCCTACGCCTCGACGGTCGCCGCGCTCGCCCGCCAGCCCTGGCTCGGCGCCGCCGAGGCCGCGCTGGTGGGCGCCCCCCTCGTGCTCCACCTCGCGCTCGGCGTGCTGCTCGGCCTGACCCGTCAGGCGGCGTTCGAGCCGGCGGTCCCGAGCGAGGCCGCGCGCTGGGTGCAGCGGGCGTCCGGCTTCTACCTCGCCATGTACGTGGTCTTCCACGTCTGGGCGCTGCGCTTCCACCCGGACCGGCTCGCCGGACGGCGCGAGCTCTTCGACCTCGTGGCCGCCCAGCTGCGCGATCCCGCGGTGTTCGCCCTGCACGCGCTGGCGGTGATCGCCGCCGCCGCGCACTTCGCGCTGGGCGTGGGCGCGCTCGCCGGCCCTCACGCGTTCCGCGTTCCCGAGGGGCGCGCGCGCGCGCTGCGCGCCGCCGGCCTCGGCGCCGGACTGGTGCTCGCCGCGGCCGGCCTCAACGCGCTGCTGGCGTTCGTGTGGCCCCACTCCCGCTGGCTCGCGCCGCGATGAGCGCGCGCGTCACGGGCGGCGGGCGCGCGGGGGGCCGGCGATGAGCGGCCCGGCGCCGGATCGCGACTCGGGTTCGACCGCCGTCGCGGGCGGGTTCCTGGCCTCGCTCGAACGCTGGTGCGCGACCGACCGGTCGGGCAGCGCGGCGGCCGCGCGCGCGGCGCTGCTCGCGCAGCTTCGCGCGGCGCAGGCGGCGCAGCCCTCGATGGCGCTCGTGCACCAGCTCGCGGCCCGCGCCCTCGACGTGGCCGACGCCTCGGTGCGGCGCGAGGACTCGGTGGTCGCGTTCCGCGACAGTCTCGCCCTCTCCTGCGCGGCCGAGCGCGAAGACCTCGCGCGGCTTCCGGGCGAGGTGGCCGCCTGGGCGGTGCGCGCGCTGTCGGCCCCGGGCGGCTGGATCGCCACGCTGTCCTCGAGCGCCACGGTGGCCGCCGCCTTCGCGCTGGCCCGCGAGCGGGGCCTGCGGCCCGGCGCCCTGGTCGGCGAGAGCCGCCCGCGCTTCGAGGGCCGCGACCTCGCGGCGGCGCTCGGCGCCGCCGGGATCCCCGCGTGGCTGGTGGTGGACGCGGCGCTGCCCGTGCTGCTCTCGCAGGCCTCCGCCCTGTGGATCGGCGCCGACGCCGTGACCGACCGCGGCGTGATCAACAAGGTCGGCTCGTTCGCGGCCGCGCTCGCCGCGCGCGAGCACTCGGTGCCGGTCTACGCGCTGGCCGCGCGGCGCAAGTTCCTGCCCGCGCGCACGCCCGCGCTCCGCATCGACGAGATGCCGCCCGAGGAGGTGTGGAGCGGCGCCCCCGAGACGGTGAAACCGCGCAACCTCTACTTCGAGCTGGTGCCGCTCCCGCTCTTCACCGGGATCGTGGTCGAGGACGGCGTGCTCGGCCCCGCCGAGGCGGCGGTGCTGGCGCGCGAGCGCGAACTGCCGGCCGAGCTGGCGGCGGCGATCGTCGCGCCCGGTTCCTGACGCAGGTACCGCCCCGTCCACGACGCCTCGCTCGCGGCGATCTTCGCCGGCGGCCCCTGCGCCACCACGCGCCCCCCGCCTTCTCCCCCGTCCGGGCCCAGGTCCACCACCCAGTCGCAGTGCCGGATCACGTCGAGGTTGTGCTCGACCACCACGACGGTGTCGCCGCGCTTCACCAGCTCGTCCAGCACGTCCAGCAGCACCTGGATGTCCGAGAAATGCAGGCCCACGGTGGGCTCGTCGAGCAGGTAGAGCGCCCGTCCCGAGGAGCGCTCCGACAGCTCGCGTGCGATCTTCAGCCGCTGCGCCTCGCCGCCCGAGAGCTGCACCGCCGACTGGCCGAGGCGCAGGTAGCCGAGCCCCACGCGGCGCAGCATGTGGATCGAGCGCGTGAAGCGCGGTTCCTTCGCGAAGTGTTCGAACGCCTGGTCGGCGGTGAGGTCGAGCGCTTCGCGCACGTTGAGCCCCCGGTAGCGCACCTCGAGCACCTCGGGGCGGAAGCGCGAGCCGCCGCAGGTCTCGCAGGGCACCTGCAGGTCGGCGAGGAAGTACATCTCCACCGTCACCTGCCCCGCCCCCTCGCAGGTCTCGCAGCGGCCTCCCGCGGTGTTGAACGAGAACGCGCCGTCCTTGAGCCCCCGGGCCAGCGCGGCCGGCTGCCGCGCGTAGATCTCGCGCAGCGCGGCGAACCCGCCGAGGTAGGTGACGGGGCACGAGCGCGGCGTCTTGCCGATCGGCGACTGGTCCACGAGCACCACGCGGTCGAGCCGGTCGAGGCCGCGGATCTCGCGATTCGCGCCCACCGGCTCGTCCTCCACGCCCTCCAGGGTCCGGCGCGCCGCGCGGTAGAGGATGTCCTCGACCAGCGTGCTCTTGCCCGAGCCCGAAACCCCGGTCACGGCGGTGAGCCGTCCGAGCGGAAAGCGCGCGTCCACGCCGCGCAGGTTGTGCTCGGAGGCGCCCAGCACCTCGATCCAGCCGGGCGGCTCCCCGCCCGCGGGCTCGCGCCGCACCCGCTTCTCGCCGCGCAGGTAGCGCGCCGTCTCGGTCTCGACGGTGCGCAGCGCGGCGCCGCCGGGCCCCGCGTAGAGCAGCCGCCCGCCCCGCTCGCCCGCCCCCGGCCCGAGATCCACGATCTGCGCCGCGCCCTCCATCACCATCGGCTCGTGCTCCACCACCACCAGCGTGTTCCCGCGCGAGGCCAGCTCCTGCAGGATCTCGACCAGCCGCTGCGTGTCGCGCGGGTGGAGCCCCACGGTGGGCTCGTCGAGCACGTAGAGCGTGTCCGCGAGGTTCGCGCCGAGCGCGTTGGCCAGCTCGATCCGCTGGGCCTCGCCGCCCGAGAGCGTGCGCGTGAGCCGGTCCAGCGTGAGGTAGCCGAGATCCACGCGCGCGAGGAAGCGGAGCCGCGACTCGAGCTCGGAGAGCACCGGGCCCGCCACCTCGCGCTCGGCGGACGTGAACTCCAGCGCACCGAGAAACGCCGCGGCCCCGGCCACGGTCATCGCCGCGACCTCGGCGATGGACCGGCCGCCCAGGCGCACGCGCAGGGCCCCGGGCGAGAGCCGGGCGCCCGCGCACGCCGGGCAGAGCCGCGGGGACTGGTAGCGCTTCACGATGAACCGGTTGCCGGCCTTGTACGACTTGGCCTTGAGCCGCTCGAGGAACGGGAGCACGCCGCGGAAGCCGTCGCCGCCCTCGAGGAGCAGCCGGCGGTGGGCCGCCGACAGTTTCCGCCACGGCGTGTCGAGCGGCACGCCCCGTTCCTTCGAGAGTTTCTCGAGCCGCGGCCACGCCACCCGGCGCCACGACCGCGCCCACGGGTCGAGCGCCCCCTCGCGCAGCGTCTTCGCGGGATCGGGAACGATCCGGTCGGCGGTGAACACCAGCACGTTGCCGAAGCCGCGGCACTCCGGGCAGACGCCGAGCGGGCTGTTGAACGAGAACAGCGCCGGTTCGGGCCGGGTCGCCGGCTCCCCGCAGTGCGAGCACTCCCATCGCTCGCTGCGCCGCTCCGGTTCCGCGCCGCCGCGCGCGATCAGCAGCCGGCCCTCCCCGCGCCGGAACGCGGCCTCGCACGACTCGGCGAGCCGCTCGGCCTCTCCCGCCCGCCACGTGAACCGGTCGGCGACCACCCGGATTTCCTTCGTGCCGCGCTTGAGCCTGGGGAGCGGGTCGAGCGGCACGACGTCGCCGTCCTTCCAGATCCGCGTGAAGCCCGCGCGCTGGAGGTGCCCGGCCTGCTCCGCGAACGGGAGCCGCTCGGAAAGCGTCACGGGCGCCAGGATCACGACCGGCTCGCCTTCCGCCCATGCCGAGGCTTCGCGGGCGATCGACGCCGGGCTGTCGGCCCGCACCACGCCGTCGCAGCCGCCGCAGTGGACGGTGCCGAGCCGCGCGAACAGGAGCCGCAGGTAGTCGTAGAGCTCGGTGGCCGTCCCCACCGTCGAGCGGGCGCTGCGGGCCGGAGCCGACTGCTGGATCGCCACGGCCGGGGTGAGCCCGTGGATCGAGTCCACATCGGGTCGCGGAAGGCGCTCGAGAAACTGCCGGGCGTAGCTCGACACCGACTCCACGTAGCGGCGCTGGCCCTCGGCATAGAGCGTGTCGAACGCGAGGGACGACTTGCCCGAACCGGAGACCCCGGTCAGGACCGTGAGCTGCCCGCGCGGAACGTCGAGATCGAGGTTCCGGAGGTTGTGCTGCCGGGCGCCGCGGATGCGGATATGGGTCGGAAGTTCGGGAGGCAAGGGGCGCGGGGGGTGCGAGGGAGGACGACGTCGCGACGCGCCAATCTAGCATGGTCCGGCAGGCGGGACCGCCGAGCGCGAGCGGCCCACTCGTCCTTGAGCGGGCCGTCGCAGGAACTGGAGGAAGACGGCCAGTCCTAGCGCAGTGCCTCCAGCCCGCACCGATCGGCCGCGCGCGCCCCGCGTTCGAGAGCGACGCCCGACCGACCCGGCCTGGAAAAAGTCAGGGATTGGCCGACAACGAGGCCAGCCAATCCCCCGAGGACGTGCCAGGTCCGGACGATGATTTACTTCTTCTTCTTCGCGCCCTTCTTCTTCGTGGCCTTCTTCTTCGCAGCCTTCTTCTTGGCAGCCATTCTCGAATCACCTCCTCGCGGTGGTGGTTGATCGACTGGAATCGGCTTCACGATGTTCGATCGCGCGACGTCCTGTCGCGCGGCCGCGAGGCGCGCTCCCGCGAGGGGGTTGCGCCCGGACGCACTGGCTCAAGCAGCCTGCATGCCATGAGACGTTCTCGGGTGGCGACGAACTCGACAACGCGCAGCCAATACACGAGATAAGAAAAATCCCGCCGGCGGGGACGCCGCGGGAGGGTTGTGGATATCGCTGTGGATGAGCGCGCTAACCGTCAATTTTGTGGTGCTTTGGCCGTTGCGGCCCGCGCAACTCGTTGATTCGCAGACGCTAACGCGCCGGTGTCCAGAAAATTGAGAGTGTCAATGAACTGGACGTTCGAGCTCGGTCTCGACCCGGAGCCGGCGCAGCTTCTCGATCAGGCCCTGGCGGGAAATGCCGAGGATGCGCGCGGCGCGGCTCTTGTTCCCGGAGGTGAGGCGCAGCACCTCGCCGATGTGATCGGCCTCGATCTGCGCGAGCGTCGGCAGGTCGAGCGAGTCGTTCGCGAACGCGGATCCCTCGGCGCGAGCGAGCCGGCGATCGCTCCACTCCACCGGCAGGTGGCCCTCGTCGAGGCTCGGCCCCTCCTCGAGCAGCACCACGCGCTCGATCAGGTTGCGCAGCTCGCGCACGTTGCCGGGCCACCGGTAGCTCTTGAGCCGCTCCGCGGCCTCGTGGCTGATGGCGCCGAAGTTCTTCTGGAACTTGCGCGCGAACTCCTTCACGAAGTGCCCGGCGAGCAGCAGCACGTCGTCGCCGCGCTCGTGGAGGGGCGGCAGGTGGATGCTCACCACCTTGAGGCGGAAGTAGAGGTCGTGTCGGAACCGCCCGGCCCGCACCTCGGCCTCGAGATCCTTGTTGGTGGCGGCCACGATCCGGATGTCCACGCTGATGTCCTGGGCGCCGCCGACCCGCTTGAAGTTCCGGTGGTCGATGAAGCGCAGCAGCTTGGCCTGGGTGGG
>CAZIVR010000149.1:0-7064 GCA_964542745.1 uncultured bacterium
CCCCCCCACGGCCGGCGCCCCGGGCGCCTCGTCGCGGCTCCGGCCGCGCGGGGCGCCCGGAGCCGTTTCGGGGCCGGCCGGGTGCCCACCCCGAGGCACCACGCGGCGCCCGAGCCGCGCGGTCCCGCCGGGATTCGACCGGCATTCCGCGCTCGGAACCGCGGCGCCCGCGCCCGGGCCACGCCCCGAGGCTCGCCCCGGTCGCTGCGCGAGTGTAGAGTCCGGCGCATCGAGCGCGCCCGCACCCGCGGGCGCTCCCTCCAACTCCCGGATCGAGGAGGCGACGCATGGCTGACGACAAGGTGCTCGGACGTTTCGTGTGGCACGAGCTCATGACGCTGGACGTTCCCGCGGGCGTCGCCTTCTACTCCAAGGTCGTGGGCTGGAAGGTCCAGGCCTGGGAGGTGGAGAAGTCCTACACGATGCTGGTCGCGAAGTCGGGGCCCGCGGCGGGCTCGATGGTGCTGCCCGAGGAGGCGCGCGAGATGGGCGCTCCGCCGCACTGGCTCACCTACATCGGCACTCCCGACGTGGACGCCACCGCGCGCGAGGCGGAGGAGCTCGGCGCGGTGATCCTGCGCCAGCCCGACGGCGTTCCCACCGGCGGCCGCTTCGCCGTGATCCAGGATCCGCAGGGAGCGGTGTTCGCGATCTACCAGCCGCAGCCGGGTGCGCCGCCTCCCTCCGACGCGCCCCCGGCGCTCGGCGAGTTCTCGTGGCACGAGCTGGCCACCACCGACATCGAGGCCGCGCTGGACTTCTACGGCCGCCTGTTCGGATGGCAGCGCCTCACCGCGATGGACATGGGCCCCGAGCTCGGCACCTACCAGATGTACGGCTGGGGCGGCCAGCCCCGCGGCGGCATGTACCTGAAGCCCGCGGAAATGCCCGCGCCGCCGCACTGGATGCCCTACGCGAAGGTGCCCGACGCGAAGAGCGCCGCCGATCGCATCCGCGCGAACGGCGGTTCCATCCTGCACGGCCCCGCCGAGGTGCCGGGCGGCGACATGATCGTGATGGCGATGGACCCGCAGGGCGTGGCGTTCGCGGTGCACTCGAGCGCTCCGGCGGCCGCGAAGCCGGCGAAGCAGGCCGCGAAGCCCAAGGCGAAGCCGAAGCCGGCGAAGGCGAAGAAGGCCGCGAAGGCGAAGAAGCCGGCGAAGGCGAAGAAGCCGGCGAAGGCGAAGAAGGCCGCCCGCCCCAAGCGCAAGGCCGCGAAGCCGAAGCGCAAGGCCACCAGCCCCAAGCGCAAGGCCACGAAGAAGGCGGCGCGCCGGGCGGCACGCCGGCCGGCGAAGAAGAAGGCCGCGAAGCGCTCCTCGGGGCGCGGGCGGACCGCCAAAAAGAAGAAGTAGGGCCCGAGCCCCCGCGTCGCCCCCGACGCGAGCGGGGCAGCACTCCCGACGGCCCCGGCGTCCGGACGCACCCGCGTCCGGAACGCCGGGGCCTCGGCGTTCCGGGCGCCGCACCGGACGAAACCCCTTGGGCCCGACCTCCGGTTCGTGGCAGCATGCCCGCCTCCCCATTCACGGAGGCTCGCCCTTGCGCTTCGCTCCCCGGCTGTTCGTTCCGCTGCTCGCGGCCCTGGCGCTCGCGCCCGCGCCCCCGGCGCCGGCCGCGGCCGCGATTCCCACGCCGTCCGAGTTCCTGAAGCTGGAGATCGGCGCCGACCGCGTGCTCGCCGACTACCGGCAGATCGAGTCCTACTTCGCCGAGCTGGACCGGCTCTCGCCGCGGGTCTCGGTCGAGAACCTCGGGAAGACCACGCTCGGCGAGAACCTGCTCATGGCGGTGATCTCGTCCGAGTCGAACCTGCGGCGGCTCCCCGAGCTCAAGGCGATCGCGAAGCGCATCGCCGACCCGCGCGGGCTCGCCCCGGGCGAGCTGGACCGGCTCGCGCGCGAGGGCCGCGCCATCGTGCTCGTCACCTGCAACATCCACTCGACCGAGATCGGGGCGTCGCAGATGGCGATGGAGTGGGCGCACGCGCTGGCCACCGCCGAGGACGCCGAAACGCTCCGCCGCCTCGACCAGGTCGTGCTGCTGCTCGTGCCTTCGCTCAACCCCGACGGCCAGCTCATGGAGACCGAGTGGTACCGGAAGTGGCTCGGCACGCGCTACGAGGGCGGCCGCATGCCGTGGCTCTACCATCACTACACGGGCCACGACGACAACCGCGACTGGTACATGCTCACGCAGAAGGAGACGCGCGCCATGTCGCGCGCCGTCTACCACGAGTGGTTCCCGCAGGTGTGGCTCGACGAGCACCAGATGGGCTCGACCGGCCCGCGCATCTTCGTGCCTCCCTATTCCGAGCCGGTGGATCCGGACATCCACCCCCTGGTCTGGCGCGAGGTGAACCTGATCGGGGCGAACATGGCGCTGCGCCTCGAGCAGGCCGGCATGAAGGGCGTCATCTACGGCTACTCGTTCGACGCCTACTGGCCGGGCGGCACCAAGAACACCGGGTGGTTCAAGAACATTTCCGGACTGCTCACCGAGGTGGCGTCGGCGCGGATGGCGACCCCGCTCGACGTGGACCCCAACGAGCTGTCGGGCGGGCGCAAGGGCCTGGTCGAGTACGGCGCGCAGACCAACTTCCCGAATCCCTGGCCCGGCGGCCGCTGGCGGCTGCGCGACATCATGGACTACGAGCGCGTGGCCTCCGACGCGCTGCTCGAGACCTGCGCCGACCGCCGCGAGGACCTGCTGCGGAACGCCGCCGAGCGCGCGCGGGCCTCGATCGCCGCCGCCGCCCCCGGGGAGGCCTACCGCATCCCGCGCGCCCAGCACGACCCCCCCACCGCCGAGAAGCTCGCCGCGCTGCTCGCCGAGCACAACGTCGACGTGCGGACCGGCGAGGGCGGCGACTGGTGGGTGCCGCTCGCCCAGCCGTACGGCCTGTTCGTGCGCGAGATGCTGGAGACCCAGCGCTACCCGGAGGTGAAGCTGGTCGAGGGCCGCGAGATCGTGCGCCCCTACGATGTCTCCGCGTGGTCGCTCCCCGAGATGATGGGGGTGCGCGTGGAGCGCGCGACCCTGCCCGGGGGCACGCGCGCGTGGACGCCCGAGGGCCCGCGCGCCTCGGTGCCGCGCGGGCCCTCCGCGCTCGCGCGAGGCGTCGAGGCCTCGCGCGCGCTGAACGCGGCGGTGCGCTCGAAGGGGCGGGTGCGGATCGCGGCCGCGCCGGTGGCCGCGGGCGGCCGCGTGTGGCCCGCCGGCACCGCGTTCCTCGACCGCGACGCGGCGGTCGCCGCGGGCCGCGAGCTGGCGCCGGGCGTCACGCTCGAGCCGCTGGACGAACTGCCGGAGGCGGGCCTTGCGCTGCGCGCCCCGCGCGTCGGCCTCTACAAGCCGTGGGCGGCCTCGATGGACGAAGGCTGGACCCGCTTCCTCCTCGAGCGCTACGGCTTCGCGCCGGTCCCGCTCGACAACGCCACGATCGCGAAGGGCGGCCTGCGCGCCCGCTTCGACTGCATCGTGCTTCCCGACGTCCCGAAGGAGGTCATCGCCACCGGCAAGCCCCGGCGCGACGAGGGAGCGATGGCCTACTTCGTGGACCTGCCACCCGGCTACACCGGCGGGCTCGGCGAGGCCGGCGCGAAGGCGCTCAAGGCGTTCGTCGAGGAGGGCGGCACGCTGGTGGCGATGGCCGCGGCGTGCGACTACGTCACCGACCAGTTCAACGTGCCGGTGGTGAACGCGCTGGCGCGCGCACGCGCCGAGGAGTTCGGCGCGCCGGGCACGCTGCTCCGCGCGCGCGTCACGCCCGGTCACCCGGTGACGTGGGGCATGCCGGAGGAGGTGGCCGTGTTCCTCGACAAGCCGATCGCGTTCCAGACCGCGGTCCCGGCGGCCGGGCTCGGGCGGGCGGTGCTGGCCCGCTACCCGGACCACCCGCGCGACGCGCTGGTCTCGGGCTGGATCCGCGGCGAGGAGCGGCTCGCGCGCCGCGCGGCGGCGGTGGCGCTCGAATCCGGGAAGGGCCGGCTGGTGCTGCTCGGCTTCCGCCCCCAGCACCGCGCCCAGACCGACGCCACGTTCCCGTTCCTGTTCAACGCCGTGTGGTGGTCGGTGCTGTGACCGCGCCCGGCTCGGCCACGCCCATCGCGACCAGCCACGCCGCGAGCGCCACCGCGACCGCCCCGTCCGCCCCGACGGCGCGCGAGAAGAGCACCACCTGGACGATCCCGGTCGCGATGTAGAGGAGGAACAACACTCCCGCCACGCGGGCGTTGGCGCGCGATGTCATGCCTGCTCCGCGCGCGCGGCCGCCACCGCGCTCATCGGATTCGGACCCACCGGCCGCCGGCGCACCCGCCACAGCCAGTAGGACATGGTCACCGGAACCGCGAGCACCGGCATCGCGAGCAGCGCGGGGATGCGGATCGGCTTCGGGATCACGTCGGCCTGCCCGAGGAAGAACGAAAGGGCGGCGATGAAGAGCGCGACGCACATGCGCCACAGGTGGCGGACGAGGCGCGCGCGGCCCTTCGGCGGCCCGGAGCGGATCGCGCGCAGGTCGAGCGCGCTCCCGAGCAGCGCGATCCCCGCGAACAGGAAGAACGGGAAGGCGGGCATCCCCTTGCGGCTGCCCCCGAGCGCCACCGCCTCGAGCCCGAAGCGGAGGCTCACGATTCCGACCGCGAGCGCGAGGATCATTCCGCCGATGGCGAGCGTCCTCGCCCCCACGGCGGGCGGCCGCACCGCGGTCAGCCCGGTCACCACGAGGTAGGCCGACACCAGCGCCGCGGGAAGGTTGAGCGCGGGCGCCGCCCCGCGCAGGGCCGCGAGGAGCCCGCCGCTCGTGGTCATCCCGAGCATCGCGATCACGAACACCATGCCCGCGCGGCGGTGCAGGGTCGCTCCCTTGGTCGCATAGAGCGCCACGAATCCCGAGGCGAGCCCGAGCCCCCCGGCGATCACGTGAATCCACATCGGAGCCGGCATCGCACCCTCCCCGTTCGGTGGCCGTCGTCCAGCCCCTACGGAAGGATGGGAACGCGGTTTCGGGCGCGGAATCGCTTTGCGACGAACCGCGGGACGGGGGGAACGAACCGCGGCCCGGGCGGACCAGCCGCGGCGGCGGGTGCGGGGCGGGACCCCGGCGCTACATCTCGCGGAACAGGTGGAGGTAGCTGCGGCTCACCGGCAGCACCTCCTTGCGACCCTTGAGGTGGAGCTCGGCGGTCTCGTTCTCGCCCCGGGTGACGTGGCTCACGGCGCGCAGGTTGACCACCACCGAGCGGTGGATCTGGGCGAAGCGCTCGGGGTCGAGGCGCGCGAGCAGGTCCCGGAGCGGCGTCCGGACCAGCGCCTCCCCCACCGCTCCCGACTCGCCCCGCCACGCGACGCGCGTGTACTTCGCGTCGGAGCGGAGGTAGTCCACGTCCTCCGCCGCGACCAGCCGCACCGCCGCGCCGACCTGCACGCGCAGCCACCGGAGCGGCTCGGGGCCCGCCCCGCCGCGCAGCCTCGCCAGCTCGTCGGCGAGGCGGCGCAGGGTCGCTTCGGCGTGCGCCGCGGGCTCCGAGGTTCTCAGGCGCTCCTTCAACCGCGTCACGGTTTCGGCCAGCCGCTCGGGCTCGACCGGCTTCACGAGGTAGTCGAGCGCCCCTTCGGCGAAGGCCTGCACGGCGTACCGGTCGAACGCGGTGACGAACACGAGGTGCGCCCGCCGCCCGACGGCCCGCGCCACCTCGACCCCCGAGATGCCCGGCATCTGCACGTCGAGGAAGCAGACGTCCGGCGCGAGCGCCTCGAACTGGCGGAGCGCCTCGCGTCCGTTGCGCGCCTCGGCCACCACCTCGAGTTCGGGCCACGCCGCGGCGAGCTGGCGCGCCAGGGCCTCGCGCAGCAGCGGTTCGTCCTCGGCGATCAGGGCCGTCGGCCGGGCGCGGGTCATGAGGGCCCCCCCAGCGCGGGGAACTCGACCTCGGCCAGCACGCCGCGCGGCGACTGGGCGCCGACCCGGAGCCGCGCGCCCTCCCCGAAGACCAGGGTCAGGCGTTCGCGCAGCGCCGCGAGACCCGTGCCGAGCCCCTCGCCGGCCCCGCGCGGGCCGGCGCCCGTGTCGCTCACGCGCACCTCGCAGCGGTCCCCGGCCCGTCTCACGCGGATCTCGATCGTCCCCCCCTCCTCGCTCGGATCGATCCCGTGGCGCACCGCGTTTTCGACCAGCGTGAGCAGCGTCATGGGCGGGCAGCGCAGTCCCAGCACGTCCGGGTCCGCGACCACGTCGAATCGCAGGCGGTCGGGCATGCGCATGTGCATGAGCTCGAGGTACGCGCGCACCAGTTCGAGTTCCTGCCCGAGGGTGGTGGCCGGCTCGTCGAGGCGCGGCACCGCGGCCCGCAGGTAGGCCACCAGGCTGCGCAGCACCACCGACGCGCGGGGCGAGCCGGAGTCCACCAGCGCCTGCACGTTGGCCAGCGTGTTGAAGAGGAAGTGCGGGGCCACCTGCGCCTGGAGCAGGCGGAGCCTCGCGTCGAGGCTCCGGCGATCGAGTTCGCTGCGCACCAGGCTCAGTTCCAGCGCCTGCTGCCGCGCCAGCGCCTCCTTCTGCCGCACCAGCGCGGCGAGGGCGGCCCACGGGGCGACCAGCACGCCCAGCACCGTCAGGGTCCCGAAGCCCTGCAGGCGCGAGGATTCCTGCCAGAAGGGCGGCGCCCCCGGCGCGGTCGAGAGCTGGTAGACGGTCCAGGTGGTGAACGGAATGACGAGCGCGACCCCCACCACCTGAAGCACCCAGCGGGCGAGCCGGCGCGGAAGCCGCCGGGGCCACTGCTCGAGGATCCCGAACGTGATCATCGCCACGAGCCCGAGCAGGATCGCCCGCGAGATCACCGACCACGCTCCCGACTCCCAGTTGAAGCTGAACAACAGGCCGATGGCGCCCGAGAGGCCGACGGCGAAGCGCACGCGCGGCCAGCTCGCGAGCGAGGCGAGGCCGCGGGGTCTTGCGGGCACGGCGGTGGCGTTCATGGGGCGAAGCATAGTGCAAGTGTCCGGTCCTGCTCGGAAGATTGGGGTTGAGAGAAAGTCACGGGGGGAGGACCGCGGAG
>CAZIVR010000150.1:0-6986 GCA_964542745.1 uncultured bacterium
AGCCCACGCCGTTCTCGGGCTCGACCCGGATCCGCTTCGACCTGCCGAAGCCCGCCTGGGTCCACCTCGACGTGTTCGACCTGCAGGGCCGCCGGGTCGCGACGCTGGCCGACGAGTTCCTGCCGCCGGGAGCCCACGCCCGCGACTGGAACGGTTCCGGGCTGGCGGGCGGCCGGGTCCACCCGGGCGTCTACCTCTATCGCATCCGCGCGGATGAGCACGCGGACCAGAAGAAGCTGGTGCTGATGCCGTGAGTTCGCAGGTCTCAACTGGGAGCAGAAGTACGAGACGGGCTCGCCTACTTGCCGTCGGAGGAGCACAGTGCTGCCGATGTGCCTCGGCCGCTAGGCTGCCACCCCTCCCACGGTCCCCAACTCGAACTCCACCAGCGCCGCGCCCATGCCCGGCGCGGTCTCGTAGGCGCACACGCGGCCGGGCGCTTCCGCGCGCAGGATCCCGTGCAGCACGTGGAGGTGCCTCCAGCCCGCGTCGGGGTGCGCCTTCGCGGGGAACTTCGCCGCGCGCGCGGCGAGGGCGTTCCAGTCCCCGTTTCCGAGCGCTTCGAGCGCGAGGGTTTCGAGGTCGCGATCCTCGAGGCTCTGCCGCCGCAGGTTGAATTCGTGCTGGCTGAACGTGATCGAGCCGCTCACGAGGCACGCGACGCGGCCCTTCCACGCCTCGGCCGCGCGCCGGATCGCGGCACCCCACGCGCGGTGCGACTCGGGAGACACGTCGGAGATCGAGACCGGCACCACCGGCCAGCGCCGGGCGTGGGCGATGAAATGCAGCGGCACCGAGACGCCGGTGTCGGCGCCGCGTCGCGCGGGCGAAGCGCGCAGTCCGGCGCGGCGCGCCTCCCCGACGATCGCGCGCGCCAGCGAGGGCTCGCCGCCGCAGTCGTAGCGGGGCTCGACGCCGTAGCCCGGCAGGTCGATCCGCGAGCGGTGGCTGCGGGCGTCGTCGGCGTGGAACAGGCCGGTGCCCGCCCAGCGCGACGTGATCACCAGCAGCGCGTCGGGCGCCTCCGCCTCGAGCCGCGGGGCCTGGTCGAGCAGGGCGCGGATCATCTCGGTGGGATTCCCGCGCCGCTCCTCGATCAGGAGCGTGGGTGAGTTCGGCACCAGCAGGACGCGGGGAGTGAGCATGGGGGACGGAACCTAGAGGGGGCCGCGCGAAAGGGCAAACCGTGCGGGAAGCGGGAGGCGGCGCCGTGCCGCCGAGTGCGCCGCCGATGAGGCCTGGCAACGCCCGCGCGGCCGAAGGCTCAGTGGTGCCGGATCTTGAACTCGGCCTCGGCTCGGTCGGCGGCGCGCTCGTTGCCCGCGCCCACCGCGACGCCCTTGTCGCGGGCCACCGCCAGCAGCTCGCCGGGGAGCGGGAACATGACGCGCTCCTCGACCAGCCGGAACTCCTCGACGCGGTACTCGCCGAGCGCGCGCACGCGCTCGACGCACGCCTGCACCACGTGCTCGGGCGTCGAGGCGCCCGCGGTGACGCCGACGTCGCCCGCGATCCACTCGGGGCGGATGTCCTCGGCCGCCTCGATCAGGTACGAGCGGGCGCCGTGGATCGCGGCCACCTCCACCAGCCGGTTGGCGTTGCTGCTGGTCGGAGCACCCACCACCAGCACCACCTTGCAGCGGCGCGCCAGCTCCTTCACCGCGTCCTGCCGGTTCTGGGTGGCGTAGCAGATGTCGGCCTTGGCGGGCTCGTGCACCGCCGGAAAGCGGCGCTTCAGGGCCTCGACGATGGCGCGCACGTCGTCCACCGAGAGCGTGGTCTGCGAGATGTAGGCGACCTTCGCGGGATCCTTCACCACCAGCCGCTCCACGTCCGCGACGGTCTCGGCCACCACGATCGCCTCGGGCGCCTCGCCCAGCGTGCCCTGCACCTCGACGTGTTCGCGGTGGCCGATCAGCACGATGGTGTAGCCCTGCTTCGCGTACTTGAGCGCCTCGAGGTGCACCTTGGTGACCAGCGGGCAGGTGGCGTCGAGCGCGCGCAGTTTCCGCTCGGCCGCCTCGCGCCGCACCGCGGGCGACACGCCGTGCGCCGAGAAGATCACGACCGCGCCCTCGGGCACCTCGGCCAGGTCGTCGGTGAACACCGCGCCCTTCTTCCGCAGCGCGTCCACCACGTGCCGGTTGTGAACGATCTCGTGCCGCACCCAGATCGGGGCGCCGTAGACCTCGATCGCCATCTCGACGATGTCGATGGCCCGGTCCACCCCCGCGCAGAAGCCGCGCGGGCCGGCGAGGAAGATGGTGGAGGGGGCGCTGGCGGGCATGGGTCGCTCGGAAGTTCCGGGGGGGATCGGCCGCGGGGTTCGCGGCTCGGACCGCGAAACTAGCGGATGCCGGGACGCCCGTCCACGCCGCCGAGGCTGTCCCGCTCGAACAGCCCCCGCAGCGAATCGGGCGCGCCGGCGCGGAGCTCCGCGATGAGCGCCTCGACCTTCGCCAGGCTCTCCGGATCGCCGCGGCGCAGCAGCGCCTCGGAGAGCCGGAACTCCTGCAGCGCCGATCGCGCGTCGCCGGCGCCGGCGTGGGCGATGCCGAGCACCATGCGGGCGAAGCCCGAGCGCGGCGCGCGGCGCACGCCGTCGCGCGCGACCTCGAGCGCCACGTCGGGGCGCCCGCGGTCGCGGAAGTGCTGCACCGCGTCGAGACGGCCGGTCTCGTCGTCGGGGGCGCGGCGCAGCCAGCGGCGGTAGACGTCGCCCGCGGCCTCCGCGCGCCCGAGCGCGAGCAGCGCCTGCACCTGGCCGCGGTAGGCGAACACGCCGGAGGTGTCGCGCGCCTCGGCCTCGCGGTAGCGGCCGAGGGCTTCGGCCGGCCGCCCGGCGCGCATCTCCAGGTTGCCGAGGTTGATGAGCGAGGCACCGTCCTTCGGGTCGAGGCGCGCGGCGCGCAGGTACGCCTCGCGCGCCTCGCGCTCGCGGCCCTGGTTCGCGAGGAGCACGCCGAGGTCGCGGTGCTCCTCGGCGTCGGCCGGCGGCAGCGCGATCGCGGTGCGTAGCGCGCGCTCGGCGTCCTGGAAGCGCCGCGCGTGCGTGTACGCGAAACCGAGCGCGCGCCAGCTCGCCCCGTCGCGCGGATCGCGCCGCGTCAGCAGCTCGAGCTGCTGGATCGCGCGCTCGGACTCGCCGACGCGCGCCAGCGAGAGCCCGAGGAATCGCGCCGCCTCGCGGTTGTCGGGGTGCTGCTCGACCTCCGCGGCGTAGGCCTGCAACGCCTCGGGAATCGCGCCGAACGCGTCGAAGATCCGGCCCATGCGCTGGTACACGCCGGGCAGCGACGGGTCGAGGCCGGCCGCGCTCCGGTAGGCCGCCATCGCGGCCTGCGGGTTCCCGTCCTCCTCGAGCTTCATGCCCTTGCGGAAGAAGTCGAGCGCGACCTGCGCCGCGGACCGGTTCAGGGTGTCGGGCGCGTAGGGGCGCCCCGGGATCAGGAGCGGCGCGGGCGCGGGGGACGCGTCCAGGGAATCGGCCCGCGGGGGCACGAACAGCGTCGGCCCGGGAGCCGGATCCTCGGCGAGCGCGGGCCACACCGCGGCCGCGGCCAGGGCGGCCGCGGCGACGAACGTCGGGATTCGGGACTGCCGCAGGGGCGGAACCTCGCGAGCCGGTCGGAGGGGACGTCCGGGCCCCGCGAACCGGAGTCCGCGGGGCCCCGCGTCGGGGTCGAAACGCGCGGCGCGGGTCGCGCGCCGCCTCGGCCTACTTCGCGGTGAAGCTGGCCTTCCGCTTCTCGACGTAGGCGGCGAGCCCTTCCTTCGCGTCCTCGCTCTGGAAGAGCTGCTGCTGGAGCTCGCGCTCCACGGCCAGCGCGGACTCGAACGGGATCTCCACGCCGCTCTGCACCGAGCGCTTGATGCGGCCCACCGCCTTGGCGGCCTTGTTCGGCGGGCAGAACTGCTCGGCGTACTTCTGGATCTTCTCGAGGAACTCGTCGTTGGTGGCGGTCTCCCAGATCTGGTTCACCACCCCGATCTGCTGGCCGCGCTCGAAGTCGAAGGTCTCGCCCGTCACCATCATCTCGATCGCGGTGCTCTTGTTCACGAGGCGGGCGAAGCGCTGGGTGCCGCCGGTGCCGGGCAGCACGCCGAGCGACACCTCGGGCAGCCCGATCTTGCCGGCGCCCTTGCGCGCGATGCGCAGGTCCGCGGCCATCGCGATCTCGAGCCCGCCGCCCACCGTGTGGCCGTTCATCGCGGCGATCACCAGCTTGGGCGTCTGCTCGAGGCGGTTGAGCGTCTCGTTCGCGTGCAGGCAGAAGTAGTACTTGAAGGTCGGGTTGACCGTCTTGAGCATGTTGATGTTGGCGCCCGCGCAGAAGAACTTCTCGCCCGCGCCGCGCAGCACGATCACGTGCACGTTCTCGTCGAAGCGCGCCTGCAGGATGGCGTCGTCGAGGTCGCGCATCATCTCGTAGGTGTAGGTGTTGGCGGGCGGATCTGTCAGCTCGAGCCACGCGACGCCGTTCTTGACGCGGTAGTCCACCAGCTTGGTCTTGGTCGCTTCCATGGAGGGCGCTCCTCGAAGGGGAGTGGGAATCGGACGCAGCAGCGCGGGGGCGGACCCTCCCCGGCGCGGGAATGCGCGGAAAACGCCGCGATGATAGGCCGCCCGCTTTCGGAGCGTCAACGCGCAGGCGCGGGGTGGTGGGAAGGGCGGCCCCGCCTCACCGGGCCGCCCTGTGCCATGATCGCGGCCACCATGCAACTCGCTCCCGCCCCGCTCGCCGCCCGGCTCGCCCGGGGTTCGCTGCCCCTTCTGCTCCTCGCGTCCCTGGCCGCGGCGCCACGCGGTGCGGCCGCGCACGAACCGCTCGCGCCGTCCCTCGCCGGACTGGATCGCGCCCTGCGGGAGACGCCCGCCGACCTCCGCCTGAGGTTGCGCCGCGCCGAGCTGCTGCGACTGGCAGGGGCGTTCGACGAGGCCGAGGCCGAACTCGACGCCGTGGCGGCGCTGGCCCCCCGCCTGCCGGGGCTCGACCTCGCGCGCGCGCAGCTCGCCCTCGACCGCGGCGATCCCGACGCCGCGCTCGAGGAACTCGATCGTCCCGGGGCCACCGGCGAACCGGGGGGCGACCGGGACAGGCTGCGAGCGCGAGCACTGGAACGGGTGGGGCGCGGCGAAGAAGCCCTCGCCGCATGGGACGAACGTCTCGCCGCGCCGGGCCGCCCGGAGCCGGACGACTACCTCGATCGCGCGCGGCTCCAGCTCGCCCGGGGCCGCGACGCGGAAGCACGCGCGGGACTCGCCGCCGGGCTCGCGCGGCTCGGTCCCGCGGGGAGCCTCGCGTACGCGCTCGAAATGCTCGGGTCCGCCCCGGAGGCGGCCGGGACGCGCCCGGCCCCGCCACCGGCCGCCGCCTCCCCCGGTCCGGTCGCCGGCGCGATCACGCTGACGCGCGGACCCTACCTTCAGCGCGCCTCGCCCACGGCGATCACCGCCCGCTGGCGCACCAGCGACTCGACCACCGGCCGGGCCTGGTTCGGCTCCGCACCCGGCAGCTACACCGGGAGCGTGGACGATTCGATCGCGGGCACCGAACACGAAGTGACCTTCACCGCGCTCGCGCCCGGGACCCGCTACTACTACGCCGTGGGCTCGACCTCCGAGGTCGCCGCGGGCGGCGATTCGCTCACCTTCCGCACACCTCCCGCTCCGGGCGGCGCCGACTCCGTGAGGATCTGGGTGCTCGGCGATTCGGGGCTCCCGGGAGCGGCGCAGAACGCCGTGCGGGACGCGTTCGCCGCCTTCGCGACGACCCGGGAGGCCGACGTGTGGCTGATGCTGGGCGACAACGCGTACAGCACGGGGCTCGACACCGAGTACCAGTCGGGGCTCTTCACCCCGTACCGGCGGCAGCTCCTGCGCTGGCCCCTGTGGCCGACCCGCGGCAATCACGACGTGACCCGCTCCGGCGCCGGCAACGACTACTACGAATTCTTCACGCTCCCCACCGCGGCCGAAGCCGGTGGCGTGGCGAGCGGCAGCGAGGCGTACTACTCGTTCGACCATGGTCCGGTCCACTTCGTGTGCCTCGACTCGGAGGGCACGAGCCGCGCCCCGGGCGGCGCGATGCTCACGTGGCTCGCGCTCGATCTCGCCGCCAACACCAGACCCTGGACCATCGCGTTCTTCCATCACCCGCCCTACACCAAGGGCTCGCACGACTCGGACGACGTCTCCGACAGCGGCGGACGCATGCGCGACATGCGCGAGAACGCGCTGCCGATCCTCGAAGCGGGCGGCGTGGACCTGGTCCTCACGGGACACAGCCACTCGTACGAGCGCTCGTTCCTGCTCGACGGCCACTACGGGACCTCCGGCACGCTGACGCCGACCATGAAGAAGAACCCCGGCGACGGACGCGCCGGCGGCGACGGCCCCTACGGCAAGCCGACCGCCGGTGCCGGTCCGCACGAGGGGGCGGTGTACGTGGTGGGCGGCAGCGGCGCCCAGATCGGCGGCGGCGCCCTCGACCACCCGGCGATGGTGAGCTCGCTCAACGTGCTCGGCTCGCTGGTCGTGGACGTGGCCGGCCCGCGTCTCGACGCGCGATTCCTCAGCAACCTCGGCGCGGTGCGCGACAGCTTCACGATCGTGAAGGGCGCCGCGGCCGCGGTGGCGGCGCCGGACGTTTCCGGGCTCGCGCGCCTCGGCCCCGCGGTTCCCAACCCGTTCCGCGCGGGCGTGACCTTCGGCTTCTCGCTCCCCAGGGCCGCCGAGGTCCGGCTCGACGTCTTCGACGCCTCCGGCCGCCGCGTCGCCACCGTCGCGAGCGGCCCCCACGCCGCGGGCGCACACCGGGTGCACTGGGAGGGCCGCGGGGAGGACGGAATCCCGCTCGCCCCCGGCGTCTACCTCGCGAGGCTCGAGGCCGAAGGCCGCAGTTCGTCGCGGCGGGTGGCGCTGGTCCGATGATATGGAACGACCCTGATTCAAGGCACTAGTTTCTCTCTGCGGCCACCCTCCG
>CAZIVR010000151.1:0-6906 GCA_964542745.1 uncultured bacterium
CGCCTCCATCCGCCAGCCGAAAGCCGGTTGTTATATGTCTCATGCGATATGACTTCGAGGTACTCAAGTCGGCCGGCAGTTTCCCGACAAATCAATCGATAACTCCAGCCGATCGGGACGGAGATGACGTCGCGCTGCCCCATCGTCACGAGTCTCTTGCCCTTGAAATCCTGATACTGCCTTCCACTCTCCAACTCTTCGATGATCTGAAACACCTTTTCCGCCACATGTCGCGGAACCAGGTGAAGCGCAATGGGCGCCGCTGCGATTCGATCGGTCCAAGCCCGCTTCTCTTCGCGCGATCGTTGGATGGCAGCGTGCTCCTGCGCACACCTATGGCAATACCGGCCCTTGCCGGCGTGACTGCAGGGGAAGCTCCTCTTACGTCCGGGCATCGTTCCTATCCCACCCAACAATCTACTCAGGGGCGGCGCGCTAGCCCCATCTTTTGCAGCATCCTTTTGGACGCGAACTTCCCAATGAACAAGACGGCGACAGCCGCGGGCAATGTCACCGCAAGGTGCTCGGGCTCGAGCAGGTAGTGAAGCACCGACCGCGCCCACTCCGGGTTGCCGTGACCTTCGTGAGCAAACGCTGTCTCCACCGGGAACAGCATGGTGAGGGAAACCAGGGCGCCGAAAACCTTTTTCATCGAATCGTCTCCTCTCGCGTGAGTGTGTCCAACTCCTAGTTGGGTGGTAGCACGGATCATCAGGAGACGACGAGGTCCCACGATGTTCCCGGTTCTGCCCCGCGACCGGCCACGGAAGCGCCGGCTCGAGAAGTTCAGTCGCTAGACCCGGGACGGCCGGGCCTGGGTTCTTTGCCGGATCGTGCTGCTTGTCGCTGAGGGCCTGAGCATCGCGGCCGCGCTGCGGGCAGTCTTTGCCCCGCCGCGGTGTGGCGCATCGTAGCGCGTTTCCAGCAACCCGCGGAGACGGCTCTGCTGGGACGGTCGCAGCGACAACGGCCAGCACCACTGGTGGGACTCGTCTGTGCTGCGTGACCACACCGCCACCGATACGGGCAAAGGCCGCTACCGCCCGCTCGCCTGCAGCGCGACGGCGCGCCACGCGCCGCCCGCCTGCGCCAGCGTGAGCGTGCACTCGACCTCGCGCAGGTCGCGGGCGGCCGGCGGGGCGACCCCGGATCGCCGCGCCCCGTAGGCGAGCCGACCCCGCACCAGCGCCACCTCGCCCACGAGCTGCACCTCCAGGCCCTCGCGCCCGGGGGGTGCGAAGCGGAAGGCCGAACCCAACCCCGCGAGGAACGCCGCGCGCGAAAGCCGCGCGCCGCCCGGCTCGGTCCAGGTGAAGTCCGGGTCGGCCCCTGCCGCGACCGCGGCGGTGTCGGCCGCGCCGAGCGCGCGCTGGAACGCGGCGGCCGCGGCCGCGGCGCCAGCGCGCGCCGAGTCGGCCGGAAGCGGCAGGCGCGTCGCCTGCCACGCCACCGCCTGCCAGCGCCCGGCGCGCTTCGCGAACGTGCCGGTGTTGAGGAAGCGCGCGACCGCGGGCCCCGCCGCGGTCCCGGTGGTCGCGACCAGTCGGAACGCCACCACCGCCATCGCGCCGTAACTCCGCACGCGCACTTCTTCCGCGGAGTAGACCGTCACCGGATCGGCCGGCCCGGGCGGCGGCGCCGAGCGGACGTCGCGCAGGATCTCCGCCTTGCCGACCCGGCGGCCGCCAGAGCCCGTGTAGACCAGGTCCTCCGCCCAGAACCGGTCGTGGATCTCCGCGTCGTTGCGGCCCGCCCCGGCGAGGAACTCGTCGAGCAGGCGCACCAGCGCGACCGAGTCGGCGACGTGCGAAGGGGTCGCGGTGGTCCCGGCGCCTCGCGCGGCCGCGGCGCGCCCTTTCGCCGCCGCATCCGTCGCGGCGGCCGCCCCCGCGCTCCCCGCGCCACCCACCGCCATCGCCGCCAGCATGCCCAGCACCCAGCCCCGCGTCGTCCGCATCGGTTCCTCCCCGTTTCGCCCGTTCCGGCGGGCGCTGGTACTGTACCGCGCCATGAAGACCGGTCGCGTGGTCCTTCACCAGTTCGAGAGCGCCCTGCTCTTCAACAATCCGGCGGCCGACCCGCACGTCCGCACGGTGCCCGTTTACCTGCCGCCATCCTACGCGGACGATCCCCGCCGCCGCTTCCCGGTCGTGTACGTGCTGACCGGCTTCACCGGGCGCGGGCGCATGCTCCTCAACGACAACCCGTGGACGCCGGCGCTCGACGAGCGCATGGACCGCCTGATCTCGAGCGGCGCGTGCGGCGAGATGATCCTGGTGATGCCCGACTGCTTCACGCGCTACGGCGGCTCGCAGTACCTCAACTCGACCGCCACCGGCCGCTACATGGACCACATCGTCGAGGAGCTGGTCCCGTTCGTGGACCGCGAGTACCGCACGCTGCCCGGCCGCGAGCACCGGGGCGTCATGGGCAAGTCGTCCGGCGGCTACGGCGCGTGGGTGCTGGGCATGATGCACCCGGAGACGTTCGGCGCGGTGGCCTCCCACAGCGGCGACTGCTACTTCGAGTACTGCTACCGGCCCGACCTGCCCAAGTTCCTGAGCGCGGTGCTGGCCGCGGGCGGCCTCGAGCGCTGGTTCTCGGGCTTCCAGCAGAAGCTCCAGAAGAAGCACGAGGACCTCACGGTGCTCAACATCCTCGGCATGGCCGCCGCCTACTCGCCTAACCCCGCGACCCCGCCGTTCGGCATCGACCTGCCGTGCGACCTCGACTCCGGGCTGATGCGCGAGGACGTGTGGAACCGCTGGCTCCAGCTCGATCCGTTCGAGATGCTCGACGACCAGCGCTGCGCCGAGGCGCTGCGCGGCATGAAGCTCGTGTACCTCGACTGCGGCACGAAGGACGAGTGGCACCTGCACCTGGGCGCGCGGCTCATGAGCCGGAAGCTCACCGCGTTCGGCATCGCCCACGAGCACGAGGAGTTCGACGACGGCCACATGAACGTCCAGTACCGCTACGACGTGACCCTGCCGAAGCTCGCGAAGGTGCTCGGGTAGGGATCGTGTCCGACGGGCGGCCGGGCACGGCGGACCTCCAGCGGCAGCTCGAGGAGCTGCGCAACCTCCACGACGTGGCCCGGGCGCTGCTCGGCGCCCGCACCGCCGAACGGCTGGCGTCGCGCGTCGTGCTCGCCGCGATGGGGAGCCTGGGCGCCCGCTCGGGCGTGCTCTTCGTGCCGGACGACCGCGGGCGCCTGTGCGTGAGCTACGCCTACGGCCGCGAGGACGTGGTCGCGGGCGAGACGCTTCGGCTCCCGGAGGCGGCGCGCGAGTGGATGCTGCGCGAGGGCGCCTTCACGCTGCGCGCGGCCGGCGCCGCCCGCGCGCTCGGTCCGGCGCGCGACGCGCTGGTCGAGCGCTTCGACGGGGCCGCCGCCGCCGCGATCGGCGACCGGCGCGGGCTCGGCGCGCTGCTCGTGCTCGGGCCCCACCTGCTGGGCGAGGCGGCGTGGGACGAGGGCGACCTCCGCACGCTCGACGCCGTGGCCTCGCTCGGCGCGCTCGCGCTCGGCGACCGCGACGCCGACGCGGGCCCCTCGCCGCGGCGGGCGCCGGCCCGCCGTGCGGCGCGCTCGCTCGACGCCCTGCGCCGAGAACACCCCGCCCTGCGCGCGCTGGTGGGCGAGAGCGCGCCGCTGCTCGAGGCGTGCGACGACCTGGTGGCGGTGGCGGGCACGCGCTTCCCGGTCCTGCTGATGGGCGAGTCGGGCGTGGGCAAGGAGCTGGCGGCGCGCGCGGTGCACGAGTTGTCCGAGCGCGCCGGAGGCGCGATGGAGGTGATGGACTGCGGCTCGATTCCCCGCGAGCTGATCGAGAGCGAGCTGTTCGGGCACGTGAAGGGCTCCTTCACCGGCGCCCACCGCGACCGCCGCGGGGCGTTCGAGCTCGCCCACCGCGGCACGCTGTTCCTCGACGAGATCGGCGAGATGCCGCTCCAGCTCCAGACCCGGCTGCTGCGCGTCCTTCAGGAAGGCCGCTTCCGCCGCGTGGGCGACGAGCAGCCGATCGAGGCCGACGTGCGGATCGTCGCCGCCACGCACCGCGACCTGCGGGCCGAGGTCGCCGCGGGGCGCTTCCGCGAGGATCTCTTCTACCGCCTCAACGTGTTCGCGGTGCGCTTGCCGCCGCTGCGCGAGCGCGCCGGCGACCTGGGCCCGCTGATGCGCCACTTCCTCGCGCGCCACGACCGGGGGCGCGAATGGTCCGTCGAGCCCGCGGCCCTCGCGGCGCTGGAGCGGCACCCGTGGCCCGGGAACGTGCGCGAGGTGGGCAACTTCTGCGCGGCGCTCGCGGTGCGCGCCACGGAGCCGGGCCGCGTGACGCTGGAGGGCGTCGAGGCGGTCTGGCGGCGCCAGCATCCGCACGACCCGCCGCCGTGGCGCGACGGACTGCCCGAGGCCGGCCGCGGGAGCCTCGGTCCGTGGGTGCTCCAGCAGGCGCGCGCCTCGCGCTTCAACCTCATCGAGACCGCGCGCCGCCTGTCGAAGCAGAAGCGCGCCGGCCGGAACGTCCCGATCACCGAGCGTTCGGCGCTCGGCTACTACGTGGTCGGGGAGATCCTCGGCGCGCTCGCCGACGCCGGGGGCGACCCGGCCCGCGCCACCTCCGCGATCGCGGGCGACGAGGAGCTGGAGCGGCGCATCGCGCCGCGCGTCGCCAAGGTCGCCGAGGCGCTGCGGGCGAGCGGCGGCGACGTGGACCGGGCCCGCCGCCGCTTCGGCAAGCTGCCCGCCGGATACGAGCGGGCGCTCGAGCGGGCGCTGCGGGCCGCCTCGCGCTGAGCCGCCGGTCGCGGCGGCGGCGCTGCGCTGCGGGGCCCGCGTCCCGCCGCCCGGCTCCGGCGTCACGCGCCACCGCGCGGCCCGCGTTCCTCCCGAAACGAATCGCCGGGGCGGCGTGGGGATCCGCCCCGGCATCGCGAGCCCCGTGGCCGGGACTCTCGCGCGGCCCGCGCGTGCGGTGGAGGTCGCCAGCCGGATCCGGACGGGCTGCCTCCCCTCCGGGGGGGTCCGGCGACCCCGCGCCGCAGGCGCGGGTGAGAGCCCGTGAATCCGCGAACCGTCCCCGCTTCCTTCCGGCCTCTCGGCACGGTCCCCTTGCACATTCGGGAACGGCCGCGGACTCTCGGGCTCTCGCCTGACGATCCATCGCAGGTCGCGTGCCGGAGCGCGGCACGGAAGCGAAATCGAGCTTCGCGCCGCTCGGGACGCGGGGTTCCGCCGCGGCGGCGCGCGGCGGGCGGCGCGCGCCCGGGTGCGGAAGCCCGCGCCGGGTCCGCAGGAAATGCGGACGCGCTCCAGGCTTCTCCCGGGGGCGCCCCGCGCTCGCGCGGCGTTCCCGGCCAGCGCTTAGACTGCCGCGCCATGGACCCGACCCCCGAATCCGCCGCGGCGCCGCTCGAGATCCGCGGGCTCACGCACCGCTACGGTCCGCTGGTCGCGGTGGACTCGCTCGACCTCACCGTGCGCCCGGGGGAGATCCTCGGTTTCCTCGGCCCGAACGGCGCCGGCAAGACCACGACGCTGCGCGCCGCCGCCGGCCTGCTGAGGCCGGAGGCGGGCGACATCCGCATCGCCGGAGCCGCGCTCGACCGCGAGCCCCTCGCGGCGCGCGCGCGCCTCGGCTTCGTGCCCGACCAGCCGGCACTCTACGAGCGGCTCACGGGGTTCGAGTTCCTCGAGTTCGTGGCCGCGCTCTATCGCGTGCCGGCTCCCGCGGCCGAGGCGCGGGCCCGCGCGCTCGTCGAGCGGTTCGACCTCGCCGCGGACGCCGGCCGCACGGTGGAAGGCTACTCGCACGGCATGCGCCAGAAGCTCTCGATCGCGGCGGCGCTGCTCCACGACCCGCCGCTGCTCATGCTCGACGAGCCGATGGTCGGCCTCGACCCGCGCGCGGCGCGGGCGCTCAAGGACCTGCTCCGCGAGCGGGCGGCGCGCGGCTGCGGCGTGCTCGTCTCCACCCACGGGCTCGACGTCGCCGAGCACCTGTGCGACCGCGTGCTGATCCTCGACCGCGGCCGGCGCCGCGCCGAGGGCTCGCTCGCCGAGCTGCGCGGCGGCCGGGACGCGACGCTCGAGGACCTGTTCCTCGAGCTCACCGGCGGCGGCGCGGGACCCTCCGCGCCTCCCGCGCCGTGATCGCCGCGGTCGCGCGGTCGCGCCTGCGCATGGCGCGGCGCGACTGGAGCGTGCCGCCGCCGGCGGGGCGCTGGAGCCGGCACCCCGCGGTCTGGCTGGGCCTCTCGGCGGCGATGGCGGCGCTGGTGCACTCGGGGCTGTCCCAGTCCTTCGACGCGATGGCGGGCGCCGGTCCCGCCGCCCGCACCGGCCTGCTCGCCCTCGCGCTCTCCGGAGCGTTCCTCGCGCTGCTCGCCTTCGACGTGGAGGACGTGGTGCGCTCGCTGGTGCTCGATCCCGACCTCGACCTGCTGCGGCGCGCGCCGCTCCGCCCGGCGGGCCTGCTCGCGATCAAGGCGCTCGACGCGGCGCCGCGCACCACGCTGCCGGTGCTCGTGCTCGCGCTCCCTTCCGCGACGGCCTACCTCGCCGGGGCCGAGCACCGGCTCGCGGGGGCGCTGGCGGCGGCGGGCGCGACCGCGGCGCTGTGGGGCGCGGCCCTCGCCGCCGGCGTCGCGCTGTCGCTCGCGCTGCTGCGGTTCGTCCCCGCGGACCGCGCGCGCGAATCGCTCGGGCTCGTGGCCACCCTCGCGATCACGCTGCTGTGGATCGCGGGCGCGCTGCTCCTGCCGCGGGCGCTCGCGCTCCACCCCGAATCCGCGGGCGGGCTCGCCGCGTGGCTGGCGGCGGCGGGCGAGGGCGCGAGCCCGGCGGCGGTCGCGGCCCGGGCGATCGCCGCGGCGTCGGCCGGCGAGCGGCCCCGCGCCCTC
>CAZIVR010000152.1:0-6806 GCA_964542745.1 uncultured bacterium
CGTCGCTTCGGGCGATGGATCGAGCCGGGGAGATCGGATCGGCTGTTGAGGAAACCGATGCTACTCCCCCACCCTCCCCGCCGCCTCGGCCGACGTCACCACCGGCACGACCGTGAACTCCACGAGGTCGCTCCACCGGGCGATCCACGCGTCGAGGAGCGCCCGGTCGTCGCACTCCATCACCTGGTAGCAGCGCGCGAGGTCCTCGGTCACCCAGCTCGAGACGTAGACGAGGCCCTCGGGGGCCAGCCGGCCCCGCTCGCGGAACCGCCGGTAGACGGGCGCGGGATCGCCGCCGCGGAACTGCTCGATCACCATGAAAAGCATGGGGACGCGACGCTCCCGGCTACGTTCCCGCCTCCGGCTCCGGATCGGGCACCTTCGCGAGCTTCTCGCGCCAGGCCGCGGCGAGTTCCTTCACCTTGACGAGCTTGGCGATCGCCTTCGCGTCGCGCTCGGCGGCGTAGCGGACCCGGAACACCTGCTCGACGGTCCACTCGGGGTTCGGGCGCTCGATGCGGCGCACCGGCTGGCGCACCGCGAGCGAGCCGGGCTGGAGCACGCGCAGGTACCACCCGCCCCGGCCGTTCTTCATCACGCGCTCGAGCAGGTCCTGCCGGTCCCAGCGGCGGCCGATGTTCATGCACGGCCCGCGCGGGCTCGCCACCTGGAAGCGCACCTCGCCCGCCGCCCACACGTCGCCGATGCACACGGTGGTCTCGTCGAAGCCCTCGACGGTGAGGTTCTCGCCGAATCCTCCGGGGCCCATCTCGGCGAGGTCCAGCTCGTCGCGCCAGTCGTCGTAGTGCGCGTCGGCGTAGGCGAGCACGGCCATGTCGAGGCCGCCGTGATGGCGGCGGTCGTGCTGCTGGTCGCCCTCGATCCCTTCGAGGCCCACCTTCACGGCCCCGTTGACCGGCGACTTCACGAAGGCGCTCGCCCACGTGGTGCCGGAGCCCTTGTCCCACTTGGGGCGCGGGTGGCGCACCACCAGCCCGACGCGCACCGACACGATCCTTCCGACACCGTCCTTGACCGGCATGCTCGGCTCCCTTCGGAACGACGGCGGCGGCGCCCCCGGCGGGCGCCCGCCGGGATCACATCACGCAGACCAGGTCGAGCCAGCCGATCAGGTCCTTCAGCACCTGGGTCCGCGCCGGATCGTTGAAGATTTCGTGGTAGGCGTCGCGATAGGTGAAGAGCCGGGCCTTCTCGTGCGGGGCCGCGGCGGTGAACTCGAGCGTGCCCCGGGGGTCGGTGACGCGGTCGGCGGCGCCGTGCAGCAGCAGCGCGGGGATCGCGAGCCGCCGCGCGTCGCGCAGCACGCGCTGGCGCGCCTCCTCGAGGGCGAAGTAGAGGCGCGGGCTGATCCGGTCGTGCATGAGGGGGTCGCTCTTGCGCCCGCGCAGCACCTCCGGGTCGCGCGACATGCCGTCCTCGTCGAGCCCGTGCGGGAATCCGGCCGAGGGGGCGGTCACCCGCGCCACGTTGGCGAGCGCGAGCTTCCACCACGGCGGCATCGCCGAGGCCAGCGCCGGGGCCGAGGCCACCACGCCCAGCAGGTCGCGCGGGTGGGCGAGCGCGTGGTCCAGCGCCATGAGCCCGCCCATGCTGTGGCCGAGCAGCACGCGCGGCAGTTCGGGCGGCTGGCCGGGGAGGCCGCGCGAGGCGCTGAACATGGCGGGCACGGCCTGGTCGCGCACCTGGATCCACGAGCGCATGTCGCCGCGCGGGCCGGCCGACTCGCCGTGGCCCGGCAGGTCGAGGCACACCACGGTGAAGCGCGCGGCCACCAGCTCCGAGGCGAGCGCGGCGTAGCGCCCGCTGTGCTCGCCGAGCCCGTGCACCACCGCCACCAGCGCGCGCGGGCGCTCGGCGACCCACGCGCGGCCGTGCAGCACCTGGTCGCGATCCATGCGCACCTCGATCGGGCTCGAGGCGGCGTTGCCCACGCTGGGATTCATGGCGGCGCATCTTGAGGCAAGCGGCGATTTCGTGCATCCCATTTCTCGGCCCGGGCGGCGGCCCGGGCGGCGGCCCGCCGGAGCCCGCTTGTTCGCCGCGCGAGCGCGCCGCTATGCTCGCCCGTCACCCGCCCCGCCGCCGCCTCCCGAAAGGACCCCGATGTCGCCCGACGCACCGCAGGATCCGCCCCGCCCCGGCCGCCTCATCGTTCCGGGCGAGGAGCCGGACGACGCGCCGGCCGCGAGGCCGCGGCTCATCACGCCGGCCGGCGAGGAGGTCGCGGAAGCCCCGGCGCCGAAGTCGCGCATCGTGCTCCCGCCGGGCGTGGCGCGCGAGACGCCCGAGGACCTGCCGGAATACCCGCGCATCCGCCCGCTGGTGATCGTGCCGATCCGCGACGGCAAGCGCGAGCTGCTCCTGATCAGCGATCCGCTCGGCGTGGTGCAGGGCCAGCCGGTGCTCGGGATCGAGGCGCTGCCGCTGCTCCAGCTCATGGACGGCACGGTCTCGCTCGCCGACATGTCGGCCGCGCTGATGCGCGAGAGCAAGGACATCCGCGTCTCCAACATGGTGCGCGACTTCGTGGCGCAGCTCGACGATCTGCTGCTGCTCGAGTCGCCGCGCTTCCAGCGCGCGCTCGAGGCGATGCGCGCCGAGTACCACCCGCTCGAGATCCGGCCGGCCGCGCTCGAGGGCCGCGCCTACCCGGCCGACCCGGCCGAGCTGGGGGCGTTCGTGGACGCGCACTTCGCCGAGGCCGAGGGCTGGCGCGCGGCGGCCGGCGAGCCCCTCCCCGCGGCGAACGCGCGCCCGCGCGCGGTGCTGATGCCGCACCTCGACCCGCGGCGCTCGGGCGGCTCGATCGCGCGGGCGGTGATGGAGATCGGCGCCGACGGCCCGCCGCCGCGCATCGTGGTGTTCGGCACCGGCCACCAGCTCGTGGACGACACCTTCGCGCTCACCCGCAAGCACTTCGAGACCCCGCTCGGGAAGGTGGCGTGCGACACCGCCTTCGTGGACAAGGTCGCCGCGCGGATCGGTGACGACGCCTTCCGCTCGGAGCTCGCGCACCGCGACGAGCACTCGATCGAGTTCGCGGCGCTCTACCTCAAGCGCCGCTTCGGCGAGCGGCCGTTCACGATCGTGCCGATCCTGTGCGGCGGCTTCCACGGCCTCGTGGACGACGGCCGGATGCCGCGCGAGGACGCGCGCTTCGAGAGCCTCATCACGGCGGTTCGCGACACCGAGCGCGAGCTGGGGGGCCCCACGATCTACGCGGGCCCGGTGGACTTCTCCCACGTGGGGCCGCGCTTCGGCGACCCGCGGCTCGACGAGACCGCCCGCGCCGAGATCGAGCGCATCGACCGCGCGGCGCTCACGCCCGCGCTCCAGGGCGACGCCGAGGCCTGGTTCGCGGCGATCGCCACGCACGGCGACGCCACCCGCATCTGCGGCTTCGCGCCGGCCTACGCCCTGCTCCGCTGCGCGGAGCCCGGGGCCGGCCGGCTGCTGCGCTACGACCAGTCGGCCGAGGCCGACACGTCCCTCGTGAGCACCGCCGCGGCCGTCTGGCCCTAGGCGCCACCCGCTCCACTTCGTCCGGAGGAACTCCATGCCGCAGGCCAAGCACGTCACGGTGAAGGATGGCGACGTCCTGCTGCTCGTCGGCACGATGAAGGGCGCCTTCCTCCTGCGCTCGAACGCCGCGCGAGCGCACTGGCAGGTGGGCGGACCCTACTTCGCGGGGCAGGCGGTGTACGCGATGGCCTTCGACGGCCGCGCCGGGCGGCAGCGCCTGTGGGCGGGCACCGAGAGCGCGCACTGGGGCGCCTCGCTCAGCACCAGCGACGACTTCGGCCGGACGTGGACCAACCCCGAGACCGCGCCGGTCCGCTTCCCGGAGGACACCGGGGCCTCGCTCCGGCGCATCTGGCAGATCCACCCGGGGCGCACCGAGGAGGCCGAGGCGCTCTACCTCGGCGTCGAGCCCGCCGCGCTGTTCGAGTCGCGCGACGCGGGCGAGTCGTTCCAGCTGGTGCGCGGTCTCTGGGACCACCCGCACCGCGGGAAGTGGCAGCCGGGGGGCGGCGGCCTGTGCCTGCACTCGATCGTGCACGACCCGCGCAACAGCCAGCGGATGTTTGTGGCGATCTCGACCGGCGGCGTCTACCGCACCGACGACGGCGGCGAGACGTGGCGCGCCGCGAACCGCGGCGTGCGCGCCGTGTTCCTGCCCGACCAACAGCCCGAGTTCGGCCAGTGCGTGCACAAGATCGCGATGAACCCCTCCCGCCCCGACACGCTCTACCTGCAGAACCACTGGGGCCTCTATCGCACCGACGACGGCGGCGACTCGTGGCGCGACATCGCGCACGGCGTGCCGAGCGACTTCGGGTTCCCGATGGTGGCGCACCCGCACGATCCCGAGGTGGCCTACATCGTGCCGCTCGAATCGGACATGTTCCGCGCCACGCCCGAGGGCCGGCTGCGCGTCTACCGCACCCGCGACGGCGGGGCGTCCTGGGAGCCACTCACCCGCGGGCTTCCGCAACAGCAGGCGTTCGAGTGCGTGCTCCGCGACGCGATGGCGGCCGACTCGCTCAACCCGGCCGGGATCTACTTCGGCACGCGGAGCGGCCAGGTGTTCGGCTCGAGCGACGGCGGCGCCTCGTGGGAGCGCGCGATCGGCGGCCTGCCGCCGGTGGTGTGCGTGAAGGCGGCGACGGTGGGCACGCCGCCCTCGACGCGGCGGCCGGCGAAGAAGAAGTAGGCGCGCCCCGCGCGAAGACGCCGCGGTTCGCGGGACGCCGCGCTCCGGCCGCGGTTCCGGCCGGAAGCTAGCGGCGGCCGGCGCTCCGGGCGCCGAGCGCGTCCACCTTGGAGCGCATCTGGAGCACCAGGCCCTCGAGGCGCTCCCGGATCTCGCGCGACGTCTCGCCCACCGGCCACCAGCGGTCGCCCTCGTGGACCAGCACGCCGAGCCGCACCCGGAAGGCCGGGCGGTCGGTGTCGGCCGAGGCCTCGAGCGGCAGCGCGTCGTGCGCGATGGGCTCGGGCGAGAGTCCGACCTCGCCGGTGGCCCAGTCGAGGTGCCGCCGGAGCGCGATCGAGACCTGCCGGCCGTCGGCCCTCCGCCAGCTCACCCAGACGATGCCGGGCTTCCGACCCCACGTGGCCGCCTCGGTGCGGGCCTCGGGGACGTGCTTCAAGAGCGCCTCGCGCGCCATCTCGGGGAATCGCATCGTGCGGTTGCACCTCCCGGTTGCGCTGACTAACCTGCCGCCGTGTCCGCCTACCTCTTCAAGACCGAACCCGCCGAATACTCCTACCACGATCTCGAGCGCGACGGGCGGACCGTCTGGGAGGGCATTTCGAACGCCCAGGCCCTGATCCATCTTCGGCAGGTTCGGCGCGGGGATGAAGTGGCGATCTACCACACCGGCGGCGAGAAGGCGGTGGTGGGACTGGCCCGCGCCGCCTCCGACCCCTACGCCGACCCGAAGCTCGGCGACCCGAAGCGCGTGGTGGTGGACCTCGAGCCGGTGCGATCCCTCGCAAGCCCGGTGGCGCTCGCCACGTTCCGCGTGGACGCGGCACTGCGCGGCGTCGCGCTGGTCAAGAACACGAGGCTCTCGGTGATGCCGCTCGCCGCGCGCGAGCTGGCGCGGATCGTCGCGCTCGGGGGCGAGCGCCGGTGAGCGCCGCGGCCCGCAAGCGCATCGAGGCGCTGGTGCGCGAGATCCTCGAGCACGACCGGCGCTACTACGTCGAGGACAAGCCCTCGATCTCGGACGCGGCCTACGACGAGCTCATGCGCGAGCTGCGCGACCTCGAGGAGAAGCACCCGGAGCACCGCCTCCCGGACTCCCCCACCCAGCGCGTGAGCGGCGGGCTGCGCGAGGCGTTCCGCAAGGTGCGGCACACGCGGCCCATGCTCTCGCTGGACTCGCTCATGGAGGAGGACGAAGTGCGCGAGTTCGACGCGCGCATCCGCAAGGCGCTCGGCACCGACGAGGGCCTGTTCGCCGAGCCGGTCGGGTACGTGGCCGAGACCAAGTTTGACGGGCTTTCGATCGAGCTGGTCTACGAGGACGGCGTGCTGGTGCGCGCCTCGACGCGGGGCGACGGCGAGACCGGCGAGGACGTGACGGAGAACGTGCGCACCATCCGCGCCGTGCCGCTCCGGCTCGCCGCGTCGGGCCCGAAGGCCCCGGCGGGCGGCACGGTCGCGGTGCGCGGCGAGGCGATCATGCCGCTCTCCGAGTTCGCGGCGCTCAACCACCGGCTGATCGAGGCCGACGAGGAGCCGTTCGCGGCGGCCCGCAGCGCGGCGGCGGGCACGGTGCGCCAGCTCGATCCCTCGATCACCGCCTCGCGGAAGCTCGACTTCTACGCCTACGACGTGATGCGCTCGGACGGCGTGGAGTTCGCGTCCCAGCAGGCGATGCTCGCGGCGCTACGCGACTGGGGATTCCACGTCGAGCAGGGCGCGCGGGCCTGCCGCGGCATCGAGGAGGCGCTCGCTTTCCACGCGGCGCTGGGCGCCCGGCGCGACGGGCTCGACGTCGAGGTGGACGGCGTCGTCATCAAGCTCGACCGCCGCGACTGGCAGGAGCTGCTGGGCATGAAGGCGCGCTCGCCGCGCTGGGCGGTCGCCTACAAGTTCCCGCCGCGGATCGAGGTCACGCGCGTGCTCGACATCGTGGTGCAGGTCGGGCGCACCGGAAAGCTCACCCCGGTGGCCTCGCTCCAGCCGGTGGACGTCTCGGGGGTCACGGTGAGCCGGGCCACGCTCCACAACCAGGACGAGGTGGACCGCAAGGACGTGCGGGTCGGCGACA
>CAZIVR010000153.1:0-6768 GCA_964542745.1 uncultured bacterium
CGAACGCGTACGACCTGGTGACGGTCAAGCGGTTGAACTTCCAGATGCGCGACCTCACGCTGGACGGCGCGGCCACCGCGCACGACCCGTTGGGAAGGGTCTGCCTGCTGTTCGAAGGTGAGGGCGTGTCCGGGTTCTCGGTCGGCTGGGCATCCCTCTGGAGCGTGACGCTTCAGGGAGCGCCACGGTATGCCCTGTGGCTGCGGGACGTGGAGCACTTCTATGCCCGAGGCTGCTACCTCATCTTCAACCCGGGCGCCGGCGCAAGGATCGAAAGTGCGGCTTCCGGATGCCGTGCAATTCGGTTTGTCGGCGGCGCGATCGCCCAGAATGGCAAGAGGGGGCTTGAAGCAGTCGGCGTGACGGGCATGACTCTCGTGAACTGCACTTTCGAAGGCAACCACTACCCGGCGGGACCGAATGAAGGCGCTGGACTCGAGGCGGAGGACTGCGAGCGAATCGAGTTGCGTTCCTGCTATTTCGAGGATGCCGACAACGGTACGCCGACCCCCACGAGTCAATTCCTCGCGCTCCGTTCCTGTCCTTCGGCGCTCGTGGATGCATGCTGGTTCCAGGGAGGCCCGGACCCGGCCAAGCGGCCCTCGAACGCCGTGAAATTCGTCGAGTCGGCGTCGGCCCGTCTTTCCAACTGCGCCTCACAGGGAATCACCGACTACGTCGCGGTCTTCGACCAGGACTCCCCGGATTGCACCGAGTGGGGGAATCGGGACTTTGAACCAGTAGCGATCGAATACACGCGATTGCGGGTCCTGGGTCCGCGCTTCATCGGCATGACCAACCATGCCTTGAGCGCCCCCGCCCATACCAATGGCGGCACGCTGCCCGCACCGTCCGTGGCCGGAGCCGGTTCGATCGCATGGGTCACGAACCCCGCGCCCGGCGAGTCCCATCTACGCGTGTCGGACGGCGCCGTGTGGAGAAACGCGACGCTCAGCTAGGGCGCGACGCAGCCCGACGCGGAACAGTGAGCGCAGGGCGGCAGCGCCCCGATTCCTCCCGCGGCCCGGGGCCGCTATCGTGCGGCCGATGGAGACACCCGGACCGGTCGTGCCCCGATCGAATGACGCCTCGCGATTGAGTGGGCGAGTCGCGAGCCAGGCGGTCCTTCTGGCCTCGCTCGCCCTCGGCCTCTTCCTCGCCACCACCATCCCACTCGTGGACCCGGACGAGGGACGCAACGCCGAGGTCGCGCGCGAGATGGCGCGCTCCGGCGACCTCGTGATTCCGCACCTCGCGGGCATGCCCTACCTCGACAAGCCGCCCGGGTTGTTCTGGGGAGCTGCGGCCGCCATTCGCGCGTTCGGCCCCACGCGCTGGGCGCCGCGCCTTCCCGCGATCCTCGCGGGCGTGCTTGCGCTGCTGGCGCTCGGGAGCCTCGCGCGCCGGGTGGGTGGCGAGCCGCTCGCGTGGCGCGCTGCGGCGCTGTGCGCTGCGGCGCCCCTGTTCGCGGTGATCGGCGCCTACGTGATCTTCGACATGCCGCTCGCGCTGTGCGTCACGCTGGTGTGGACACTGCTCGCGCGCGAGCTGGCCGATGGCGCGAGCGGCCGCCGCCGCGCGGCGATGTTCGCGGCGGTCGCGACCGGCGTACTCATCAAGGGGCCGGTGATGCTGGCTTGGGCCGCGGGCGGAAGCCTCGCCACCGCGCTGGTGGCGCGTTCGCTCGCGCCGCTCCGCTGGCTCGGCTGGTGGCCGGGCTGGGTGATCGTGTTCGGCGTCGCGGGCGGGTGGTTCGCGCTCGCCACGGCGCGCCACCCCGAGTACCCGCGCTACGCGTTCCTCGAGGAGTCGCTCGAGCGCATGACACGCCGCAGCTTCGACCGCAACCAGCCGTGGTGGTTCGCGCCGGTCACGCTGATCGGCGGCGCGTTGCCGTGGTCGCTCGCGACCCCGTGGCGGGCGGCATGGGCGGCTCGCGAGCCCGGCGGGGCGTCGGCCGCGCGGGACTCCGCGCTGCGCGTGGCGCTCGGGTTCATCCTCTTCGCGCTCCTCTTCTTCACCTTCTCGCGCTCCAAGCTCGTCACCTACCTGCTCCCCGCGGTGCCGCCGCTCGCGTTCATCGCGGCCCTGGCGTGGCGCGAGAAGTCGCGGCGCGGTGGGCGCGCCTGGCCGGTCGCCTTCGCCTCCTGCGTGGCGCTGATCCCGCTCGTGCTGGTGCTCGGCCGCCCCGCCCTCCACGCCGCCGCCGAGCGCGAGTCGAGCGAGCCGCTGGCGCGCGCCATCGCCGCCTCGGGCGCCGCTTCGGTGCGCTACGAACGCTGCTATAGTCCCGGGGCCGACTACCTGCTGGACCGCCGGGGCGCACTGGTCGCGGCCAAAGCCGACCAGACCACCAGCGTGTACCAGTCGCGCTACCGCGAGGTGCTTCGCGCGCGGGGCCACTGGACGCCGGTGGAGGTGGCGCCGCCCCCGGCGCCCGGCGAGGTGCTGGTGCGGCCGGTGCCGGACGACCGCGAGCTTCCACCCGGCGCCGAGGCGATCCATCGCGGCCGGCGCTTCACGGCGTATCGCATCGAGGCCCGCGACGCCGCGCCACGCGAGGGCGCGGCCGCGGGAAAACCCTAGGCGCCCCCGTTCCGGGGCGATCGCAACCCAGGAGCGCATCGGTTCATGTGCGGTATCGCCGGCATCGTCGCCCCGCGCCTCGATGGCCCCGAGCGCCTCGCGCTGGTGAGCGCGATGGTGGCGAGGCTTCGCCACCGCGGCCCGAGCGGCGAGGCCCTCTGGGATGGCGACGGCGTCTCGCTCGGCCTCGCGCGGCTCGCGATCGTGGCCCCGAACCAGCCGGCCCGGGTGGCGACCGACGAACGCGGCGTCGTGCGCGCGGTGATCAACGGCGAGGTCTACAACCATGCCGCGCTGCTCTCCGGGCTGCGCGCCCGCGGCCACGAGGTTCCCGACGGCCCCGACACGGCGGTGATCCCGCACCTTTACGAGGAGCGAGGCGCGGACTTCCCGCTGGCGCTCGACGGCATGTTCGCGGTGGCGCTGTGGGACGGCGCGGCCGGGCGGCTGGTGCTGGCGCGCGACCGGGCCGGCGAGAAGCCGCTGTTCGTGGCGGCCTCCGGTGAGCGCTTCGCCTTCGCCTCCGAGCCCGCCGCGCTTCTGGCGCTGCCGTGGGTGTCGCGCGATCCCGACCCCGCGGCGCTCAGCCGCTACCTCCTTCATGGTTTCTTCGCGGGCGACGACACCGGCTTCGCCGCGATTCGCCAGCTTCCGCCCGCGCACACGCTGGTGCTCGAGGCGGGGCAGGGCGTGCGGGCGCGCTACTGGCGGCCGTGGGACGCGCTCGCCCGCCCGGCCCGCATCGCCACGCGCGAGGCGGTGTCCCGCACCGGCGCCGCACTCGCGAAGGCGGTGGCCGACCGTGTTCCCGGCGAGGTGCCGTTCGGCGTGTTCCTCTCGGGCGGCGTGGACTCGAGCGCGGTGGCGGCGCTCGCCGCGCGCGCGCACGAGGGGCGCTTCCCCACCTACAGCCTGCGGCTCCCGGACCGCGGCTACGACGAATCGGCCTACGCGCGCAGCGTGGCCGAACGCATTGGCTCCGATCATCACGAGCTCACGCTCGACACCGCCGCCGGCGAGGAGGTGCTCGAAACCTACGCCGCCGCCATGGACCTGCCGCTCGGCGACCCGAGCGTGCTGCCGACGTGGGCCCTGGCGCGCCGCGCCGCCCGCGACGTGCCTGTGGTGCTCACCGGCGAGGGTGGCGACGAGCTGTTCGCGGGCTACCCCACCTACCTCGGCCACCGCTGGGCGCGGCGCGCGGCCCGGCTGCCCGTCCCGCTCCGGCGCGCGCTCATCGCGCTGGCGCGCCGCACCCGGCCGCGGCATCACCACGTCACGATCCCCTACCTGCTCGAGCGCTTCCTCGAGGGCGCCGCGCTCTCGCCCTTCGAGCGGCACGCCGCCTGGTTCGGCACCGCGTCGGCGGGGGAGGCCCACGGGCTGCTGGCGCCCGGGCTGCGCGCCGCGACCGGCGCGGACCAGCCGACGCGGCATCTCGACCGGCTCTGGGACTCGCTCGGGAACTCACCGGCCGCGTGGATCCTCCGCAAGCCCGAACTGGTCGCCTACCAGCTCGCCGATTTCGAGCTCTACCTGTGCGGCGACCTGCTCACCAAGGTGGATCGCGCCACCATGGCCCACGGGCTCGAATCGCGCGCGCCGTTCCTGGCGCACCCGCTCATCGAGTTCGCGCTCGGGCTTCCGCTTCGGCAGAAGTTGCGCGGCAAGACCGGCAAGTGGGTCCTGAAGGAGGCGGTGCGCGACCTGCTGCCGCCTGCGGTGCGCACGCGGCGCAAGCAGGGGTTCTCGCCGCCCTTCTCGGCGTGGGCGCGCGGGTCCATGCGCGGCCTCGTCGAGTCGCGGCTCGCCGCCGATCGCGTGGCGCGCGCGGGCGTGCTCGACCCGGCAGCGGTGCGCGCGATCGTGGACGCCCACCTGTCGGGCCGCGCCGAGCGCGGGCGCACGCTGTGGACGCTGCTCAGCCTGCAGATGTGGGCCGAGCGCTGGGGGACGGCCTCGCCCCCGGCGGTGGCCGCCGAAGCGCGACGCACGGAATCAGCCGCCGAAGCCTCGCTGGAGGGCGCGGCCGCGCGGTGAGAATCCTTTCGTGGGGGGCCGGCCTCACGCGAAGCACGCCCCCGAAATCGCCGAGCGAACCTGCCCCTCGAGCGGGCCATCGGGCATGCGCTCGCAGGCGGCGGCGGCACGGCGCCGGGCTTCATCGGTTCGATAACCCAGCTTGCGAAGGTAGGGGATGACTTCGTTCTCGGATGAAGTCACGCGGGTTCCTCCCCTTGCGGGCGCCGCGTCTCGTGCGGCCGCGCGTGATTCCATAGCTTTCTGGCGCTTGTGCTCCATGAAGCCCGCCCCGAACGAGGCGGCCGCCGCGAACTGGTTGTGGGTCCGGCACAGCAGGCGAACATTGCCGGCCGTGGCTCTCCCGCCCCTTGCCACCTCCTCGACGTGGTCGAACTCCACCTGCCACCGCGAGCCACAGCGCCGGCCGCCCTTGCTCACGAAGGTGCAGGCGCCACCGTCGCGTTTCCAGACGGCCTGCTTCACCCGCGCGGGGATGTGGCGCGGGTCCCGGGCCGGCCGCTGCGCCGAATGGGGGCGCCCGGCGGCCGCGAACTTCTGTTTCTCGAGCTGGGGGACGCTCAGTTCCAGCAGCCGGTCGAGGACCGCGCCCATGTTCCCGGCCGGAACCTGATGGCTCAGCAGCTCCTGGGAGTAGCGCAGGCGTGCCAGCGTGTCTTCGGGGATGGTGACCCGCACCTCGTACATGCCGGGGGAGATCGGGACGATCGTGGCGCGGCCAACTAGCTCTGGAGCTAGTTGCCGGGGGTAGCGCCGCGCGATCAGCTCCTCGACCTGGGCCTTGGGCTGGTGGCTCGCCTCTCGGACCAGCTCATCCACCGTGTCCGTGGCAAGGAAGGGCGCGAGCAGGAGCGCCGAGGTCAGGTTCAGGCGGCCATCGGCGATCGCTTCGAAGAGCACCGGAAACTTGCGCGCGGCCCGCGCGACCCGGATCCGCCTGAACGCCGAGTGCTCGGAGAGGTGCAGCCTGCCCACGCACCAGGCGAGCATCGAGGGGTAACCGTCGGCGGCATGAAGCTCGCGCGCCTCGACTTCGGCCATGTGCGCCAGCAACTCCGCCACCGTGGCGCGCTCGCGACGAACGAGCGAGGCGAGCCCGTCCAACAGGCTCCGGTCGGACAGGTGCGTCAGCGAATAGAGTTTCATCGGGAACCTCGACGGGGGCGGGGCGTCGAGGGGGCGCTTCGGAAGTGCGATTCCTATCACTGTATGCCGGGGGGGCCAAGAACAATCGCCGTGCCACGCCATGCCACGCCACGCCACGCCACGCCATGCCACGCCACACCGGGACCTCGATCGGTGACTTCCGCGTGGACGGGGCGAGCTTCGCCCCCGAAAATGATGTTTGCGCCGGACTCGTCATCGCCGAAGGCCACGGAACAACCATCATCCACAGCCGGAGCCTCTCGATGTCCAAGGACGCGGCGGCCGCGTTGCTCGACCTGTTCGGGCGGCAAAGGAACGGAAAGGGGCGTGCGCGATGAAATGGAACCTGCGGACCGAACTGCCGAGCCTGCTGATCCTCGTCGTCATGGCGGGGCTCGCGGCCTTCCACTGGAACCGGCTGCCCGACCGGATCCCCATCCACTTCGGGCTGGACGGACAACCCGACGGCTGGGGCGGGCGCGTGGAGGGGCTGCTGCTCATGCCGCTGATCGCGGCCGGCGTCTACGTCGTGCTTCTGCTGGCCCCGCGCATGGATCCCGGGCGCGCCAACTACGCGGGCTTCGCCGCGCCCTACGCGGTGATCCGGCTCGCCGCCCTCGCCCTGATGGCCGTGGTCTACGGCTTCATGCTCCAGTCGTACCAGACCGGTTCGATCGCGCCGGGCGGCTGGCTGCCGGTGCTGCTCGGTGGGCTGTTCGTCGTGCTCGGGAACCAGATGGGCAAGCTGCGGCCCAACTGGTTCGTGGGGGTGCGCACGCCGTGGACGCTCTCGAGCCGCCGCTCGTGGAACCTCACCCACCGCCTGGCGGGATGGATCCTCGTGTTCACGGGGGTCGTGTTCTGGGTGGCGGCCGCGGCGGCCCCTGCCCGTGCGCTCGTGACCGGGGCGACCTTCGGCGGCGCCGGGGCGCTGGTCGCGATCGTCTACTCGTACTTCGTCTGGCGCGGCGACCCGGACAAGACCCCGCCCGCCGG
>CAZIVR010000154.1:0-6753 GCA_964542745.1 uncultured bacterium
CCGCGCCGCCGCCGGGTGCGCCGCACGGCGAGCCGGCCGCCGCGAGGGGCGAGGACGCGGGAGCCCGCGTCGCGCCCGCGCCCGACGCGGCCGAGGTGGCCGCGGCGCGTCTCGTCGGGGGAGGTGCGGAGCCGCCGGTGTCCTACGGGCAGGTGGCGCGGATCCTCTCCAACATGAACGCGCAGGACGCGGCCAAGATCATGGGCTACCTGCCGGACGCCCACGTCGAGGGCATCCTCGCCGAACTGGGCGTGCGCCAGGCCGCGAGCCTGCTCACCGAGCTGCCCACCGAGCGCGCCGCCCGCCTGAGCGAACGCCTGATGCGCCGCCCGCCGGCGGTGAAGCGATGATCCCGGCGCTGCCCCCGATCCTCGCCCCGGAGCCCGCGGCGCCCGCGTCGCGTGGCGCGTCGCGTGCCGAGGAGCCGGGCGACTCCCCGCCGGAGTTCGCGCTCGCGCTGCTGGCCTGGCTCGGGACCCCGGTCCCGCCGCCGCGCCCGGCGCCGGCCGGCCCGGCCCCCGCGAACGCGAAGGGCCCGGCCGAGGGTGCCGTCGAGGACGCTCCGGTCGCCTCGCCCGAGGGCGAGCCCTATGTTTCGCAGGGAGCCCGGCGCGAGCCAGGGGGTGCCTCACGCGCTCCGCTCGCGTCGCACGCGCCGTCGGCGCGGCCGCTCGCGCCGGTCGCGGACTCGCCGCGCGCCGACGCGCCGCGCCCGGTCGCGCCTGCGACGCCGGCCCCGCAGCCGTTCGCGCCGGACACCTTCGAGCCCCGGACCGACGCGCCGCGCCGGGTGGCGCCGACGCCGGCGCCGCGGCCGCTCGCACCGGTCGCCGACGTGCCGCGCGCCGACGCGCCGCGCCCGGTCGTGCCGACTTCGGAGCCTCAGCCGCTCGACACCGCCCCTCCGCCTTCCCCCGCGGTTCGCGTCCCCGCGGCCCGCGCGGACGAATTCCCGCAGCCGCTCGCGCCGCCGCTTCCGGAGCCGGAGGTCGCGGGCGCGCGGACGCGCGCGGCGGAGATCCCGGCGCCGCTCGGCACCGCGCGCGAGACCGCGGAGCTCCCCGGACTCGGTTCGCTCCGCGGCGCCGCGTTCCGCGCGATCGCCGGAGTGCTCGATCGCCTCGGCCGCGCCCCCGCGCCCGCCGGGGAAGCCGAAGCGCCCGCCTCCCCCGCGAGGGACGCGGAGGACGACTTCGTGCTGCTCGACGCGGGACGCCTGCGCCGGGTGGTCCTGGACGCCGGCGCCCGGATCCTTCACGAACCCGCCGTCGCGCGCATCCTCCGGCCGGCTCCGCCCGCCGGCGTGCCGGACGCGCGCGCCGCGAGCGCGGGCGATGCCGTCGCCGCGGGTCCCGCGCTCCCGTCGGCTCCGTCCGCGGGAATCCTCCCGGCGCCTTCGCCGGCCGGGGCGACCCTCGAGCTCCCGGTGGAAGCCGCGGCTCGCGCCGCCGTCCCCGTGGGGACCGCGCCGGCCCGTGCCGACGCCGGCGGGCCGGGCGATCGCCACGAGGGCGAACGCGCGCTGACGCGCCTGTTGCGGGCCGAACGCCGGGTCGCGCGCCTGTCGGCACTCGACTCGTCCGCGGCCGCGACCCCCGTGCCCGAGGCCGCCGTGCGCCCCGCGGTCGCGGGCAACGTTCCGGCCGCCGCCGAGCCGGCGTTCGCGCGGGCCGCGGTGGAGGCGCCGTCGTTCCGGGCGTGGGAGCAGAGTCTCTCCGCGCCGCGCGCCGGGGAAGCGCTGCCGATCCGCCTCGAGGATCCGGACGGCGCCACCGGCACGCTTCGGCTCCGGATGCGGGGCGAGACCCTGCACGCGTCGCTGCGCACCGCCGACGCCGGCCTCGCCGCACGGCTCGAGCGCGACCTGCCCGCGCTGCAGCAGGCCCTGCGCGAGCGGGGCGCGGAGCAGGCGCGGGTCCAGATCGCGGGCCCGGCCGCCGCGTCCGGTTCCGATGTCTCGCGCCGGGAGCCCGCGGGCTCCGGCGCCTTCCAGTCCCCGCCGCGCCCGGACGACCGGCCGGCCCACCGCAGGGACGGCGAATCCCGCCAGTCCCCGCGCGAACGTTCCCAGGGAGGTCCCCAGCGATGATCACGTCCATCGGCGACCCGGCGCTCTACCAGGCGTCCCCGAGCACGCGGCAGAACCGGACCACGCTCGGCGCGGACCAGTTCCTGACGCTGCTCGTCACCCAGCTCCGCCACCAGGATCCGATGAGCCCGCTCGAGCCGCACGAGTTCGCGGCCCAGCTCGCGCAGTTCACCAGCGTCGAGCAGCTCACCAAGCTCAACGACGCGGCCGAGATCCAGAGCCAGCAGAGCCAGCTGGTGGCCGCGCTGGTGCAGACCCAGTTCGGCTCGGGCCTGCTCGGCCGCGAGATCCTCGCCGCCGGCAACCAGGTCGAGATTCCCGCGACCGGCTCCGCGCGCCTCCCGGTGGACATCGGGGGGAGCGGGGGTCGCGCCACGCTCAAGCTCACCGACGTCACCGGCCGGGTGATCGCCACCCGCGACCTCGGGGACCTGCCGCCGGGACGGCAGACCCTCTCGCTGCCATCCGACCTCCCGCCCGGCGTCCACCGGGTGAGCCTCGAAGTCGTGGCTTCCGACGGCTCGAAGCCGCGCGTCACGACCTACCAGTCCGGCCTGGTCTCGGGCATCGAGTTCGGCGACGGCGGGCTCACGCTCAAGGTGGGAGCACTCAAGATCCCGCTCGGCGCGCTCGTCGAGATCCGTCCCGCGACCGGCACCCCGTCCACCCCCTGACGCCAGGGAGGCGCGCGGCGGCGGTCCCGCCGCCGCGCGGCCTCCGAGACGCTGTCCCGCTGTCCCCAACCCCAAACGGAGGAACGTACCCATGATGCTCGCGCTCTTCGCCGGAGTGTCCGGCCTGCGCAATCACCAGACCCGGCTCGACGTGATCGGCAACAACATCGCCAACGTCAACACCGTGGCCTTCAAGTCGTCCCGCGTCACCTTCAGCGAGGCGTTCGTGCAGCAGGTCCGCGGCGCGTCGCGCCCGTCGGCGACCCTCGGCGGCGTGAACCCGGTGCAGGTCGGCTCCGGCATGAACGTCGGGAGCATCGACCAGCTCTACACGCAGGGCAGCCTCGAGAGCACCGGCCAGCCGCTCGACATGGCGATCCAGGGCAACGCGCTGTTCGTGCTGAGCAACGGCCAGCGCCAGGTGTTCTCGCGCGCCGGGAACTTCCAGCTCGACGCCGACGGCCACCTGGTGGCGCCGGGCTCGGGCTACCTGCTGCAGGGCATCAACGCCGACGTGTTCGGGAACTTCTCGACGGGTTCCGCGATCACGGACGTCCAGATCCGCGTGAGCGAGAAGGCGCCGGCCCAGCAGACCAGCGCCATCACGCTGACCGGCAACCTCGACGCGGGCGCCGCGGTGAGCGACGTCCACAGCATGACCATCTCGGTCTACGACACGGCCGGCGCGCCGCACGACCTGACGCTCAGCTTCTCCTACCAGGGCGGCGGTCTGTGGCACTGGCAGGCGTCGGGCCCGGGCATCACGGTCGCGCCCGCCGGCAACGGAACGGTGTCGTTCAACAGCAACGGCAGCCTCGCGGGCTTCACCTACCCGGGCGGCGGATCGGCGCTGACCATCACGCCGGCCTCGGGCGGCGCGCCCTTCGACATCTCGGTCAACGCCGGGACGGTGAACGGCATCGACGGCCTGGTGGGCTTCGCCAACCCGTCGAACGGCGTGGTGAGCAACCAGAACGGCTATCCGTCGGGCGACCTCGTGAACATCAGCGTGGACTCGACCGGCGTGATCTCGGGGTATTACACGAACGGCGTGAGCCGCAACCTGGCCCAGGTGGCGCTCGCGACCTTCAACAACCCGAGCGGCCTCACCCGCCCGGGCAACAACATCTTCGAGGAGTCCCCCAATTCGGGCATCCCGGTGATCGGGTTCGCGGGGGCGACCACCTCCTCGAGCATCACGCCGGGCGCGCTCGAGAGCTCGAACGTGGACATCTCGCAGGAGTTCACCAACATGATCATCGCGCAGCGCGGCTTCCAGGCGAACGCGCGCGTGATCACCACGGCCGACGAGATGCTGAACGAGCTCGTCAACCTGCGCCGCTAGCCGCGGCCACGGAAGCCGGGCCGGCGCCGCGCCTCGCGCGCGGCGCCGCCCGGCGTTTCCGTTTCCGGCAAGGTCGTCCGCACGGCCCGGAACAAGTTTCCCGACGGCCCGCTCCCGCGCCCGGGGCCGCCGCAGGCCGCCGCCGACGCGCGCGGCCGCCCGCGCGCGTGCGGGGCCGCAACCTCCCTTTCGGCCGCCGCTTGCGGCCGCCGCCCGCGCCGCGCGGCGCGGCGGCTTCGGCCGCCCGATCCGTGGCACCTCGGTTGCAGAAGACGGTCCCGGGCCCCGCCTCCCGCGGGGAGCCCTCACCCCGGAGACCGCCGAATGAGCGAAGCGAAGACCGAAGCCGCGCCGTCCGCCCCCGCGGAAGGCGCGCCCAAGCCGGCCGCGAAGGGACCGGCGCTGCCCCTCGTGCTGGGCGTGTCGGCCGGCACCCTGGTGGCGGGCGCGGCCCTCGGACTGCTGCTGGTGGCCCCGCGCGTCACCGCGATGCGCGCCGCCTCGTCGCCCGCCGCGCAGGCCGCGGCGCACGGGGAGGAGGACGCCCACGCCGGCGACGACGGGAAGGAGAAGGGCCACGGCGGGAAGGAAAAGGGCGGCCACGAGAAGCCGTCCGGGTACCGCATGGACAACATCATCGTGAACCCGGCGGGCTCCAACGGCACGCGCTTCCTCATGGCGTCGGTGGCGATCGAGGTGGACAACCCCAAGCTCTCCGCGGTGCTCAAGGAGCGCGACGTCCCGCTGCGCGACGCGGTGATCTCGACCATCGAGCGCCAGACCCTCGACGACCTGACCCGGCTCGGCGCGCGCGACAGCCTGCGCCTGCAGCTGGTGAAGGCGCTCACGCCGGTGGTGGGCGCGCGCCCGCGCGTCTACCTCCCGCAGTTCGTGCTGCAGTGAGCCCGCTCCTCGAGACCGCGCGCAGCCAGCGCGACGTGGACGCGATCCTGGGCGGGAACGTGCCCGCGGCGCCGGCGGCACGGCCGTGGCCGCTCGCGCGCGCCGGCCAGTGGTCGCGCGCCCGGCGGGCGCGCCTCGAGGCCGTGCAGGCGCGCTTCGCCGCCGCGCTCGAGGTGCACGTCGCCGCCGTCACGCGCCAGCCGGCGCGCGTCACGCCGGCCGGGCTCGAAACGCTGCGCGTGGCCGAGGTGGTGGCCGCGCTCGACACGCCCTCGGCGGCCTTCACGTTCTCGCTGGCCGGGAACCCGGACTGCCGCGGCGTCCTGGACCTCGGCGCCGACCTCGGGCTCGAGTGGGTCGAGCGCCTGCTCGGCGGACCGGGCTCCGCGGCCGCGGCGCGCCGTGCGCCCACGGCGTTCGAGCAGGCCCTGCTGCGCGGGCTCGCGGAGCAGGCGCTCGCGCGGCTCGCCGAAAGCTGGAGCGCGCTCGAACCCACCGCGTTCGAGTGCGGCGAGTTCCACGCCGACCTGTCGCTCGCCTCGCTCCCCGCCGAGGAGACCATGCTGGTCGCGCACTTCGAGGTCGCGCTCGGCGGCCCGCGCCGCGACCTGCTGGTGGCGCTGCCGGCCGCCGCGTTCACCGGACGCGGCGACGCGGCCGCGGCCGAATCCGGGCCGGGCACGCCCGCGGCCAGCCTGGCCGCGCAGCTGCGGCGCGCGCACGCCGAGGTGCGCGTGCGCTTCCCGGAGCTCGCCGTCACCGCGCGCTCGCTCTCGGCGCTGCGGCCGGGGCAGGTGCTCTACACCCGGCATCCGACCGACGCGCCCTTCGAGGTGCGGGTCAACGGCCGCCTCGCGTTCCGGGGCCAGGTCGGGCAGGTCCGCCGCCATCTCGGGGTGCGCATCACCGAAACCGTGAACGACGCGGACCCACGCGCCGCGTCCCGTCCGCTGGAAGGGAGGATCCTGTGACGCTCGAACCCGGCAACGCCGCGGGCGCGGCTCCGGCCGTGCTCGAATCGCTGTTCGACCTGCCCATGACCGTGGTGGTCGAGATCGGCCGCTCGCGCATGACCGTGCAGGAGATCCTGCAGCTCTCGCCCGGCTCGGTCGTGGAGCTCGACCGCATGGCGGGCGAGCCGGTGGATCTCTACGTGAGCGACCGCCGCATCGCGCAGGGCGAGATCGTGGTGGTGGGGGAACACTTCGGCGTCCGCATCGCCCGGGTGCTGCAGGAGGAGTCGGCGGAGGCCGGCTCGTGACCGGACCCGGGCTGCTCCAGACCCTCGGCGCGCTGGTCGCGACGCTCGGTCTGCTGGGCGTCGCGTACGCGCTGCTGCGCCGGCTGCCGGCCGCCGCCGCGCGCGGGGCGGGCGTGGAGCTGCTGCACCGGCTCCCGCTCGGCCCGCGCCAGGGCATCGCGCTGGTGCGCGTGGCCGGCCGCGTGCTGGTGGTGGGCCTCGCCGACAACGGCGTGCGCCTCCTGACCGAGATCCCGGGGGAGGAGTGGAGCGCCCGCGAGGCGGACGCCCCCGCGCGCCCCGGGACGCCCGCCCGCTTCACGCTCAACCTTCCGGGGCTCGGCCGGATCGGCGCGCTGGTCGTCGCGCTCGCGCTCGCCGCGGGCCCGTCGTCCGCGCAGGAGCGGGAGGCGGCCCCCGCGCCCGAGCGCCGCATCGTGGCTCCGGTGGCGCCCGCGTCCCCCGCCGCGCCGTCGGCCACCGCGCCGCGCGTCGCGCGGCC
>CAZIVR010000155.1:0-6650 GCA_964542745.1 uncultured bacterium
CCGAGGTCGTTGCGGAGCACGTCCACGATCATCACGTTCTCGGCGCGGTCCTTGGCGCTGGCGAGCAACTCCGCGCGCAGCCGGGCATCCGCCGCCGGGTCGGGATCGCGCCGCCGCGTGCCCTTGATCGGCCGCGTCTCGACCCGGCGGCCGCGCACCTCGAGGAACCGCTCGGGGCTCGCCGAGGCCAGCGCGCGGCCTTCCCCGAGGTCGAGCCAGGCCGCGAACGGCGCGGGGGAGCGCGCGGCGAGCGCCCGGAAGATCTCGAGCCCGGGGGCGGGGCCGGCCGCTTCGATCCGGGTCGTCCAGCGCTGCGAGAGGTTGGCCTGGAAGATGTCGCCGCGCCGGATGTGCTCGCGCACGCGCTCGACGGCCGCGCGATAGCCGGGCGGATCGAACGTGCAGGCCGCCTCCCGCTCCGCGTTCGCGCGGCCGCGGGCGGGTCGCGCCGCGATCTCCCCGCGCGCCTCGATCCGGCGCGTGAAGCCGTCGAGGCGCGCCACGGCGCGGCGTTCGGCGTCCCGGCCGGCCGCGGGCCGCCCGCTCGAGAACAGCCGGGCCCGGCCGGTCGAGTGATCGAAGGCCCCGACCACGTCGTAGGCCGCGAGGGCCACGTCCGGCCAGCCGTCGTCGTCGCGCGCGATCGCCGGGAGGCGCTCGAGCCGGCGGCCGAAGTCGTACGACCAGCAGCCGACGAGCCCGCCCGTGAACGGCGGGGTCCCGGGCCGCGCCGCGCCGTGCGGGCCGCGCCCGGCGCGCCAGGCGGCGATCGCCTCCGCGTAGCGATCGGGGCCGAACGTCGCGTACGGGTCGGCTCCGAAGAACGACCAGCGGGCGCGTGGGCCGCCGTCTCCCGAGTGCAGCAGGAAGGCGCCCGGCAGCGCCGCGAGCGCTTCGAGTGCGGCCAGCGGGTCGGCGAGGGCGATCTCGCGCGAGAGCGGGGGGATCGGGGCTTCGACCATGGGGGAGCGAGCCTAGGTTCGGGCCCGCGAAGGGTCAATCGGGCCCGAGCGCCTCCCTCATCCCTGGGGACCATGTTTCGGACGCGGCGTGCCGAATACCATGGAGACCCGTTTCTCGAATCGTCCACTCCCCGCCGGGACCGGTGCCGCCGGGGCGGTGGCGAAGCCCAGCCGGAGGATCGCCGATGCCACGAAGACTCGTTCCCGCGATCGCGTGCTGCGTGCTGCTGCTCGGTTCGGCCGCCGCCTTCGTCGGCGCGAACGGGGTCCACTCGGCCTCCGGCCCGATTCCCGGCATGACCGGTGCGCCCGCGATCGGGGGCTCCGATCCCGAGGGCGACTGCACGCTCTGCCACCAGGATTTCGCGAACCCGTGCGCCCCCGATCCCTGCAACCTCAACACGCCGGGCGGTGGCGTTCGGATCCTCGACCTGCCGGCCGACTACCTGCCCGGGACGCCGATCCCGATGCGCGTGCAGCTGTGGACCGACTCGACGCTCTCGTTCCCCGCGCGGCGATGGGGATTCCAGATCACCGCGGTGCGCGAGGGCGACGGCCAGGGCGCCGGCGCCTGGCAGCTGCCCGCTCCCGACACGCTCGACGTCCTCGCCGGTTACGCGCCATTCGAGACCCGCGACTACGTCGTGCAGCAGTCCATCGGCACGCGCACCGGGCTCGCCGGGCCGGTGGAGTGGTCGCTCACGTGGAATCCGCCCGCGGGGAACGAGGGCCGGATCATCCTGTGCGTCGCGGGCAACGCGACCAACGGCAACGCCGAGCCCGGCGCGGGCGACTTCGTCTTCGCCGCGCGCGAGACCCTGCCGCCGAGCGTGGTGCCGGTGCGGCCGGTGTCCTGGGGCGGGCTCAAGCGCCGGTTCCGCTAGGCTCGCCGATCCCGAGTCCTCACGGTTGACTCGACCGCCCCACCGGGCGAGGGTGGCGGGGTCCCTCGGGCGCACGCGGAACCTTCTGGCCGCCGCCCGACACTTCCGGAGGGAACTCGTCATGAGAAGAGGACTTTCGCTCGCGTTCGTTCTGTTCCTGTTCGCCGCGCTGCCCGGCTGCAGCTCGAGCGGCGGCGGTGTCACGACGCCGTCCACCGCTCCCGCGCAGTGGGCACGGTCTTCCGGCATCCCCGGCGCGGCGATCGTCCTTTCGCTCTCGGCCAGCGGCTCGACCCTGCTGGCGGGAGTGGTGGGTCGTGGAGTGTTCCGCTCCACCGATGGCGGCCTCAACTGGACCGCCGCCACCACCCAGCCGACCAACCCGGATGTCATGGCGCTTGCCGCCGCCGGCAGCGTCTGGCTGGCCGCCACCGATGGTGGCGGCATCTTCCGCTCCACCGACGACGGCCTCACGTGGTCTGCGGCCACGACCCAGCCCGGCAACCTGCTCGTGCTGGCGCTGTCCGTCAGTGGCACGACCCTGCTGGCGGGCATGGATGGCGGCGGCGGCGTGTACCGCTCGACCGACGGGGGCCTCAACTGGACGGCCGCCACCACCCAGCCGACCAACGGGACCGTGAACTCCTTCACGGTCAGCGGAACCACGCGCATCGCCGGCACGGTCGGGGGCGGCGTGTTCCGCTCCACCGACGGCGGCCTCACCTGGACGGCGGCCACCACCCAGCCGACGAATACGATCGTGACCTCCCTCACGGCAAGCGGCACGACGCTGCTGGCGGGCACGTCCGGGGGGGGGATCTTCCGCTCCACCGACGCCGGCCTCACATGGACGGCGGCCACCACGCAGCCCGCCAACCTTTCGGTGTGGTCCCTCACGGTCAGCGGCACGACGCTGCTCGCCGGCACGCAGGGCGGCGTGTTCCGATCGACGGATGCCGGGCTCACGTGGTCGGCGGCGACCACGCAACCGACGACCCTGTGGGTGCTGTCCCTCACCGCTTCCGCGTCGGCGCTGGTGGCCGGCACCGACGGCGGCGGCCTGTTCCGCTCCACCGACGGCGGGCTGACCTGGTCGGAAGCCGCCACGCAGCCCGCGTTCCAGTCGGTCTGGGCTCTGCTCGCCAGCGGTTCGACCCTGATCGCCGGCACGCAGGGCGGCGTATTCCGCTCCACCGATGGCGGCGTGAACTGGGTCGCCTCCGCCACCCAGCCGGTGAACCGGAACGTCAGGTCCCTCACGGCCAGCGGCACGACGCTGCTCGCGGGAACCGCCGGCGGCGGGGTGTTCCGCTCCACCGACGGCGGCATCAACTGGACCGCGGCCACCACCCAGCCCACGAACGCGAACGTGATCTCCCTCGCCGCGAGCGGCTCGAACCTGGTGGCGGGAACGTTTGGCGGCGGGGTGTTCCGCTCCACCGACGGTGGCCTCACCTGGACGGCGGCCACCACCCAGCCCGGGAACCTGACCATCAAGTCTCTGACCGCGAACGGCGCCACGCTCGTGGCCGGGACCTTCGGCGGCGGCGTGTACCGCTCGACCAACGGCGGGGTCACGTGGACGGCGGCCACCACCCAGCCCACGAACCTGTTCGTGAACTCCCTCACGGCCGGAAGCTCCGCCCTGCTCGCCGGCACCCTTTCGTCCGGCGTGTTCCGTTCCACCGACGACGGCCTCACCTGGACCGCCGCCACCACCCAGCCCACGGACCTGACCGTGCCGTCCCTGGCCGCGAGCGGCACGACGCTGCTGGCCGGCACCGCGAGCGGCGTGTTCCGCTCCACCGATGGCGGCGCGACCTGGTCGGCGCACGGCACCGGAGCGATCACGACGCTCGGTGTGAGCGCCCTCGCCATCAGCGGCTCGACCGTGCTGGCCGCGACCGAACAAGACGGGATCTGGCGAACCTCGCTCTAGGCCCGGCCGGAAGTCGCTCCGCGAACGCCTCAGCGGCGCTTCCGCCGCCCGCGACACCCGCCCCGGGGTCTTGACACCCCCCGGGGCGGGTGCCAACTTCGCCCGCGACCATTCCATCGAGGCCGCTCCGGCACGGACGCCGGACCGCTCGCGGGCAGGGAGGCTCTCGCCTGGGCACCACGCTGATCCATTCGGGAACGCTGGTCTGCATGGACGCCGCCGGCACGGTGGCGCGCGGCGACCTGCTGGTCCGCGACGGCGAGATCGCCGCGGTCGGCGACTGCGCGGCGGCCCTGGCCGCGCTGCCGGGCGGCCGCGCCGACGAACGCCTCGACGCCTCGGGCGGCTTCGTGCTCCCCGGCTTCGTGCACGCCCACCTCCACCTGTGCCAGACCCTGTTCCGCGGCCTCGCCGAGCAGAGCGACCTGCTGCGCTGGCTGCGCGAATCCATCTGGCCGCTCGAGCACGCCCACACCGAGGCCTCGCTCGCCGCGTCGGCTAGGCTCGGTCTCGCCGAGCTGGTCGCGGGCGGCGTGACCTGCGTCAACGACATGGGCACGGTGCGCCACACCGAGGCGATCGGCGCGGTGCTCGAGGAGTCCGGGATCCGCGCGGTGTTCGGCAAGGCGCTGATGGACGCGGGCGAGGGCGTGCCGAAGGGCATGCTCGAGCCCCGCGACCGGGCGCTGGCCGAGGCACTCGCGCTGGCGAAGCGCTACCACGGCGCCGCGGGAGGGCGGCTGCGCGTGTCGCTCGCGCCGCGCTTCATCCTCTCCTGCAGCGAGCCGCTGTGGCGCGACGTGAGCGACGTCTCGCGCGAGCGCGGGCTGCTCGTGCACACGCACCTCGCCGAGAACCCGAACGAGGGCCGCGAGGTCGAGGCCGCGGTCGGCGCCTCCGCGACGCGCTTCTTCGCCGAGCGCGAAGTGCTGGGCCCGCGCTTCGTCGGGGCCCACGGGGTGTGGATCGAGACCGACGAGCTGGCCGCGCTCCGCGGCGCCGACGCGGCGCTGGTCCACTGCCCGGGGTCGAACCTCCAGCTCGGCTCCGGCTTCGCGAACGTGCGCCGCTGGCGCGAGGCGGGCCTGCGCTGCGGGCTCGGCTCCGACGGGGCGGCCTGCAACAACCGGCTCGACACCTTCCACGAGATGAGCCTCGCCGGCGGCATCTCGCGCGCCCTCGAGCCCGCGCGCCCGCTCGCGCCGCGCGAGGTGCTGGCGCTCGCCACCCGCGAGGGCGCCCGCGCCCTCGGGCTCGGCGACGTGACCGGCTCGCTCGAGCCCGGCAAGCAAGCCGACGCGATCGTAGTGGACGCGCGCGGGCTCCACGCCGCCCCCAACGCCGAGCGCGATCCCTACGCCACGATCGTCGAGTCGTGCCGCGCCAGCGACGTGCGGCTCACCATGGTCGCGGGCCGCGTGCTCTACCGCGACGGAGCGTGGTCCACGCTCGACGCCGAGCGCGCCGCGGCCGACGCGCGCGCCGAGGTGAAGGGGTTGCTGCGCCGGGTGGAGGCCGCGTGAGCGGTCCGAGGCCGGAGCCCGCCCGCCGCCGCGACGCGCGCGAGGCGGAGCGCGCGTGCCGCCGCGATTTCCGCGGGGCGGCGCCCGCCAGTTGCCGAGACCCCGGCGACGCGGCGTCCGCGAGGCCGCGACCGTGATCATCGCGCCCTGCACGGTGGTGACGGGGGGCCGCGAGCCCCAGGTGTTCGAGGACGCCGGGGTGCGGGTGGTCGGGGCGCACATCGCCCAGATCGCCTCGGCCGGGAGCCTGGCCCGCGCCTACCACGACGAAACCCTGTGGCCCGCGCGCGGCCGCGTGCTGATGCCGGGCTTCGTCAACACCCACGCCCACCTCGCGCGCCACCTCGCGCGCGGGCTCGGCCTGCGCACGCACGGGGCGTGGGCGCGCTACGAGCGCGCGCTGTCGCCCGAAGACGTGCGCTGCGCGGCGCTGGCGGCGCTGGTCGAGGGCGTGCGCCACGGGGTCACCACCGTGTGCGATCTCCACCGCTCGAGCGGCTGCCTCGACCTGTCGCTCTCGGAGATCGTGGGCGCGGCCGGCACGGTGGGCGTGCGGGTCGCCACCGGCTACGCCGCCTCCGAGCAGGACGCCCCGCGCGACCGGAAGCTCGCGCTCGAGGAGTGCCTGACGTTCGCGAACGAGGTGCAGCGCCGCCGCGACGGGCGGGTGCGCGCGATGGTCGGCGTCGAGGCCACCACGCTCGGCGGGCTCGACACGCTGGCGGGCGAGGCGTTCGAGGCGGCCGGCAAGCGGCTCCCGGTGCACGTGGACCTCGCGCTCGACCTGACGCCCGCCGAGCGCTGGGCGTCGAAGGGCCCGTGGCGGGACGGGGCGCCGCCCGCGCTGTGGGCGCACGTGGAAGCCGCCCCGCGCGCCCTGCTCGCGGCCGCGCAGGAACGCGGCGACGCGCTGAGCGCGGTGGGGGCGGGATCGGTGGCGGCGCTGGTGCGCGAGTCCGAGGTCTCGTGGGGCAGCGACGCGTCGGTCAACGCGCCGCCGATCCCCGAGGGCGGCGGACTCGGCCTCGGCGCGCGCGGCGAGCTCCACTACCGGCGCCTGTTCGTGAACGGCCCGCGCTGGGCCGCGCACTCGTTCGGCGAGGGAATCGGCGAGGTCGCGCCCGGCGCGCCCGCCGACCTGGTGCTGCTCGACTACCGCCCCTCGACCGAGTTCTCCTCGGCCACCCTGCTCGAGCACCTGTGGAGCGGGCTGATGCGGGCGCCGGTCTCGGGCGTCATGGTCTCGGGCAACGTCGTCATGGACAACGGCGTGGTCGTGACCGTGGACGAGCGCGAGGTCGCCGAGCGCGCGCGCGAGGCGGCGAAGCGGGTGTGGGCGAGG
>CAZIVR010000156.1:0-6593 GCA_964542745.1 uncultured bacterium
GCAGCACCTGCGCGCTGGTGCCGATGCCGGCCAGCGGGTTGCGGATCTCGTGCGCCGCGCCCGCGGCGAGCTGGCCGAGCGTGGCGAGCCGCTCGTTGCGCCGCAGCTCCTCGCGGATCCGGCGCGGCTTGGAGAGGTCGCGCAGCAGCACCAGCGTGCGCCCCTGCTCGAGGCGGACGCTGCGGCACAGCACCGGGAGCTCGCCGCCCTCGGGAGCCACGACCACGGTCTCGATCTCGGCGCCCGGCCGCCGCAGGGCCTCGCCCACCAGGTCCTCGCCGGCGATCACGGAGCGCACCGCCTCGGAGGCGGCACCGCGCGGCACGCGCCCGGCGGCGAGGCCGAGCATGCTACGGGCGGCGGGGTTCGCCAGCTCGAGGGTCCCGTCCGGAGCGATCACCAGCGCCGCGGCATCGCAGTCGGCCATCAGGGCGTCGGCGAGCGTGCGGCCCGACGCCGGGGCGGAACGCACGGAACGCGCGGAACGCGCGGAGCGAGCGGGGGGGGTGGAACGGGCGCGGCGCGCGGCCGCGGCGGCGGGCGTCATCGCGCGCGGGGCCCGCGTCCCGCGGGTCGTGGGAAGGCTCGGTCCATGAGGGGCGCAGTATCGCAAAGCGCCTCCCCCGCTCCAAGCGAGGACTCAGCGCCGGCGCATCAGGTTCAGCACCGCGTCGGCCAGCCGCGACCGCACGTCATCCCGGTCGTAGTAGCCCGCGGCGATGCGCGCACGGGCGTTCTTCACTCGGGACCAGCGCAGCGGCGAGGACTCCAGCAGCGAAAGTGCGGGAGGCGCGGGGCCGAGGACCGCCGGATTCGGGCCGGAGCTTCGGCGCTCAGCCGCCCTTGGGGTCCCGGCGCGGTTCACCCGGCCCCGGCGAGGACGCGTCCGGCTTCCACTGCTGGGCACGGCGGTTCTCCTCCTGGATCCGGGCATAGATCTCCTCGCGGTGGACCTTCACCTCGGGCGGCGCCTCGATGCCGAGCTTCACCTGGCCCGAACGGACCTCGAGCACGGTGATCTTGACCGAATCGCCGATTCGGATGTTCTCGCCTAACTTCCTTGTTAGGACCAGCATTCTGAAGCTACCTCCGCTCCGATCCCGGAGTGGCTGTCACCCGCGGACACTGACCCTATCGGCAGGGCACTCCGCCGACTTTATTGTGGGACCCGGCGGCGTGGTGAGTTGCGGTTGAGACGAACCGGAACTCCTGCCGGATCGCGAGCGCCGAACGGCGCCGCGGAGTGCGAACGCGCCAACCCGTTCCAAGCTCTCGTGCTGCGGCCGTGACTTCGGAAGCCAGCATAGCCGTGATGCGCGCGCCCTCCAAGGACAGAGTGTCCCGATACGGGACCGGGGGACCTCGTCGCCACGGCCCGCGGACCGCCGGCGCGGACGGCGCCGCGACCCCGCGAACGCGCCCGCTCCCGGGTCGGAGCCGGCGCGCTGGCAGCGGGTTGCCCGCTCCGGTTCACCTCGCCCGGGAACCCCGGCCGCGACGAGGTCGCGAGGGCCGGCGCCGCGGCGTGCCTGCCACTCGGGTCTTGACTCGCCCCCCCCGGCTGATAGCCTGCGCGGCGTCCGTAGGCCACGGAGGGCCCATGCCGCGCTCCCATGGATGGTTGAGCCTGCTGCTCGCGCCGGTCACCGCGGCGCTGGTGTGGACCGCGCTCGGCCTGCCCGGCCGCGCCTCGACCGGGTTGGTGCTGCGCGGCGACCGGGTCGAGCAGGTGATTCCGGCCAGCCCGGCCGGCCGCGCCGGCTTCCTGCCCGGCGACCGGATCCTGCAGCGGCCCGGTTCGGGCCTCGTCCGCTCGAACGCGATCCTCCCGAGCCTCGAGCCCGACGTCCCGGTCGGGATCGCGGTCGCCCGGGCCGGCGAGCGCCTCGAGCTTCGGCTGGTTCCCGAGCGGCTGCCGCGGAGCGACTTCCGGCTGCTGGCGGTGCTGCTCATGGTGGCGTTCGGGTTCGTGATGCTCGCGAGCGTGGTGTGGAGCGAGCGGCGCGACGCGCTCACCGGGACGTTCTTCCTCCTCAGCCTGGCGTTCGCCCTGCTGGTCTCGCCGCATCCCCGCTGGCCCTCCCCGTTCGCCGCGCTCCTCTACCAGTCGGCCTACGCCGGGATCACGCTGTTCCTGCCGGCGCTGTGCGTGCACTTCTTCGCGCTGTTCCCGGAGAGCACGCGGCCGCGCGGGGCCCCGGGCGCGCTGGTGCGCGGCGGGTACGGGGCCGCGGCGCTGCTCTACGCCCTGACGCTCGCCTCGGTCTTCGTCGGCGCCTCGGAGCCGTCGCGGCGCGAGGCGTTCGCGGCGGCGCTCGACACCGCCGCCGCGCTGTGGTTCGCGGCGGGCCTGCTCGTCGCGATCGGCCTCTTCGCGCGCTCCTTCTGGGCGGCCGGCGGGGGCGACGCGCGACGCCGCCTGCGCGTCGCCCTGTTCGGCACGCTGCTCGGCGTGGCGCCGCTGGTGGCCGCGATCCTCGCCCGCACGCTCGCCCCCGGCACCCCGGTGCCGGGCGAGCGCGCCGCCGTGGTGCTGACGCTGCTCGTGCCGGCCTCGTTCGCGTGGGCGATCGTGGTGCACCGGGTGTTCGACCTGAGCGTGGCGCTCAGGGCGCTGGCGGTGGTCGGGGCGCTCGCCCTCGGCGGGGTGGCGACGCTGGCGGCGTCCGACCGCCTCGCCGGCGTGCTCGGGCGGCCCGGCGCCGACCGCCTCGTCGCCGGGGCGCTGACCCTGATGGCGGTGGGCGCGGCCTCGGCGGGCCGCCTCTCCTCGTTGCTCCGCCCCCGCGGGCTCTCGCTCGCGGGGCCGCTCGCCGCGACGGAGTCCGCCGGGCCGCGCGTCGCGGAGCCGGCCTCCCGGGAGAGCCTGCTCGAATCGGCCTGCGACGCCCTCGCCCGGGAGCTGCGCCTCGGCGGCTGCGCGGCGCTCGATTTCGGGAACGGCCCCAACCCCCGCCTCACGGTCTCAGGCTCGCTCCATCCGGGCCCGCTCGGGACGGGCTTCGAGGCGGCGCTCGAGGGCCGGGACGGCGTGCTCGCCCCCGACCAGCTGGCGCTCTCCCCCGACGACCGCGACACCCTCGACCTCGCCGGGGTGCGCTGGCTCGTGCCGCTCGGCCGTCCGCCCGGGGCCGCGGTGCTCCTGCTCGGCGGACGGCTCGCCGGCTCGTGGCTCGCGCGCCGCGAAGTGCGCGAGGTGGAGCGCTTCGCGGACCACCTGCGCGTCGCCCTCGAGAACCTCGACCTGCGCCGCGAGGCCTCGACCCACGTCGCGTTCGGGCGGGCCCTCGAGGAGGCGCGTTCCATCCAGGCCCACTTCCTCCCGCGCCGCGCCCCGGCCTACCCGACCCTCGACTGCGCGGCCGCGGCCTTCTCGTGCGAGTCGGTGGGCGGCGACTACTACGACTTCGTGGAGACCGGGGGCCGCGACTTCACGCTCGCCGTGGGCGACGCCGCGGGCAAGGGCGTTCCGGCCGCGCTGCTGCTGGCCGGCGTGCAGGCGCGCTTCCGCAGCGAGGCGCGCCGCGGGCTCGGACCGAGCGAGCTGCTGCGCGCGCTCAACCGGCAGCTGGTCCAGCTCGAGCAGCCGGAGAAATTCGTGGGGCTCCTGTGCGCGCGGGTGGACGTGCGGCGCGGGCGCGTCGGCTTCGCCAACGCCGGCCTCACCCCGCCGCTGATCCGGCGGCGCGACGGGCGCTTCGAGGAGGTCACCGCCGGCGGCGTGCTGCTGGGCGTGCGCTCCGACGCCGCCTACCGCGACTGCTGGATGGAGCTGGCGCGGGGCGACGTGGCGGTTCTCTACACCGACGGCCTGACCGAGGCCCGCCGCGGCGAGGAGCTGTTCGGGGTCGAGCGCCTGGCCGCGGTGCTGGGCGAACACGCGGGCCGCCGCGCCTCGGAGATCCTCGCGGCGGTGCTGCGGGAGGTCCGGGCCTTCGCGGACCAGCCCCTCGACGACCTCACGCTGGTCGTGCTGCGGCAGCTCGCGGACCCCCCGCGCCGGCGGGTCCGCGCCGCCTGAGCCCGGCGGTCCCCCGAATCCCCCTCAAGTCCGCCCCCCGCCCTGCCGACACTCGAAGGGAGCCGACAGGATGCCGGCTCCCCCGCCCGCGCTGCCAACCCACGGGCGGCCGAGGAATACGGTTGACCACGCGCCGTCGAAGCCTCGCGGCGCGCGCCTCGCAGTCGGAGGTGGACCGTGGAATTCGGCCTGACGGTTCTGCTGATCGACCTGCTCTGGTGGATCCGCCGCTAGGCGGATCGCCGGGGCGATCACGACGGCGCCGTCCCCGGACGGCGCGACCTCAAGCGATCGCGGCGTGCAGCTCGCGCGCGAAGGTTTCCACGCGCGCGGCCGAGCCGCGCGCCGGGTCCTGGGCGACGAGCCGCATGAACGCGGCGCCCACGACCAGCGCGTCGGCCACGCCCCGCAGCGCGCGCGCCGCCTCGGCGCTCGCGATCCCGAAGCCGACGCCGATCGGGAGCGGCGTGAGCGCGCGCAGCTCCGCCACCCGCTCCGGAAGCGGCCCCGATTCCCCGGCCGAGCCCCCGGTCACCCCGGTGCGCGCGAGGCAGTAGAGGAATCCCCTCGTGCGCGCGGCGATCGCCCGCGCGCGCGCCGCGGGCGTGGTGGGCGCGACCAGCATCACGGTGTCGAGCCCGGCGGCGTCGAGCGCGCCCCACAGCGCTGGATCCTCCTCGGGCGGCAGGTCCGAGATCAGCACGCCGTCCACGCCGGCCCCGGCGGCGCCGCCCGCGAACGCCTCGGCCCCGGAGCGCAGCACGGGATTGGCGTAGGTCATCAGCACCACCGGCAGCGCCGAGCCGCGGCGGAAATCGCGCACCAGCTCCAGCACCTCCGGAACCCCCACCCGCTCGCGCAGCGCCCACTCGGAGGCGCGCTGGATGTCGGGACCGTCGGCGATCGGGTCCGAGAACGGAATGCCGATCTCGATCGCGGCGGCGCCAGCGCGCTCGAGCGCGGCGAGCAGCTCACGGGTGCCGTCGAGCGACGGATAGCCGGCGGTGACGAAGGGAACGAGGGCGGTCGGGCGGGCGCGGGCCCGCAGGCTCGCGGTGAGGCGGCTCTCCCCCCCGGCCACGGCGTCGGGTGGAGCCGTTACCAGCCGCGCGCGAAGGGATCGCGCGACAGCTGCAGCGGCGAGCGCACGTCCTGGAACTGGACCTGGAAGACGGTGTTGGCGCTGGGACGGAAGCCGAAGCGCAGCCCCTCGAGGAACATCGCGTTCCCTCCCGCGCGGTCCCCGCCGAAGGAGTTGCCGAGGCTCACCTCGAGCCACGCCGGCTTCGCGAACTGGTAGGAGAAGCTCGTCACCTGGAGCGCACTCGAGCCGCCCGAGAAACCGGTGCCGACGCTGAAGGTGCTGCCGATGCGCAGCCGCGAGGGATCGAACCAGCCGGCGGGGCGCGCGAACGAGGAGACCGGGACGCGCGGCTGGAAGCCCGGGGCCTCCAGGAAACTCTGCGCGGGGGCGGGGGCCGCGAAGCCCACGAGCGCCGCGACCGCGGCCATCACGCATCCGATTCGCCTGCTCGTCATCTTCGGCTCCCTCCGTCGGTCGTCACCCGCGGCACCGGCCGGGACGTTACCACGAAATCGGCCGGCCGGGGTTACAAGGGAGCGTCAACTTCGAGCGGCGTGCCGGGGCCTACTCCTCGACCTGGACGACGATGCGCAGGACGATCTCGCGGCTCGCGCCCTTGGGCAGGCGAACCGGGACCACCAGCGCCCCATCGTGGGCCGCCGCGGGCGTCGCGGCCACGGGCGACGGGGCCGTGTTCGCGGACGGCGCGGGCTTCGGGGTCGCGACCGCCGAGACCGAGGGCGCCGGCGCCATCGCGGGCGCGGCGGCGGACGCGGCCGGCGCGGGCGACGAAGGGGCCGGGGCGAACGAGGCCGACGGGTCGGTCTGCAGGCGCGGCATCGGCGCCGGGGCCGCGGCCGTCTGCGCGCTGGCGCGGGCCGCTCCCGGAAGCTCGATTTCGCGCCCGTAGTCCACGCCGCGCACCGTGTCGGGCATGGCGGGAGTGACGCTCTCGCGCGTCTCGCGCGCGATCGCCTGCGCGGGCGCGGGAGGCGCGGCCGGGCGGGCGGGCTCGGGACGCGCGGCGGGCTCCTCGCTGACCGGGGCGGGACGCGAGCCGCCGGTGGTCGAGGTGCGCCGCAGGTCCTTGGTGACCTTCTCCATTAGCAGGTGCGAGATGCCGCGGAAGGTCTCGAAGACGCCCTTGCCGTCCTTGGCGACGGCCTCGAAGAACGGAACCTTGCCGCCCGGGTTCAGCTCGGCGTTCAGCTCCTCGATCGTGTAGACGTTCGGCAGGTCGCGCTTGTTGTACTGGATCACCCAGGACATCTGGTCCAGGTTGACGCCGTACTCGGCGAGGTTGGCGCGGAGGTTGGCGATGCTCTCCTTGTTCTCCTCCATCTTGCCGACTTCGCTGTCGGCCACGAACACGATGGCGTCGGCGCCCTTCAGCACCAGCTTGCGGGTGGCGTTGTAGAAAACCTGCCCGGGGACGGTGTAGAGCAGGAAGCGGGTCTTGAACCCCATGATCTCGCCGAGGTCGAGCGG
>CAZIVR010000157.1:0-6426 GCA_964542745.1 uncultured bacterium
GGACCGCGACCGGATTCGACGCGCTGCTGCTCGCGCATGGCGGCGGGCTCCGCGTCACCGGCGTCACGCGCCTCAGCGTCGCCGGGTCGCTGGTGCCCACCGGCCTGGTCTCCTGGACCGACGACGGGAACACGGTGACGTTCCGCTTCCCGCGCGTGCAGGTGGTGGGTCAGGTGCAGCTCGACTTCCTCGCCGACATCGTCGCCCCGGCCGCCACCACCGGCTTCGACCTCCCCATGAGCGTGGACGATTCCGCCACGCCGGGGGCGGGCCACCAATACCTGTGGCCGGGCAACGGCGACCGGATCGCCGGCAACGGCGACGACTGGATCCTCACGATCTCGGACCAGCCACCGGTCTCGATCGACCTCCGGCCGGACGCGGCCCAGATCCCGAACCTCACCTGCCTGCCGCTTTCGCTGGTGGGCCGCGACGCCCTCGGCAACGTCTTCCCGCTCACCGCGGACAGCATCGTCGTGCAGCCCACGGCGAGAGGCACCATCGGATCGGGCCCGAGCTTCTGCGCGGCGACGACGGGGCTGGCACGGGTGATCGCCTACTACGGCTCCCTCCGCGACACGTCGTTGATCACGACGGTCCAGCCCAACCTCACGAGGATCCGGTCACTCGGGCTCACGGCCCGGGATCTCACGCCGCGCACCACCATGGTTCCCGGCGAGACCCTGTTCGTGGACCTGTCGCTGAGCGACGGGGACGGGTTGCAGGACGTGGTGAAGCTCGGCATCGACGTGGTTCACCCCGGCGCCGCGGCCGCGCCGGGACAGCCGCCCTACGGCGCGTCGTTCGCGTGGAGCCGCGGCTCGGGATGGTCGCTGAACTCGCCCCTCGGCACGAGCTGGCGGCTGGTTCCGGGGCTCTGCGTCTTCGACGAGGCGAGCACCGACACCGCGGCGTCGCCCGCGCGCCTCGCCTTCGTGGTGGGGCGTGTGGCGCGCGCCTCGAACACCGGAGCCTGGTCGGTGCGGGTCCAGGCCACGGGGGCGACCCCGTCGCTCGCGACCGCGGACACCCTCCGGGGAATCGGCGTTTCCGCGAGGCTCGAGCTCCGGGCTCTGGATCCCGCCGGGGCCTTCAGCCCGGGGCTCTCGGGCGCGACCAACCTGCCGCTGCGCGACCCCGCCTCCGGGCGCATCGCGTTCGAACTCGAGACCAATGCGCTCGCGACGCTCGAGGCGATGGTCTCCGACCTGCCCGGCGTCACCTCCACCCTCGACACGCTCCGGACCGGCGCTCCACAGCGCCGCGTCTCGTGGTCCGCGACCGGGAACCCCGGCGAGGGCGGGCGCCTCGACACGCTGTGGGCCGGACTCGCCGCTCAGGCCCCACAGGAGAACGAGACGCCGATTCCGCTCGACCTGCACCTGTGGCTGGATCACCCTCCGGGGATCCCGGCGCAGGACTACACCGGCAGCGTCGGCGTGCGGCTCGCCTCGGCCGCGTTCGCCGCGGCGTCCACGAGCGCGTCCGTGACACTGCGCGCCTCGGTGGTCAACGCCGGGCTCGCGGCCCAGCTCGCGCTCGCCGAGGTCGTCCCGCACTCCGTGACCGCCGGCGCGACCGGCCAGGCGATGGCCGTGTACCTGCTGCCCGTGATCCAGGGAACCGACACAGGCGTGGATCGGGTCCGCGTGAGCCTCCCCGACGGCTACGGCGCACCCACCGTCTCGAGCGTCACGGTGGCCGGGGTTCCCGCGGCGTACCGCGACCTCAGCGTCCCGGGGCTCGCCGAGGTCTCTCTCGCGACCCGCGTCACCTCCACCCAGCTCCTCAAGCTGACGCTCCTCGTGGACGCGCCGCTCGCGGCCGACCCCTCCGGTTCGGCCTTCATCGTGAGCTACGACGATTCGGCGACCACGGTTCCGCCCCAGTCCGCGACCGAGGGCGACGCCAACGGAGCGGGCGATGGCAACAACTGGAGCGTCCGCGTGCTGCCGGGACCGCTCGCGCGCATCACGGTGGCGCCGTCCGCCGTGGAGATGTTCCCGGACAGCTCGGTAACCTTCGCGGCCACGACCGAGGACGCCTTCGGCAACCCCATCGCTGCGGCTCCGGCGTGGCGGCTGGAGGGCACGCTCGGCACGCTCGGCTCCTCCTCCGGAGTCTTCACCGCCACCACCCCGGGCAGCGGCCTCGTGATCGCTTCGAGCGGCGCGATCGCCGACACCGCCGCCCTCACGGTGCTTCCGGCCCGGGCGATCCGTGTGCGGGCGGCGAGCGGTCCCTCGACCGTGTACCAGGGCCAGACCTCGGTTCCGATCACGGTTCGGGTCGAGAACTTCGCGCCAGGTCCCGTGACGCTCGACACCCTGGGCCTGAGGTTCAGCCGCGCGGTCCCCGGCGACGCTTCCGCCGACTTCGCGGTGGTCGCGGCGCCTCCCCAGCCGATCGTCACGCCCCCGGGCGCCGTCACGAGTTTCGCGTTTTCGGTCAACGTCTCCGCCTCGGCCCTCACCGCGCCGCTCGCGGTCCAGGCCGCCGCCTCGGGGGTCGAGAGCGGCTCGGGCCTGCGGCTCCGCGATCCCGAGGCCGACTCCTCGCTCGCGCTTTCGGTGGTGGCGGGCGGGCTGGACCTCACGGCCATCCAGAATCCGGCGCCCGTGCGCCCCGGTTCCTCCGACGCGCTGCTCTTCACGCTCCGGGCCCGGAATCTCTACCCCGTCGCCCGGAGCCTCACGAGCCTCATCCTCGCGAACCGTAGTTCGGGCCCCGGAACCACCGAGCAACTCGACGCCGAGCTCGGCGTGCTGAAGCTCCACGCGGACGACGGAGACGGGGTGTTCGAGCCGGCCGAGGACACCGTGTTGGCCTCGGCCTCCGCGCTCTCGGGCGCTGCGGGCTTCGCCCCGCTCGCGGTCGGGTTGCCGGCGACCTCGACCCGAACCCTGTTCATCTCGGCGTCGCTGCCCGTCGCGATGCGCGACGGCGACCGGCTGGATCTCGAGATCGAGTCGGCCTCCGACGTGGGTCTCGACGTCCCGGTCTCGTTCCGCAACGCCTGGCCGATCGGGGCGCCGGGCGCGTTCACGGTGGACGGGATGGTGGCGGCCGCGATCGTCTCCGCCCCGGTGGGGCCCGCGGCGGTGCATCCGGGGGACACCGACCGCCTCGCGCTCGACCTCCGGATCCCCGCCAACGGCTACGCACCGGACATCCTCCAGCGTCTCGGCGTCGTGAACCAGGGAACGGCCCAGCCCGGAAGCGACCTCTCGCGGCTCCGCGCGTGGGCCGACGACGGCGACGGCGCCTTCTCGGCCGCCACCGACACGTTGCTCGGCGTCCTCGCGCACACCGGTGGCGGGCGCTGGCAGCTGAACGGGCTCACCCGCGCGATCCCGGCCGGGGGCAAGCGCGTGTTCGTGACCGCCGACCTGGCGTCGCAGGCGGCCGACAACTCGACGGTGGTGCTGGCCGTGCCCGGGGGGACGGACCCCGGGATTGGCGTGGCGAGCGGCAACAGCGGCCCCCTCGACGACGCCGTCGCCAATCCCGGAGGGCTCGTGGTGAGCGAGCTCGACCGGGTGACGATCGCGGCGCTGTCGCTGCCCTCGGGCGTCGCCCGCCCCGGCGACCGGCAGCGGGCGCTGGTGCGGCTGCTCCTCTCCAACAATTACGTGACCCCGCGCACCCTCACCACGCTGGTGCTCGACAACCGCACCGTAGGCCCCGGCACCGTGGCCGAACGGGACGCCGAGACCCGCACGCTCACGCTGCGCCTGGACGGCAACGGCAACGGGGCCTTCGACGACGACGCCACCGACCCCGTGCTCGCCACGGGACCCTTCCTCGGGGGCGAGGCGCGCTTCGCCGGGCTCTCGCTCCAACTGCCCGGACTCGGCACGCGGCAGCTGCTGGTGATGCTCGACGTCTCGGGGACGGCGGCACGCGACGGCGACGTGCTGGGCGCGGTGGTGGAGGACGCGAACAGCGTGTCGTTCGCCGAACCGACATCCGTCAACGGCGTGTGGCCGCTGGACTCGGGGGCGCGCTGGACCGTCGACGGGTTCGTCGCCGCGCAGGCGACCCGCTTCGTCGCACCCGGCGCCACCGTGGGCCCCGGCGACGGCCCGCTCCTCGCCCTCGACGTGATCGTGCCGGCGAACGGGTATTCGCCCGACGTGCTTCGCGGGGTGAGGGTCGTGAACCGCGGCAGCGCCCTCGCCGCCGACCTCGCGCAGGTGCAGCTGTGGCGCGACGGCGGGGACGGTGTGTTCACCGGGGGCGGGGACGACCGCCTGCTCGGCCCGCTCTCGGCGCTGGCGGGCGAGTGGGCGAGTCCGCTGCTTTCGGAGAACGTGTCGGGCACCGGAGCGAGGCTCTTCGTCTCGGTCTCCGTCGCCGCCTCCCCGGCCGAGTCCACCACGGTGCGGCTCGCGATCCCGGCCGGCGGCGTCGAGTTCGCCTCGGGGAACGACGGTCCGCTGGACGCCGAGATCGCGAACCCCGAGGGGATTCTCATCAGCTCGGCCCCGCTGCTGGCCACGTTCGAGGTTCCGGCCGCGAGCACCGTGGGGCAGACCGTGCGGGTCTCGATGATCGTGAGAAACCGCGGCACCGAGACGGTGCGCGGGATCGCTCCGGCCACGCCCGGCCTCACCGGCACCGCGACGCTCACGGCGGTCACGGGCCCCTCGCCCGCGAGCTTCGATCTCGCCCCGGCCGAGGCCGACACGTTCGAGTGGCAGTACCGGGCCGACGCCACGGGCGAGGCCCGTTTCGAGGGCTCCGCCGCCGGGCTCGGCGACCCGAGCGGGCTGCCGCGCGCGGCACCCCGCACGGCTTCCGGCCTGCATCGCGTCTTCGTCGGCGCGGCCGGGCTCGACTTGAGCCTGGTGCAGACCATGCCGATTCGCGTGAATCGCGGGCAGGCCGACGTCGTGCCGTTCAGCCTCACCCTCGACCACCCCGGGGGCGCCGAAGCCTCGGACGTGCGCGTGGACCGGATCCGCGTGCGTCTCGAGCAGGAATCGGGCGCTCCCATCGTGCCGTCGTCGCTGGTGAGCCGCGTGGTGGTGAACGAAGGCACCGCCGTGTACCTGACCCGCACCGCGCTCGAAACCTCCGGCTCGGAGATGGATCTCGTGCTCGCCACGCCGGCCATCGTCACCGGCACGCAGCCCGCCACCCTGAGCCTGCGCCTCGACATCTCGGACACCACGACCGTGCCGAACTTCCGGCTGGTGATCGTGGACAGCTCGCGGTTCGGCGCGCAGGACCAGACCAGCGGGGCGCCGGTGACGGTGCGGCTCGGCTCGGGCGGCTGGCCGGTCCGCTCCGGGCTCGCGCAGGTGGTCGCCGAGGCGACCCGGCTCGAGGTCTCGGCCGCGTCGCAGGACACGGTCCGGACCGGACGGGGAGCGGCGGGTGCGGTGCTGCTGCGCTTCCGGCTCCTGAACCCGGGCGTGAGCGGGATCTCCTCGAGCGTCCGTGTCTCGAGCCTCTCGGTCGGAATCACCGACTCGGCCGGGGCGGATCAGGCCGTCCCCGGCGCCACGGTCACCGCCCTGCGCGTGCTCTCGGGAGCCTCGGTGCTCGGCTTGCGTGCCGTGGTTTCCGGCGACTCCGCGGCGATCCCGATCGCGCTTTCGCCGCCGCTCGCGCTCCCGGCGAACGCCCCGCTCGACCTGGTGCTGGTCGCGGACGTCGCCGGCAACGCGCCGTACGGCCGGTTCGGCGCGCGGCTCCTCGACTCGACGAGGGTGGACGCGCGCGACGGCAACACGCTGGCCACGGTGCCGGTCTTCTACGACCCGGACACGATCCGGGGCGGGCCGGTGCTCGTGGAATCGCCGGCCGACTCGTTGCTCGCGTTCGGCACCCGTCGCATGCCCGCCACCGTGTTGATCGGCGCCCGCGACGTCCACGTGCTGAGCGCGGTGCTTCGGCACCCGGGGGCGCCCGGCGCCGCCCGGGTCCGCGTGGACAGCGTCGCCTTCGTGCTGCTCGACGATTTCCGCCGCCCGCTCGTTCCGGCCACCTACCTGGACCGGCTGCGCCTGAGCTGGAACGGGGCCCCGCTGGCCAGCGTCACGGGGCTGCCGGCGAGCGGCAATCGCGTCGGCCTCGCCCTTCCGGGTCCGCGCATCGAGCCCGGCGACTCGGCGCGCCTCGAGATCCACGTGGACATCGCCGCCGCCGCGCCCGCCGGCTACCTGGAACTGGTGATCCCCGACGGCGAGTGGGCGGCCCGCGACGACAACACCGGGGCCGCGGTCGCGATCGGCACCCGCCCGGGTTGGACGCTGCCGCTCCAGTCCGGCCTCGGCAGGCTCGTCTCCCCGGCGCGCGAGCTGGCGGTGGGGCTCGCGAGCCTCCTCCCCCCGACGCTGGCCGCGGACGGGCGGGCCGTGGCCGCGGCCCGGCTCACGCTGCGCAACGCCGACCCCGCCGGCGCGGGCCCGATCCCGG
>CAZIVR010000158.1:0-6423 GCA_964542745.1 uncultured bacterium
TCGTGCCCTTCTTCTTCGCAGCCTTCTTCTTGGCAGCCATGTGAGGATCACCTCCCCGATCATTGTGTAGTGCGTGCCTGAAGACTCGAACATCTCTGCGACGCACACGATCGTTGCGCCGCTCGAGAGGAGATAAGAGCAGCTTGTGTGCCAAACTCATTCGCGGTGAGGTGCGCATGCATCCATGTCGCTGCGAACACGTCGCTTACGTTTCAAGAATTGCTCGCGAGCATCTCTCGGGCACGATGGAACGTGCTGTGGACAACGCAGCTAAGTGTCAACTAACTAGCGTGTTAGCGACCTCATCACTCGCAAGTGCTTGTGAGTGCGTGCGATGAACGTCACTGTCCAGTTTCTTGATAGCGTCAAGATTCGTGACGCTTTTCATGCGATCGAGATGGATCGCACGCGACTCGCGGACGTGCACGCACACGCGAGCAGGAAAGAAGTCATCGAAGCGAGCGTTCGCATCGCTTGAAGGCGCGTTCGAGTGACGACACGTCGCGAGCTAGACGCGCTCGGCGGTGTCCTCGATGCGCAGCCGGCGCAGCTTCTCGATCAGTCCCTGGCGTGAGATGCCCAGGATGCGCGCCGCGCGGCTCTTGTTGCCGGAGGTGAGCCGGAGCACCTCGTTGATGTGGTCCATCTCGATCTCGGCGAGCGTCGGCAGGCTCAGCGCATCGCGCACCGCGGCGGCGGCGGACGGCGCGGCGGCATTCCGGCGGCCCAGCATCTCGGGCGGCAGATGCTCGGCGTCCAGCCGGTCGCCCTCCTCCAACAGGACCACGCGCTCGATCAGGTTCCGCAGCTCACGGACGTTGCCGGGCCATGGGTACTTCTCGAGCAGGTGCGTCGTCTCCTCGCCGAGTTCGTTGAAGCCCTTCTGGAACTTGCGCGAGAACTCCTTCATGAAGTGCGTCGCCAGCAGCTTCACGTCCCCCTCTCGATCGCGGAGCGGGGGCAGCATGATGCTCACGACCTTCAACCGGAAGAACAGGTCGCTCCGGAACCGCCCCAGCCGCACCTCTTCATCGAGGTTCTTGTTGGTGGCGGCCACGATCCGGATGTCCACCGAGATGTCGTTCGCCCCGCCGACCCGCTTGAAGTTGCGGTGGTCGATGAACCGCAGCAGCTTGGCCTGGGTGGGCAGCGGCATGTCGGCCACCTCGTCCAGGAACAGCGTGCCGCCGTCGCACAGCTCCACCAGCCCCTTCTTGGTGTCGGAGGCGTCGGTGAACGCGCCCTTCTCGTGCCCGAACAGTTCGTTCTCGAGCAGCCCCTCGTGGAACGAGGAGCAGTTGACCTCCATCAGCGGCGCCTGGGCGCGGTCGCCGCGGTAGTGGATGGCCCGGGCCACCAGCTCCTTGCCGGTCCCGCTCTCGCCCGTGATCAGCACCGAGGTGGCCTTGCTGCGCACCACCTTCTCGATCAGGTCGCGCACGTAGTTCATGGGCGCCGACTCGCCGATGATCTCCTCGCCCGAGTAGTTGCGCCACGCCTGCCGCCGGTAGAGATCGAGCTCGGTGGCCTGCCGGAAGTTCTTCCCGGCGGCCTGCACGGCCAGCACGATGTCTTCCATCTCGTAGGGCTTGCGCAGGAAGTCGCAGGCGCCGAGCTTCATGGCCTCGACCGCCGACTGGACGTCCCCGTAGGCGGTGATCACGATCACCTGGAGCAGCGGATCCAGCGTGCGCGCCTGCCGCAGCACCGAGAGCCCGTCCGTGTCGGGCAGCCGCATGTCGAGGATCATGACCTGCGGGCGGATCTCCCCCACCATCTCGAGGCCGGCGGCGCCGCTGCTCGCGACCTCCACCGAGTAGCCGCGCGCGCGCAGCACCTTGGCGAGCGATTTCCGGATGAGCAGCTCGTCGTCCACCACCAGCACGGTCAGCTTCACGGGGGCTAGTCCTCTCCCCGCTCGGGCGGCTCGGCCGGCACCGGGAGCGACACGCGCATGGTGGCCCCGCCGCCGGAGTTGTTCTTGGCGGTGAGCACGCCCCCGGTGTCGCGCACGATCTGCACCGAGATCGGGAGCCCGAGCCCGGTCCCGACCGAACGGGTGGTGAAGAACGGGTCGAAGATCCGCTCCATCAGCTCCTTCGGGATCCCCACGCCGGTGTCCCGGAACGACACGTCCACCATCGAGCGGCGCGTGCGGTAGCGGCGCACGCCGGTCGCGACGTGCAGCTCGCCCCCCTCGGGCATCGCCTGGATCGCGTTCAGGCACAGGTTCAGGAACACCTGCTGGAGCAGGTCGGGGTCGGCGTCGAGCATCGGCAGGTCGTCGGCGTCTTCGCGGGTCAGGGTGACGTGCGCGTCCTCGAGCTGGATCTCGATCATGGCCAGGGTCTTGTCGAGCACCTGCCGCAGGTCGCAGGGCCGCGGCCGGGCCGCGGGCGGGCGGGCGAACATCAGCAGGCCGGTGATGATCTGCTCGATGCGGTCGAGCTCGGTGATGACGTCGTCGAGGTCCTCGCGCCGCGGATCGGCGGGCTTGAACTTGGACCCCACGAACTGCACGGTGGTCCGGATCCCGGTCAGCGGATTGCGGATCTCGTGGGCCACGTAGGCCGAAAGCTCGCCGAGCGAGACCAGCCGGTCGATCTTCTTCTGGAACTCGCCGTCCTCGGTCTCGGAGGTGGTCTCCGCCACGATGATCGAGCCGCTCAGGTCGCCCTCGTCGTCGCGCAGCGGCAGGGCCTCGGCCTTGAGCGTGACCTGGCGGCCCTCGGCCTCGAGGCGGAACTCCCGGGGCTCGCGCGAGGCGCCCTTGAGCCAGCGCGCCTCGGCTCCGGGGAACAGCCGGCCGCCGGCCATGCCGAGCAGCGCGCCCCCCTCGACCCCCAGCATCTCCTCGAGGCGGCGGTTGCAGTACACGACGCGCCGCTCGCGGTCGAGCGCCACCACGGCCTGTTCGAGCGCGTCGAGCACCCGTGTCGGCCATTCGTCGACGCGGGAGGCGCCTTCCGCTTCGGCCGTTCGGCCGGCCGCTTCACCGCGCATGCGCCACTCCTCCGTGAGGCTCGGGAATCCGTGCAGGCAGGAGAGTTAGCACACGCGTCGGGGCGCTTCAACGACTCATCGCGGAAATCCGGCGCGGCTGCGCCCGACCCGAGCCCTGTGCTACCATCCGTCGCCCGTTCCGGCGTACCCGTTCGCGATTCACCGGCCTTCGAGGAGTTCCGAGCATGCTGCGTTTCCTGCGCGTCGGTAACAAGCGCACCAAGACCATCTGGTGGGCCCTGATCATCATCACCGTGGTCACCTTCCTCGGGGGCTTCGTGTTCCTGGTCGGGGCCGGCTTCGACTCGACCCAGGCCGCGCGCATGAGCGGCGCCGCGGGCGCGGTGAACGGCCGCCCGGTCACGCGCGAGGAGTACCAGGCCGCCCTCGCCGAGCAGCGCGCCGGCTACCTGCGCCAGTACAACACCCAGCCCACCGAGCAGGACCAGCGGGTGATCGAGCTTCAGGCCTGGCGCGGGCTGGTGAGCCAGCACCTCCTGACCGACAAGGCGCGCGCGGCCGGGCTCCACGCCACCGACCGCGAGATCGTGCTGACGCTCCAGAGCAACCCGCCGTCGCTGCTCGTCACCTCGCCGGCCTTCCAGACCGACGGCAAGTTCGACCCCGCGAAGTACCAGGCCGCCCTCTCCAATCCCGGCAACAACTGGGGCGAGATCGAGGAAATGATCCGCGGCCAGATCCCGATGCGGAAGCTGCAGGAGCGCCTGATCAGCTCCCTCAAGTTCTCCGAATCCGAGCTGCGGCAGGCCTACCACGAGCGCTTCGAGCGCGCGACCGCCACCGTGCTCCAGGTCCCGGCCCGCAACGAGGCCAACCTCCCGCCTCCCACCGACGCCGACCTGCAGCGCGCCTACGACCTGTACAAGGACCGCTTCATCTCGGGCGCCCGCACCCAGCTCGAGGTGCTGACCGTGCCCAAGCGATTCGGCGAGGAGGAGCTGCGGGACGCCCGCGAGCTGGCGGCCAGCCTCGTGCAGCGCGCGCGGAGCGGCGAGGATTTCGCCCAGCTGGCCAAGGACTACTCCGAGGGCCCGGGCGCCGAGGAGGGCGGCGCGCTTCCTCGCGTCATCTCCCCGCAGGAGTTCGGCCCCGACCTCGGCCCGAAGCTCATGGCGCTTCCGGTCGGCGGCGTCTCCGAGCCGCAGCAGGATGCCAGCCGGTTCATCGTCTTCAAGGTGCTCGAACGGGTCGCGGGGCCGAACAACTCGGTGCTCGGCCTGCGCATCGCCCAGATCGTGATCAAGTCGCGGCCCAACCCGGGCACGCTGGCCGAGCAGATGGCCGAGATGGAGAAGCTCCGCTCGCGCGCCACCCGCATCGGGCTGGGCAAGGCCGCCAGCGAGAAGGGCCTCGCCACGCGCCGCAGCGAGCCCTTCGACTTCAACAACCCGCCCCAGTCGCTGTTCATGACGCCGCAGGCGGGCGAGTGGGGGCTCTCGGCCAAGGTGGGCGCGGTCAGCCCGGTGTTCGAGGGCATCGACGAGTTCCTGGTCGCCCAGGTCGCGGAGCAGCAGCCGGCCGGTCCCGCGCCGCGGGCGTCGCTCGCCGAGCCGCTGCGCAACATCGCCGAGCTGATGTCGCGGGTGGAGGCCTCCAAGGGGCTCGCCGACTCGGCGGCCGCGATGGTCCGGGCCGGCCGCCCCCTCGAGGAGGTCGCCCGCGCGCTCGGCCTCACCACCTTCCGGGTGGACGGCACGACGCGGGCGCAGCCGGACCCGCGCCTGAGCGGCTCCGACGAAGTGGTCGGCGCCCTGTTCGCGGCCAAGCCCGGCCAGGTCGTGGGACCCTACCGGGCGCTCAACGGCTGGTACTTCGCGCGGCTCGAGAACCGTGCGCTGGTGGCCTCGGCGCCGTTCGACTCGCTGAAGGGCGAGCTTTCGGCGCAGGTGATCCAGCAGCGCCAGCGCGCCTTCATGAACGGCTACATGGCCGAGCTGCGGGCGAAGGCCAAGGTCGAGGACCTGCGCACCGAGAACACGCAGTAGCGCCCCGACGCACGCCGCGCTTCGCGCCCGACACGCCGAAGGCCGCGAGCCCTCCTCGAGGGTTCGCGGCCTTCGGCCCTTCCGGGGCGCCCCGGAGCCGGGCTACTGGATCGGCTTGTTCTCCGGCGGCTTCTGGGCCTTGGGGGAAGCCGGTTCGTCGCGCTGGATCTCGTCGGTGATCTCCCGCTGCGCCTTGCGGAACTCCTTCATCGCGTCGCCGATGCTGCGGGCCATCTTGGGAATCTGGCTGGGCCCGAAGATCAGCAGGATGATGATGAAGAGGATCCCGATTTCCGCCCCGCCGAGTCCGAACATCACTGCCTCCTCATGCGCCTAGGGTTCGAGCCGAACCCGGCTGCGATCGCTTCCGAGCACCAGCGTCACGTCCGCCAGGTCCAGTTCCCACGTCTGCCGGATCACCGGCGGCGAACCCAGGTAGCGCGCCACCTCGGCGGCCGGGGCCGTGTCCTCGCGGCGCGCGACCACCAGCGTCTCGAAGTAGTCCGACCGGTCCGCGTTCTTGACCTCGACCACCTGGAAGCCACCTTCTCGCAAATGGGACGCGGCCCGCAAGCCGACGCCCGCCTCGCCCGACCCGTTCAGCACCTGGACCCGGATCACGCGCTCCTGGCGGGTGCGCGGGCGTTCCAGCGGCTCGGGACGGAACCGGGCCCACGCCCACGAACCGACCAGCGCCACCACCAGCAGCCCGAAGGTCCACGTCACCCAGCGGGTGGCGCCGGCGCCGCGCTTAGCCACGGCGTCCCCGGCCCGTCCTCACGCGGACGGGCGCGCTAGCCACGGGCGCGGCCGCTCGGCCGGACGCGGCCCCGGCCCGCTCCCTTCGCGGGAGTGGCGAGCGCCTTGCGAAGCCGGGCCCAGGTGCGCGCCAGCGACTCGGGAAGCACGCGGGTGGACCCGATCACGGGCATGAAGTTGGTGTCCCCGTTCCAGCGCGGGACCAGGTGCAGGTGCAGGTGCCCGGGAAACCCGGCCCCGGCGACGCGGCCGAGGTTGGCGCCCACGTTCAACCCGTCGGGACGGTACTCGGCGGCGAGCGCGCGCTCCGCGGCGGCGGTGAGCTCCAGCACGTCGGCGCGCTCCGCCTCGGACAGGTCGCCGAACGCGGCGCGGTGGGACTTCACCGCGACCATCAGGTGGGCGGGATTGTAGGGATAGCGGTTCAGCATCAGGAGCGCCTCGCCGCGGCGGGCCAGCACCAGGTTCGCGCGATCGGCCCGCGAGCGCGCCACGCGGCAGAACAGGCACCCGGCGGGCTCGTGCGCCACGCGGATGTACTCCATGCGCCACGGCGACCACAGGCGCTCGAGGCCGGGGCGCGGGGTCCGGGCGGCGCCCGAGCGGGCCGCCTTCGCCGCGCGCGGCGCGCGTCCGGCGCGGCGGGTCGCGCCCG
>CAZIVR010000159.1:0-1293 GCA_964542745.1 uncultured bacterium
GGCGGGCCGGGGCTCCGGCTGGGCGGCGTGCCGCTCGCCGCGGCGCTGCCCGCGCTGCGCGCGCTCGAACCCGGCGCCCGGGCCTGCTGGGTCTACGACCTCGACGCCTTCCGCGCGCGCGCCGCCCGCATCCTCGCCGCGTTCGCGCCGCTCGGGGCGCGCGTCGCGCAGGCGCTCAAGGCCAACGCGCTGCCCGCGCTGCTCGAGCGCGCCCGCGACGCGGGCCTCGCCGCCGAGGCCGGGTCGCTCGGCGAGCTCGGGCTGGCGGAGGCGACCGGTTTCCCGGCCCCGTTCCGGATCCTGAACGGGAACGGGCGGACGCCCGAGGAGGCCGCGTGGGCCGCGACCCGCGGGGTCCACTCGGTGAACGCCGACCATCTCGGCGAGCTCGACCTGCTGGAGCGCGCCGCGGCGGGCGCGGGGGCCGCGCTGCGGGTGGCGCTCCGCGTCAATCCCGCGATCGACATCGGCGGCCACCCGCACATCGCCACCGGCGGCGAGGGGGCCAAGTTCGGGATCGCGCCGGGGGAGGCCCTCGACGCGTGGGGCGCGCGGGCGCGCTGGCCGCACCTCCGTCTCGACGGGCTGCACCTCCACGTCGGGTCGCAGCTGCTCTCGGACGATTCGCTCCGCCGCACGGCGGCGTTCGCCCTCGAGCTGGCGGCGGAGTCGGCGCGGCGCGGCGCGCCGCTCGGACTCCTCAACCTGGGCGGCGGCTTCGGCGTGGACTACGAGGGCGCCGCCGAGTTCCCGCTCGAGCCGTACGCCGGCTGGCTCGCGGCGCGCGCCGCGGGCGCCGGCTTCGAGTGGGTGATCGAGCCCGGGCGCTGGCTCAGCGCTCCGGCCGGCGTGCTGCTCGCCGAGGTGCTCGCGGTCAAGCACCGGGCGGGCCGCCGCTTCGTGGTGCTCGCGGCCGGCATGAACGACCTGCTGCGGCCGGCGCTCTACGGCGCGAACCATCGCATCGTCCCGCTCGCGCCCCGCGCCGGCGACGCGTCCGCCGCGACCGTGGTCGGGCCGGTGTGCGAGAGCTCGGACGTCTTCGGGCGCGACCTCCGTCTTCCGCCGGTCGAGCCCGGCGACACCGTGGCGATCCTCGACGCCGGGGCCTACGGGGCCGCGATGTCCTCGAACTACAACGGACGGGGCCGGCTCGCCGAGCTGGTCGCCGAAGGCGGACGCCTCACCCGCGCGCGCGCGGGCGAGGGGCTCGAGGCGCTGCTCGCGCGGCGTCGCGACGACCCGCTGGCCGCCGGAGCGGGCCCGGGCGGGGAGTGAAAGCGGAAGGGGCGG
>CAZIVR010000159.1:1393-6251 GCA_964542745.1 uncultured bacterium
GCGGCGGCGCCTAGATCGCGAGCTGCGGGCGGCCCGCCACCAGCAGGGTGGCCGGCTCGGACGACAGGTTCGCGTACGAGTGGGTGCGATGCGCCCGGAAATGCAGGCTGTCCCCCTCGCGCAGCACGTACGCGGTGCCGTCCACCGTGACCTCGGCCACGCCGGTCAGCACCAGCACCCACTCCTCGCCCTCGTGCGTGTGGGTGAGGGCGGGCTCCCGGTCCATGGGCAGCGTGACCAGGTGGGCGCCGAGCGGGGAGCAGTGCACCGGCTCGTTCAGCGGCTCGAAGCGCGCCTTCGACCACTGCACCGCGCGCTCCGCGCGCTGGCCCGCGCGCATCACGCAGTAGTCCGGCTGGATCTTGGCCTCGACGAGCGTCGCCGGCCTGAGGTCGAGCGCGCGCGCGATGCGGCCGAGCGCGCCCACGGTGGGCGAGGCCTTGCCGCGCTCGATCTCGGAGACGTGGGTCGCGGAGATCCCGCCCCGCTCCTCGAGGTCCTTGAGCGTGAGGCCGCGCGAGACGCGCAGCATCTTGATGCGCCGCCCCAGCTCGGGCGGCGACGGGTCGCGTGGCGAAAGGCTGGTGGAGGCGGGAGCGGCGGGCGTCTCCTTCATCGGCGCGGTTCCTCCGGCGGGGCGGTTCATTGCCCACCGTCGATGGGCTGGGTGAGCAGCACGACCATCTCGACCGGCTTGGACCCGGCGGGCCGCAACGCGTGGGCGAGGGTGAGGGCGGCCTGCACGCCGTCGCCGGGCGCGAGCCGCACTTCGTCGTCGTCGCCGAAGCGGCTGATCGCCTCGCCGCTGCGCACGTAGTAGACGGCCTGGTCGTCGATCGCCTCGCGGGCCGCGAGGCGGAACTCGCCGTGCCGGCCGGCGCCGGGCGTCAGGGTCATGCGGTAGGCGAACAGGTGGCTGCCCGGAATGCCGCGGGTGAGCACGCTGGCCTCGACCCCGGGCGAGAGGGTGATCCGCGACGCCTGGTCGCGTCCCACCTGCACGACGTCGTTCCGCTCCTCGCGCTCGATGAAGAAGGAGGTGTCGCGGCCGAGGGCGCGGGCGATGCGCACCAGCGCCCCGATGGTGGGGGAGGTCCGGCCGCGCTCGATCTCCGAGAGGTGGGTGGCGGAGAGGTCCGCCGAGCGCTCGACCTGCTTGAGGGTCATGCGCCGCTCGAGCCGCACCTTTCGCATGCGAAGCCCGAGTTCCTCGGTGCCGACGATGGACGTGGTTCGCGGGCGGCTCGCGGGCGCGCTGCGCGTGGGCTTCGCCGTCACCGGCTTGCGCGGGCGGCTCTTGCGGGCTTTCGACATGGCTGGGGGGTCCTCTGTCGCACGTGCGCTGAAAGTGACCGGGGAGACGCGGGATGCGGCATGGCTTCCCGCCTCCGCATTCGCGTCCACGGCTTACCCAAACGGAACGGAGGTTGCCATAGCGAAGCGAGGGGGGTCAATGGCCTTGACACTCCCGGGACCACGCGACAGACTGCGCGGCCGTTTGCGTGGGGAGCCGCCCGCGCCCCGACTTTTCATCGCTCGTGCGTGTCCGGAATCCCCGCGAGGGGCGGCCGGACGTCTCCGGGAAGGATCCCCGTGCTCCAGGTGGTGTGCATCAAGCAGGTGGCCGACACCGAGACCCGGGTCAAGGTCGCGGCCGACGGCAAGACGCTGGATCCCGCGGGCGTGACCTGGATCCTCAACCCTTACGACGAGTTCGCGGTGGAGCAGGCGCTGCTCGTCAAGGAGGGCGGCGCGGGCGGGGAAGTGGTGGCGCTGAGCGTCGGCGGCGCCGGCGCGCAGGCGACGCTGCGCAACGCCCTGGCGATGGGCGCGGACCGCGCGATCCACCTCAGGTCCGACGCGCCCGGCGACCCCCTCGCGGTGGCCCGGGCGATCGCCGCGGAGATCGGCCCGCTCGCGCCTTCGCTGGTGTGGTGCGGCAAGCAGGCGGTGGACGACGACGCCTCGCAGGTCGGGCCGATGCTCGCCGAGATGCTCGGGCACCCGTGCGTGACGGTGGTCGCGGCCTTCGCGTTCGCGCCGGACGCCGCCTCGGGCCGGGCGGTGGTCGAGCGCGAAATCGAGGGCGGGCGCGAGAAGGTGGAGGTGACCCTGCCCGCCGTGATCACCACCGACAAGGGACTCAACGCCCCGCGCTACGCCTCGCTCAAGGGCATCATGGCCGCCAAGAAGAAGACCCTCGAGGAGAAGCCCGCCGCGCTCGGCGAGCCGGGGCTCGAGGTCGTGGCGCTCGAACTTCCCGCCGCCCGCGGCGCCGGCCGCATCGTGGGGCAGGGCGCGGCGGCCGTCCCCGAACTGGTGCGCGCGCTTCGCGAAGAAGCGCGGGTGCTCTGAGGGAGACGCCATGGCGATCCTCGTGTTCCTCGAGCAGCGCGACGGCCGCGTGCGCCCGGTCTCCCGCGAGGCGCTGGGTGCGGCCCAGCGCCTCGCCGCCGACCTCGGCGGGCCGGTGGTGGGCGTGTGCGCGGCGGCGGCCGATCCCGGGCTCGCGGCGCTCGGCGAGGCCGGCGCGGAGCGGGTGCTGCTCGCCACCGATCCGGCCTTCGGCGTCTACGATGCGGGCGGCTACGCGACGGCCGTGGTCGCGGCGGTCGAGCAGGTGAAGCCCGCGGCGGTGGTGTTCGGGGCCTCGGCGATGGGCAAGGATCTCGCGCCGCGCGTGGCGGCGCGCCTCTCGGTCGGGCTCGCCTCCGATTGCACCGCGCTCGAGGTCACGGGCGGGCGGCTGGTGGCGACGCGCCCGGTGTACGCGGGCAAGGCGGTGCAGAAGGTGGCGTTCACGCGCTCGCCGGCGCTCGTCAGCCTGCGCCCCAAGATCTTCACGCCCGGCTCGGGCGGCACGGGGGCCGCGGCGGTGGAGCCGCTCGCGGTCCGCTACGACGCCGCCACGAACCGCGCGCGCGTCACCGAGGTGCTCGCCGCGAGCGGGGGCAAGGCCGACCTCACCGAGTCCGAGGTGATCGTGTCGGGCGGCCGCGGCCTCAAGGGCCCGGAGCACTTCCCGCTGATCGAGCAGCTCGCCGACGCGCTGGGCGCGACGGTGGGCGCTTCGCGCGCGGTCGTGGACGCGGGCTGGCGGCCGCACTCCGAGCAGGTGGGGCAGACCGGCAAGACGGTGAGCCCGAAGCTGTACGTGGCGGTCGGGATTTCGGGCGCGATCCAGCACCTCGCCGGCATGTCGTCGTCGCGGTGCATCGTGGCCATCAACAAGGATCCCGAGGCGCCCATCTTCAAGGTGGCGGACTACGGCGTGGTGGGCGACCTGTTCGAGGTGGTGCCGGCGCTCACCGAGGCGGTGAAGAAGCTGAACGCGCACGATTGACGCCCGTCCCGCGCCGGCTCCGGCGCCCGCGAACGCGCGGGCGCGCCGGATCCTTGACGATGGCGGGTGGTGCGCCTAGGGTGCGCTCGAGGGGTTGCGCGGGGGCGTTCGCGAGGATGCGATGAAGGAATACATCCCGGTTCTGATGTTCCTGGTGGTGGCGTTCCTGTTCGCGGGCGGCACCATCGCGATGTCCACCTTCATCGTGCCGCGGCGCCGCGGCGCCACCAAGGACGCCGCCTACGAGTGCGGCGTGGACCCGGTCGGGAACGCGCGCAGCCGGTTCTCGGTCAAGTTCTACCTGGTGGCCGTGCTCTTCATCCTCTTCGACATCGAGGCGGTGTTCCTGTACCCGTGGGCGGTGGCGTTCCGGCACCTCGGCCTCTACGGCCTCGTCGAGATGCTGCTGTTCATCGTGATCCTGCTGGTGGGCTACCTCTACCTGCTCAAGAAGCGCGCGCTCGACTGGGACTAGGACGTCCGAGACCGCGGCCGCCCCGGGCGGCCGGCGGCGACGGAGGCACGACATGACCGAACGCAAGAGCTCGAACCCGCTGCGCATCCTGACGCCGGCCGAGCCCCCCGCTCCCGAGCCGCCCGAGACCGACCCCTTCGGCAACCCCGCGGACTCGCTGCGCGACGAGGTCGAGAAGGGCGTGCTGTTCACCTCGGCCGAGAAGATGATCGGCTGGGCGGTGAACAACGCGCGCGCCAACGCGATCTGGCCGCTCGGCTTCGGGCTCGCCTGCTGCGCCATCGAGATGATGGCGATCGTGGGCCCGCGCTTCGACATCTCGCGTTTCGGCGCCGAGGTGTTCCGCGCCTCCCCGCGCCAGGCCGACCTGATGATCGTGGCCGGCCGCGTGAGCGTGAAGATGGCGCCGGTGGTGCGGCAGCTCTGGGAGCAGATGCCGGATCCCAAGTGGGTGATCGCGATGGGCGCGTGCTCCTCGTGCGGCGGCGTGTTCAACAACTACGCGATCGTCCAGGGCGTGGACAAGATCGTTCCGGTGGACGTCTACGTGCCCGGCTGCCCGCCGCGGCCCGAGGCGCTCATCCACGGAATCATGAAGCTGCAGGAGAAGATCCTGGCCTCGAAGCCCGAGGTCGGGCCGGTGCCCCGCCGCAAGAAGGGGGCGGCGTGAGCCCGCTGACGCCCGAGCGCGTCGAGGAGCGCCTGCAGGCCCGCTTCCCCGACGCTTCGATCCGGCGCGCCGACGGCCCGGCGCTGCGCGATCCCACGCTGGTGGTGCCGGCCGACCGGCTCGTCGAGATGGCCACCTTCCTGCGCGACGATCCCGAGCTGGATTTCGCGATGCTCTCGTGGATCGGGGGCGCCGACTACCTGCCCCGCCACCCGCGCTTCGAAGTCGTCTACAACCTGCTCTCGCTCTCGCAGAACCGGCGGGTGCACCTGAAGGTGGAAGTCTCGGAGGAGCACCCCCGCGTGCCGAGCGTGTGCGGCGTGTGGCCGACCGCCAACTGGCACGAGCGCGAGACCTACGACTTCTACGG
>CAZIVR010000160.1:0-5887 GCA_964542745.1 uncultured bacterium
GCGGGCGGCGCCGGACCCTCGCGCGCCGGCGCCGCGGCCGGCGCGCCGCCCGCGCCCAGCCGCCGCTCGAGCGTCTCGAGCTTCTGCAGGATCGCGGCCAGCGTCTCGCCGGGCTCGAGCGTCGCCATCTGGATCACCGCCGCCTCCAGGTGGATGAGCGGCTGCGAGCTGTCGCGCATTGGGTACACCACTTCGGTGGCGAGGCGCAGCAGCCGCAGCAGGTCGCCCTCGCTCCACCCCTCGCCCTGCTCGCGCAGGCGCTTCAGTTCGGGTGCCGCGAGCGCGACGAGATCGCCGCCGTCCGGATCGAGCTTCAGGATCAGGATGTGGCGCAGGTGCTCGCTCAGCCCCTCGGCCAGCTCGCGCGGATCCAGGCCCTTGGCGAACGCCTCGTGCAGCGCGACCATCGCGGCACGCGGGTCGCGCCCGAGGATCGCGCCCCCGAGCGAGAAGAACGCCTCGAGGTCGGCGATCCCGAGCACGCGCCGCACCAGTTCCTCGTCCACCGCGGCCTCGCCCGCCGAGATCACCTGGTCGAGCGCGCTCACCGCGTCGCGCATCGAGCCTTCCGACTTGTGCGCCACCAGCAGGGCCGCGCCCTCGGTGAGCGTGAACTTCACGCCGTCGGCGTCGGCCGCCTCGCGCTTCTGGATCTCGAGCAGCCGGTCCGCCACCTTGCGCAGCGGCACGCGCGCGAAATCGAAGCGCTGGGTGCGCGAGCGGATCGTGTCCGGGAGCTTCTGCGGGTCGGTGGTGGCGAAGATGAACACCAGGTGCGGCGGCGGCTCCTCGAGGGTCTTGAGGAGCGCGGCGAAGGCGTCGTTCGAAAGCTGGTGCACCTCGTCGATGATCACGATCCGGTAGGCGCCGCCCGCGGGCGCGAAGCGCACCTTTTCGCGGAGCGCCTGGACGTCGGCGATGCCTCGATTCGACGCGCCGTCGATCTCGGCCACGTCGAGCGAGACGCCCGAGGTGATCTCGACGCAGCTGGTGCAGGCGTTGCAGGGATCCGAGGCCGCGCCCGCGCGCGTCGTGCCGGCGCGCCGCTTCTCGCAGTTCAGGGCCTTGGCGAGGATGCGCGCGCTGGTGGTCTTGCCCACCCCGCGGGCGCCCGTGAAGAGGTAGGCGTGGGCCACGCGGCGGTTCTCGATCGCGCGCCCCAGCACCAGGCTCACGTGGTCCTGCCCGATCAGGTCCGAGAAGACCTGGGGCCGGTACTTGAGCGTCAGTGCGCGATGGGCCATGGGGTCGCCGGCTCGTCCGCCGGACGAATTTCGGTCCGCCGACGGACGCCGCCGGATCCTCTCTCGTCCGCGAAAAAGGGCCAGGGAACCAGCGGCACACCCGAAGGTTTGCTTACCGCTGCTACCTTCCGGTCCTGACGGGGTTCACAAGTCCGGATTGCGCTGGGCCTGGCCCAAGAAAAGTGGTGGAGATGATCGGATTCGAACCGACGACCCCCTCGTTGCGAACGAGGTGCTCTCCCAGCTGAGCTACATCCCCACCGAAGGTCGTTGTGGCGCCGCGCTTTCCGCTTTCCGCGCGGCTGCGACGGCGCCAGTCCGGGCGGCATTCTAGCAGCGAGCCGGGGTGGGTCAAGCGGCGCTCCGGCGGCCCCGCGCCGCGCGGCCGCTTCGCTAGCCGCGCCCGCCCGGCAGCCGGTCGCCGGCCAGCTCGCGCGCCTGCCGGAGCACGTAGCCGTCGGTCATGCCCGACACGTGGTCGGTGATCGCCAGCAGCCGCGCGTAGCCGCCGGGCTCCGCCTCGAGCCACGGCATCAGCGCCCGCAGGTTGGAGGCCCGCACCGAGCGGCCGTCGAACGCCGCGTCGGCGAGCGCCGACAGCACGTCGCGGATCGCCTCGGACCCGGTGATCTCCATGCGCAGCACGTCCGGCGCCCGGTAGTAGCGCTCGCGCGCGACGCGCGTCAGGCCCGCGAACGCCTCGGCGAGCGGGATGCGCCCGAGGAGCGGCGCGTCGAAGCGCCCGGCGAGGATCTCGTCGTGGCCGGCCTCGAACACGTCCGCCGCGCTCCCGATCAGCGACTCGATCGCGTCGGAGCGGAGCTTGCCCGCGAACTCGAAGACGCTCTCGCGGTCGAGCCCCGGCCGCTCGAGCTCGTCGGCCACCCGCGCGTGGCGCGCGGCGAACGGGCGCAGCAGCGCCGCGAACTCGGCCGGGGCGATCAGCCCGAGCCGGAGCGCGTCCTCGAGGTCCACCACCGCGTACGTGATGTCGTCGGCGGCCTCGGTGAGGAACACCAGCGGGTGCCGGGCCCACGCCCGCGCCCCCGCGCGCGGCTCGAGCCCCATCGCGGCCGCGGCGCGGGCGAACGTCGCGTCCTCGGCCTCGTTCACGCCGTGCTTCTTGAGGCTGGCGCGCCCGGCGTCGCGGCTGGTCGCCACCGAGGCGCACGGGTACTTGACCAGCGCCCCGAGCGTGGCGAGGCACAGGTCGAGCCCGGCGCGCCCCTTCGGGCGCGCGGTGCGCACGGCGAGCCGCAGGCTCTGGGCGTTTCCCTCGAAGCGGAGCAGGTCCTGCCGCTCGCGCTCCGCGAGCCCCGCGATCCGGTCGCCGCCCGCCGGCCCCGCGAAGAACTCGCGGATCGCGCGCTCGCCGGCGTGTCCGAAGGGCGGGTTGCCGAGGTCGTGGATCAGGCTCGCGGCCGCGACGCAGTCGCCCACGTCCTTGGGCGCGAGCCCGGAGGGAAGCGCTTCGCGCCCGGCGAGCCACTCCCCCACGCGGGTGCCGAGCGAGCGGCCGAGCGTGGACACTTCGAGGCTGTGGGTGAGGCGCGAGTGGACGTGATCGTCCTGCGGCGAGGGCAGCACCTGCGTGCGGTCGGCGAGCCGCCGGAACGCGGGCGAGAAGATGATGCGGTCCATGTCGCGCTCGAACGGCGAGCGCTCCTCGTGCGCGGGCGGCGTGGCGCGAGAGAGCCGCTCGGTCGAGAGCAGCCGACGCCAGCGCTCGCGGGTCCCGGGCGCGTCGAGCGTCGCCCGCGCCCCGGCCGCTTCGCTCACGCGGCGCGCCGCGCCAGCGCGCGGAACGTGACCAGGTGCCCGAACAGCGCGGCCTGCACCAGGAACGTGGGCAGCCACACGAAGGGGAAAGTCCCGGGCAGCCGGTTCGGCGGGTCTTCGAGGAAGTGGCGGAACGGCGAAGGCGTCGAGAGCACCGCGATTCCCACGATGTTGGCGAGCAGCAGCAGGCCGCCCACGTTCCAGATCATCGTGAGCGCGCGCGGCCGGCGACCCGCGAGCAGGGCGATCGCGAGTGCTGCGGCGCCGAGGCCGGAGAGGATGTCGAAGTTTCGCCCCGCGTACGTCATCTGCACGGGCACCACGCCTTCCAGGTAGAGGCGGTGGAGCAGCAGTTCCACCGGCACGCGGAACACCTGGTAGCCCACCAGCCCCGCGAGCGGCGCCGAGGCCGCGAGCCGGGCCCCGACCCGCGAGCAGGCCAGCACGATGGTCCCCACGGTGACGATCCCGGTGAGGAGGAGGGCGGGCGCGGGCGGAGTCCAGCGATCGAGCAGCCCGGCGCGAGCGAGCGCCGCGGGCACGACCAGCCACGCGATCATCCCAGCGGCCGCGAGCCCCGCGGCGGGTCCGGGCCGCGTCGCCCCCGCCGGGCCCGCCGTCGCGATGCGGGCCGCGCGAACCCAGATCGAGGCCACGGCGGCCACCAGCAGGGCGAACAACACGTTCGTGGCGCTGGAGGCCGTGGCGACGGTCGCCGAGGTGGCGACCGTGCCGGCGAGGGTGGCGGACGCGGGATTCATCGGGCGGCAGTTTGCCCGAAACGACCGCTCAGGGCGAGATCACGCCGCGGGTCGCGACGCTCCGGCCTCCGTGCGTGAGGCGGATCACGTACATGCCGGGTGCGAGGCGCTCCCCGGCGCCGATCCGGGCACGATGGCGCCCCGCACCGAGCACACCGAACTCGCGCGCGGCCACCCGGCGGCCCGCGACGTCGAAGACTTCGAGCGTGGCGGGACCGGGGCCCGGCAGCAGGATCGCGAGATCGAGAGCACCCCGCCCGGGATTGGGCCGCGGTCCCTCGATCGCGAGCGTCGCCGTCAGCCCCCGCTCGAACTGCGAGTTCGGCCCGATCGGCAGTCGGTCCGGCGGGCGCGCCAGCGGTCGGTCGCGGGCCACGCGCTGGGCGCGCACGTCGTCGAGCCCCATCCCCCCGAGCCACTGGTCCCACACGCCGATCGCGGCGGTCCGGCCGTCGGAGACGAGGTCCAGCCCGCGGTCCACGCCGGGCTCGGTGGTGAGAGGGAGGCCCCCTTCGGGCCAGCCGCGAGCGGGACGACCGAGACCGGTGATCGCCGCCAGCCGCGGCTCGCGCGCGTCGCGCCAGCCCACGAAGACTCCCGCGGCGCCGTCGCCCGCCAGCATGGGCCGCGAGCGGTCCGCCGAGGGCGTGGTCACCACCGGCGCCCCGCCCTCGGGCCACACCGGATGCGGCCGCCCGTTCGGCAGCAGCCGATGCGCATACAGGTCGCGGCTCGTCTCGCCGCGCACGTCCACCCACGCCGCCCATGCCCCGCCGGAGCGGTCGGCGTGCAGCGCGATCTCGCCCTCGGGGAGCGCGCTCGCGGTGAGCGGAACCTCGGGGTGGTCGGGCCCGCGCTCCGGGTACCTCACGCGCTTCGCCCACAGGCCGCGCGCGCCGGGGCCCGCATCGGCCTCCCAGACCAGCAGGGCCCCATCCGGCGCCTGCGCCAGCATGCGGGGGAAGCGCTCGTTCGAGAGCGCGCCCGAGGTGGCGGGCACGCCGTTCCTGGCGAGCAGCGGTTCACCCGCCGCCGAGACGCGCTGGGCGAAGAGGCGCGGGCCACGCGGGTCGCGCTCGTCCTGCCACACCACCAGCGCCCCGCCGGCGCGCTCGGCCACCACGCTCGGGAAACGCGCCGCCGCGGGGGGCGACGTCACGCGCACACCGCGCTCGCCCCACAGCAGGTCGCCGCGCGGGCCCACCCGCTGCACGCGCAGCCCGGGCTCGGCGTTGCCACGGAGCGACTGCTCGACCCACGCCACCAGCAGCCCGCCGCGCCCATCGGGCGCGAGCACGGTGTTCATCTCGCCCGGGTAGCCACGCGTGCCTCCCGGCGTGGGCGACATGCGCGAGAGCCACGAGCCGACCGAGCGCCCGAGCGCGGGCCAGCCTTCGGCCACGCTGCCGTCGGGCCCGAAGCGCTGCACGTAGATCTGCTTGGGCTCCCCGAGGCACGAGCTTCGGCAGCCGGTCTCGCGCTCGTCGTGCCACAGCACGTAGACGCCGCCGGCCCCGTCGGGAATCGCACGGGGACTCGACTGCTCGTAGCCGCCGTAGCCGGACGGCGCGCACACCTCCCGGCCATGGCTCGCGGACCAGCCCGGCGCTGGAATCCCCTCGGCGGTCAGTCGCTGGAGCCGGATACGGGCGAATTCCTGCCACGCCACGAAGACGCCCCCCTCGCCGTCCGGCGCGGCCACCGGAAACGCCCGGTCCGCGTACGACGAGGCGACGCGCACGCCCTCGGGGGCCCAGCCTCCGTGGGCCTGGGTCGCGGATGGAACCCACATGATGCCGAGGGCGAGCGCCGCGGCGCCCGCCCCGGTCAGCGTTGCACCGGCGCGGAACACTGAAACTCCCTCGCAAGGAACTGGCCGCAGGATGCGGGGTCCGAGTATGGCCCCGTGGCGCCCTCGAACACGAGCGAACACGAGGCCGCCAGTGTGGGCGGGAATTTTCCGGGCGACGGGCCTGGACGTGGCGGGAGCCACGTCGCCCCCCTAGTGCCCGGCCGCGTCCCCCGGCTTGCCCGCGGCCTTCCGCTCGGGCCAGATCAGCGACGCCACGATCGAGGCCGCCAGCAGGCCTCCCACGACGCCCA
>CAZIVR010000161.1:0-5886 GCA_964542745.1 uncultured bacterium
GCGGGCACGAGCGCGCGTGCGCGGATCGCAGGCGTTCCTGCGCGGCTTCCGCGCGGGGAATCAGGAGCGCACGCGCCCCACGCGGGAAATCGTGTCAAGCGAAAAATGCGATTTGCGCGAACCGCGACCGCTGCGTCGCCCGGCCCTGCTCGTCGGGACTCCCGCGACCGCTACGCCGCCCAGCCCTGCTCGTCGATCTCCTTCTCCTTGATCGCGAACTGCGGCTTGTCGGAGGGCGGTGCGACGCCGGACGACATCTTGATCCTGAGCCGGAGGTTGTTGGCGCTGTCGGCCTGCCGCATCGCCTCGTCGAGCGTGATCTCGCCGCGCTGGTAGAGCTGGAACAGGGCCTGGTCGAACGACTGCGAGCCGTCCAGCACGTTGTCCTCGATCACGCTCTTGATCGCGCCGATCTCGCCCTTCGCGATCAGGTCGGCGACGCGCGGGGTGTTGAGCATCACCTCGATGGCCGCCACGCGGCCCTCGCCGCTCGCCTTCGGCACCAGCCGCTGCGAGACGATGCCGCGGATGTTCAGCGCGAGCTGGCCGTAGATCTGGGCGTGGAGCTCGCCCGGGAAGAAGTTCAGGAATCGCTCCACCGCCTGGTTGGCGTTGTTGGCGTGCAGCGTCCCCAGCACGAGGTGCCCGGTCTCCGAGAAGTGAAGGGCCGCCTCGACGGTCTCGAGGTCGCGCATCTCGCCGATCAGGATCACGTCGGGAGCCTGCCGCAGCGCGCTCTTGAGCCCCGCCGGGAAGCTCGCCGTGTCCACGCCGACCTCGCGCTGCGTCACCACGCAGCCCTGGTGGTCGTGCACGAACTCGATCGGGTCCTCGATCGTGAGGATGTGGCCGCGGGTGTTCACGTTGCGGTGGTGGATCAGCGCCGCGAGCGTCGTGGACTTGCCCGAACCGGTCGCCCCGGTCACGAGGATCAGCCCCCGCTTCTGCATGATCAGCTCGAGCAGCGAGGCCGGCAGTCCCAGCTCGGAGGCGGTGGGGAAGCGGATCGGGATGATGCGCGCCACCAGTCCCACCTGGCCGCGCTGCCGGAACACGTTGAGCCGGAACCGGCCGACCCCGGGGAGCATGCGCGCGGTGTTGAGCTCGTGGGTGCGATCGAACTCCTGCTGCTCGGAGGCGGGGAGGGCGGCGCGGATGAGGCCCTCGACCTGCTCGGCCGAGAACGGGCCGTCGGTGACGGGCACGGTCGAGCCGTCCACCCGCACCAACGCCTGCGCGTCGGCCGTGAGGTAGAGGTCCGAACCCTTGCGTTCGCGGATCGCGCGCAGCAGGTCGTCGAGCGTCATGGTGCCTCCGCGGGGTGTGGGGCCGGGCGCGGGTGGCCCGGCGATGCCGTCAGCGTCCGAACAGGCCGGGCTTCTTCGCGGGCTCGGGAGCCGCGGGCCGCGGGTTGAGGCCGCCCGTGAGCGGCCGCGCCGCGGGGGCCGCGCCGCCCGGGATCGCGGCTCCGGGGGCGGCGCCGGCCGCGCCCCCGGCACCCGGAGGGCTTTCGAAGAGCTTGGGATTGGAGGAGCGCTTCATCGCCACGTCGCGCGACAGGCGGCCCTGCATCACGAGCTCGCGCAGGTGCTGGTCGAGGCTGATCATGCCGTGCTGCGCGCCCGTCTGGATCACCGAGAGGATCTGCGCGGTCTTGTCCTCGCGGATCAGGTTGCGGAGCGCGGGGACGCCCACCAGCACCTCGAGCGCCGCCACCCGGCCCTTGCCGTCCTTGGCCGGCAGCAGCGTCTGGGCGACCACGCCCTCGAGCGACTCCGAGAGCATGGTGCGCACCTGCGCCTGCTGCCCCGAAGGGAAGATGTCGATGATGCGGTCGATGGTCTTCGAGGCCGAGTTGGTGTGCAGCGTCGCGAACACCAGGTGCCCGGTCTCGGCCGCGGTGATGGCGAGCTGGGTGGTCTCGAGATCGCGCAGCTCGCCGACCAGGATCACGTCCGGATCCTCGCGCAGCGCGGCGCGCAGGGCGTTCCCGAACGAGTGCGTGTGCGGTCCCACCTCGCGCTGGGTGATGACGGACTTCTTCGGGACGTGCACGAACTCGATCGGGTCCTCGATGGTGAGGATGTGGAGCCGCTCGTTGGCGTTGATGTGGTCCACCATCGCCGCCAGCGTGGTGGACTTGCCCGAGCCGGTCGGGCCGGTCACCACCACCAGCCCGCGCTCGAGCGACGAGAGCTGCTGGAGCACCGGCGGCAGCGCGAGCTGCTCGAGCGACATCACCGACGACGGCACCAGGCGGAACACGCCGCCCACGCCGAGCCGCTGGATCAGCAGGTTGGCGCGGAAGCGCGACAGGTTCGGGATCTCGAAGGCGAAGTCGAGGTCGTGCCGCTCCTCGAAGATCTTCTTCTGCTCGTCGTTGAGCAGGTCGTAGAGCGCCACCCGGGTGTCGTCCGGGTTGAGCGGCGGCATGTCGAGCGGCCGCACCTCGCCGCGCAGGCGCAGCACCGGGGGCAGCCCCGGCGAGATGTGGAGGTCCGAGGCTCCCTGGTCCTTGGCGAAGGCGAGGATCGCGGTGAGGTCGAGTGCCATCAGCCCATCGCCCTTTCCGCGTCGCCCCGGTCGAGCGCTCCCGAGTCCACGCCGGCGCGGATGCGCTCGGCGAGCGGCCGGAATCCGTCGGCCGCCGCCAGCGCGCCGAGCTGGCCGGCCGTGGCGCCCTGCCGGATCGCCGCGCGCAGCGCGTCGGTGGCGAACAGCACCTCGAAGACCGGGCGCCGGCCGGCGGGCTCCCCGGGGGCGGGCGGCGTGGCCACCAGCCGCTGCTGGATCACGGCGCGCAGCCGGCGCGCCAGCATGACGCGGCCCCGCGGGTGCCGGTCCAGCCACTCGATCATCGAGAACGTGTCCTCCCAGTCGGTCCGGGCCAGCACCCACCGGCCGTGGCTCGCGCTGCCGAGGACGCCGCGCACGTTCGCGCCGCGGAGGCCGCCGTCGAGCACCAGCCCGTCGGCCCCGTGCGCCACCGCCACCTCGCGCCACCGGCGAACCGGGGGACCGGTGATCACGTCCACGAGGCCCGGCACCTGCGGCCAGCGCCGCTGGTCGCGCGCGAACACCAGCCAGCGCCGTTCTTCGGTGGGGAGTTCCGCGAGCAGCGCGGCGAGCGTGGTGCTGCAGCCCGAGCCCGTGGGGCCGCACACCAGCACCAGCCCGTGAGGCTCGGTGGCGAGCCCGCGCAGGCGCGCGAGATCCAGCGGCTCGAGCCCGAGCTGATCGAGCCGGGAGCGGTCGTCCGGGTCGCGCAGCAGGCGGATCGTGATCGAGGTGCGGTCGCGGCTCACGAGGCGCGAGGCGTGGATCGGCCGCTCGCGATCGTCGAGGCGGACCATCCCCGAGCAGGTGTGGTGGCACTCCTGCTCCGTCACGGGCGGCATGCCCATCGCCTCGAGCCGTCCCGACAGCACGTCCACCACGTCGGCGGGCTCCTGGTGCGCCGGACCGATCTGGGTGCCGACGCGGTGGAACACGTTGAGCGACCCGCCCGCGAGCACGAAGTGCACTTCGTTGGCGCCCGCGCGCAGGGCCCGGGTCAGGTGGAACTGGAGGAAGGTCTCGCCCGAGCGTTCCCAGACGATGTCGAAGTGGGCCCCGGGCTCGGGCGCCGCCGCGCGCGGCCGCCGCGCGTGATGGGTGCCGAGGCGTTCGTCGAGGGCACGGTCGATCGCCCCGGCGGTCGCCGACACGCAGTCCACGCGAACGCCGGCCACCTGCTCGATCTCGCGCAGCGCCTCGGCGTCGGTGGGGTCGGCCGCCGCGACGACCACCTGCTCGTCGGTCCGGACGATCGGAACGAACTGGAGCCGGCGCATGAGCGGCTCGGGAAACGCGCGGAGGAGGTCCTCGTCGAGGATCTCGCCGCGCACGTCCATGAAGGAGAGGCCGAGCTGGCGTGCGAGCGCCCAGGCGATGTCCTCCTCCGAGGCGATGCCGAGCTCGACCAGGCACTCGCCGATCCGGCGGCCGGTCTCGCGCTGGCGGGAGAGGCCCGCGGCGATCTGCTCGTCGGTCACGACCCCGGCCGCGACGAGAATCGCGGTGACCGTCGGCCGCTGTTCCCCGATCGTCGGATCCAAAGCGATCTCCCCCTCCCGACCCGGAACGGGAAGGGAGCGTGTGGATCGCCGGACTTCGGAGGGCAACACGGGTATCGGTGAAGCGCGGCGGGAACTTGAGCGGTTCGCGCGGTTTTCCGGCCGCCCCGCCCGTTCCGGACGCGACCGCCGCGGAGGGTGCCGCGGCGGTCGCGCCGGGGGGGCCCGGCGGCCGGGCCCGCCCCGTGCGGATGCGGACTTGGCCGCGCATGCCGTTTCGCGGTATCGTCACGGCCCGCTATGGAAATCGAGTCGAAGCAGCCGGACGAGCCCGGTCCGGACCCAATCCAGCCCGGCGCTCCGTCCGCCGACGCTTCTCCCCCCGCCGGCGCCGAAGACGAGCCCTCTTCTTCGAAGGAGTTCGCGCGCGCCCTCGAGGTGCACGAGAAGTCGGCCGGCGCGGCCGACAAGGCCGCCGCCGCCTCGCACGCCGTGCGCGTCGGGCAGAAGGTCAAGGCCCGGGTGGTCACGATCGGCGACCCGAACCTGATCCTCGACTACGGCGGCCGGGCCGAGGGCGTGGCCGAGGCCCGTCACTTCAAGGACGAGGCCGGGGCGCTCAAGGTGGCGGTCGGCGACGCGCTCGACCTGTTCGTGATCGAGGCCGGCGACCCGGTGACGCTGGGCCCGGTCATGAAGTCGAAGTCGAGCGCGGCGCTCCAGAAGCTGCGGGACGCGCGCGCCGCCGGCGTGCCCGTGAGCGGCCGGGTCACGGCCGTGAACGCCGGGGGCCTGAGCGTGGACCTGGGCGGCGTGCGCGGCTTTTGCCCGATGTCCCAGATCGAGTCCGGCTTCTGCAGCGACCCCAAGGTCTACGTGGGCAAGTCGCTCGAGTTCCTCGTCACCGAGGTGAAGGACGGGCGCGCGGGCGCCGTGGTGTCGCGCCGGCAGCTGCTGCGCCGCGCGGACGCCGAGAAGGGCCGCCAGCTGCTGGAGACCCTGCAGGTCGGCGACGAGCGCGAAGGCACCGTGGAGCGCCTCGAGCCGTTCGGCGCGTTCGTGGACCTCGGCGGCGTGGACGGGCTGGTGCACGTTTCCGAAATCGCGCACGAGCGCATCGGCCATCCCAGCCACGCCCTCAAGAAGGGCGACCGGGTGCGCGTGCGGGTGCTGAAGATCGAGGCGGGGAAGGAGGGCAAGACCCGCATCGCCCTCTCGATCAAGGCCGCCACCCCGGACCCGTGGGACGGGATCGAGACGCGATTCGCCGCCGGCCAGCGCGTCGAGGGCACGGTCGCGCGGCTCACCGATTTCGGCGCGTTCGTCGCGCTCGCGCCCGGCGTGGACGGGCTGGTGCACGTGTCCGAGGTCGCCGCGCATCGCGTCGGCCACGTCAAGGAAGTGCTGTCCCCCGGCCAGTCCGTCGAGGCGGTGGTGCGCACGGTGGAGCCCGAGAAGCGCCGCATCTCGCTCTCGATCCGCGAGGCGCTCGGAGGAGCCGCCGCCGAGCGGAGGATGCCGCAGCCCGGCGAGACCGCCGACGGCGTGGTCGCCGGGGTCAAGCCGTTCGGCGTGTTCGTGGACCTGCCCGACTATGGCTCGCGCGTGACCGGCATGATCCCGCACGAGGAGTCGGGGCAAGCGCGCGGCGCCGATCTCGCCACCGCGTTCACGGTGGGGCAGCAGGTGCGCGTCGAGGTGATCGAGCCCCGCCAGGGCAAGGTCCGGCTGCGGCTCGAGGGCGCCGAGTCGCGCGCCTCCGAGGGCCCGCCGCCGCGCCGCGCCGCCGCGGCGCCCGCCGAGGGCGCGGCCGCGGAGGCTCCGTCGGGCG
>CAZIVR010000162.1:0-5870 GCA_964542745.1 uncultured bacterium
CGCATCGTAGCGCCTATCCGGGCGATCGGGGAGACGATTCTGGTGAACGGCCCCGCTACAACTGCCCCTTGATCCCCGCGTGCACCGGCCACACCGTGACGTTGCCGACGCTCACGTGCTCGGGGGCGCAACAGATCCAGTGGACCATGCCGGCGATGTCGGCGGTTTCGAGGTTGCGGTCGCGCTCGTCGCTGCCGGGCGCGATGTCGCGTCCCGCCGAGTTGATGTTGTGGGGGTACACGATGCTCACGCGGACGTGCTTCGGCTTGAGCTCGAGCGCGGCGGACTCCAGCAGCCCGCGCAGGCCCCACTTGCTGGCGGCGTAGGCGGCCGATCCGGGCTGGCCCACCAGCGCCCCGAGCGAGGCGATGCCGATCACGGTGCCGCCGCGCTCGCCCATGGCGCGCGCGCCGTGCTTCAAGGCGAGGAACGCGCCCTTGAGGTTGAGATCGAGCAGGGCGTCCCACGCGGCTTCGGTGGTCTCGACGATCGGCGCGCCCTGCCACGTCCCGGCGTTGAGCACGAGGATGTCGAGGCGGCCGAGCGTCTCGACGGTGCGCCGGACGGCCGCCTCGACCTCGGCCTCGTTCGTCACGTCGGCGGGGGCGGCGATCGCACGGGCGCCCGAGGCGGTGAGCGAGGCGACGGCCTCGTCGAGCTTCGATCCGGCGCGCGCCACGAGCGACACGGCGGCGCCCTCGCCGGCGAGGTGCCGGGCGATCTCGAGACCGAGTCCCTGGCTCGAGCCGGTGACGAGAGCCACGCGGTCCTTGAGCTTCATGAGTTCCTCCGGGGCGCCGCGGCGGGCGCGATCAGGTGCGTGAAGTCGGCGAGGGTCGCCCGGCACGCCGGGCCCTCGCCGTGAAGGTAGCGCGGCCCGCCCGCGCCGAGCGCCACGCGGGCGGTGGAGACGGTGACCATGCGCCCCTCGTGCAGGCACACGGGCGGCGAGCCGCCGTCGTGCCGCGCGAGCAGCGCGCCGAGGTGATCGAGGCCCGCCTCCGCCGAATGCGGGCGGAAGCCGCGGAGTTCCCGGACGAGCCACGCGGTGCGCGGTTCGTCCGGGTCGTCGAGGTCCTCGTGGGTGACGACGTGCCAGCCGGGCGCCGCCTCGACCACGTCGGTGCTCCCGGGCGCGCGGTGGTTCACGACGCAGGCGGCCCGGGGCCCCGCCACCACCAGCGAGCAGGGCGCGTAGGGGTCGGCGGCGAGCAGCAGCCGCGCGGCGGCGGCGCATTCGGCGGGCGATCCGGCTCCGGCCGCGGCGGCCGAGAGCGCGAGCAGTCCGCGCGAGGGGGCGCGGCGCGCGGCGGTTGCCGGGCCGGCGCCGGTCGCGCCCGCGCCCCCCGGATCGCCGCCCATCGCGGGCCGCCGGTTGAGCACCGCCACCACGCTGCGGTCCTCGCGGATCGCGAGCCAGGTGCCGCCCGCCACGAGGTCGCGTCCGCCCGCGAGCGGGGGAGTGGCGCGCAGCGACGCGGGCGGCGCGGCCGGCCGCGCCGGGTCCTCGTCGCGATTGGCCGCGAGCAGCAGGCTTCCCTCGCCCGCCACGCCGAGCCCGAAAACGAGCGTGCACATGGCCGCGACCGTAGGGGAGCGATCTCGCGGCGGTCAATCGCGGTGCCGGATCGCGGTGGCGAATCGCGGAGCCCCGCCCGTATCATGGTGCGCGCATCCCCGCCTCGATCCGGAGCCCATGCCCTCGCCTCTGAGACCCACTCGCCCGTCGCACGCCCAGGTCCTCCGCCGCGCGCTGCCCGTCCTCGCCGCGGCGCTCCTCGCGGGCTGCGGCTCCACGCCCCGCCCGGTGCAGCCGGTCGAGCCGGTGCCCCCGGCGGTGGTGGCGACCGAGCCGGCGGCGCGCGCGGCCGGCGTGCTCTACGACACGCCGATCTCGGTGGACTTCGCCGAGCCGCTCGACCCCGCGACCCTCACCACCTCCAACGTCTTCCTCAAGCTCGACACGCAGCGCGTCCCGATCCTGCTCTCGTGGGACGGGGCGGCGCGGCGGCTGCGCGTCCACCCGCAGGCGCTGCTGCAGCTGCGGCGCACCTACACGGTCGAGCTGAGCGCGGGGGTGCGCACCGCCGAAGGCGTGGCGCTCGGGTCCCACGGCTGGTTCTTCCAGTTCACCACCAACAGCACGCGGCGGCCCACGCGCCCGCGCCCGCAGCCCGGCGACGCCAACGAGTCGCCGTTCGCGATGCTTTCCTGGGACTCGACCGAGGTGGGCGTGGGGGCGATCAGCTACCAGTTGTGGGCGGGAACGGATTCGGCCGCGATCGCCGTTCGCGCGGGTTCCCCGACCGCGACCACGGGTGCGGCCCGCTGGCTCCCGACGCAGCGCTGGCCGCTCGGTTCCTCGATCTACTGGGCGATCACGGTCGTGAACGCTGCGACCGGGGAGCGGCACGACGGTCCGGTGCGCTCGTTCCGCACGCTGCCCCTGGGGCTGCCGCTCGATTCGGTGCTGGTGCGCGGGCAGGACTACGGCTTCAACTACATCATCGCCGGCGTCAGCAACATCCACCCGTACCAGTTCTGCTCGAGCGACTCGGTGGTCTCGACCGGCGGCACGCAGGGCTGGATGACGTTCCCCCTCACCGCGCTTCCCGCGGGCGCGCGCGTGGCCGAGGCCCGGCTCGAGGTCTACACCTTCCCCCACTACGTCTCGCGCCTCGCCACCACCACGATGACCCTGTGGTCGTCGAAGATCGGCTGGCCGCTCCCGTGCCGCCCCACCGCGCAGCTCCGCGAACTCCTGCCGGTGCAGGACCAGGCGGTGGCGACCGGGCGGCAGGAGTCGGACCGCCGCATCATCTACATGTCGGACCTGCTTGCCTCGCACGTCGAGGCCACCGCCCGGCGCGGCGGGTTCTTCGGCTACGAGTTCGTCTCCACCTCGCGCCTCGCCTACGCGACGCCGCGGCTCACGGACGCGTCGTTCCATCCCTACCTCAAGATTCACTACTTCCGGACGCCTCCACGCCCCGAGCTGTCCAATCTGCCTTGACGACCGGGCGCCTCGTCCGTTCCCTTAGCCCCTCATGACCCGATTCGCGCGCCTCCGCCCAGCTTCCGCCGCCGCCACGGCCCGGCCGCGCGCGTCGCGCGCGGCGGCCGCGCTGCTCGCGGCGCTGCTCGCCGCGGTGGCCGCGCTCGCCGCGCTCCCGCACGGCTCGGGGGCCGCCTCGCGCGTGAAGCCGTGGACGCCGGCCAGCGCCGACTCGCTCTCGGCGTGGGCCACGCAGGCGCGCGCCTGGTTCCGGGCCAACACCGGCGACAGCCTCGGCGGCACCAACTTCCTCGCCTACCAGCAGGTGGGCCGCATGGGGCGCGACCTGCTGCGCGCGCTCGGGCGCGGCAACCTGTCGCAGGCCCACGCGATCGAGCCGGTGCTCGACTCCCTCGGGCTCGACACCGAGGTGGCGATGGACCCGCTGCTTCCCTACTTCGCGCTGGTGATGGTGAGGAACCCGTTCCGCCCGAGCGCGGACGTGGCCGGATTCCTCTACTGGTTCCAGGGCCACGACCTGCGCTACCAGGGGGTGCGCTTCACGTCGGGCCGCGGGCTCTCGATGCGCGTGTGGCGCACCCGCTACGAGACGAAGCCCTACAGCTGGGGCATCGTCGAGAACGCGCGCAACCACTCGCTGCCGGTCGAGTTCTCGCTCATGCGGCTCTCCTCCAACGGGCTGTTCTGGACCGCGGACCAGTACCCGGGGCAGGGGCCGGATCTCGGCGGCCGCGGCGACGCGGCCTTCGCCGACCTCAACAACGACGGCATCCCGGAGCTGGTCACCTGGACGCGCGCGGCGCAGGACTCGACGTTCCGGGTGTGCGAGGATTGCCCGTCGCTGATCACCGAGCGCACGTGGGCCGAGCGCGAGCGGGGCTTCGAAGTGGTGGAGAGCCGCATCGTCCCGACCGCGTTCGCGAACTTCGTGGCCTTCACCCGCTACCTGCGCGAGGGCAACCGCGCCGCCGCCGCGCGCCTGGTCGCCGACCCGGCCCGCGTCGCCCAGGCGATCGCGCTCGGCTGGAACCGCGTGGACGGCCCCGGGGCGTGGCGGGTGACCGGCGTCGAGAAGGACGAGACGTGGCCGCACTGGATCGTGGTGCGCCACGGCGAAGGGAACGAAGCGAGAAGCTGGGTCGTGCACTTCGTCGTCAAGGACGGGCGATGGATCATCCAGGACTGGGTCGAGGACCGCTCGGCGGTCGGCGCCCGCTGACCCGCGCCGCCGCGGCGCTGCGGGCACGAGCTCCATCGCTCGTCCTGGCGGCGCTGGTCGTGGCGGGGCTCGCGGGTTGCCAGCGGAGCCCCCGCTTCAAGCCGCTTCCTCCCGACAGCACCGCGACCGCGTCGCGGGATTCGGTGCGCGCCGCGACCGAAGCCGCGGTGCGCGGCTGGGAGCGCGGCGGAGGCGAGGAGGCGGCCCGGCTCACCGCCGAGGCGCTGCTCGGCGTGATCCGCCCGCTGCCGGTCTCCGAGTGGGAGGGCCGGTCGCGCGCGCTCCTCGATTCGCTCGCGATCGGGGCCGAGGTCGGGGCCTCGGGGAACGCGATGCTCGTCAACCTCTTCTCGCGCTCGGATCCCGAGCACGGCTCGTGGCCGTGGCTCTACTGGTCCGCCGGGAAGGCCGTGCGGATGCAGGCGCTCGAGGGGCGCGACCTGCGCCTCGTGGAGATGGTGGCCCGCGACGGCCCGGGCGCTCCCGCGGGGGTGGCGGCGCTGTTCACGCGCCGCGGCGCGACCGGCGGCCTGCCGATCGCCTTCGCCTGGAAGGCGGGTCCGGGGGGCTCCTACGCGCTCGCCCAGACCCTGGGCTCCGACTCCCTCGGCGGCGCGGGGAGCGGCGAGTTCGCGCGCGCCGACACCAGCTTCGAGCTGCGCGCGCGCACCTACCGCCCGGCCCGCGGCTTCACCGAGTGCGCGGCCTGCCCGCACGCCTACACGCTGCACCGCTTCCGCTGGACCGAGTCGGGTTTCGCGCGCGAGTCCTCGCAGCCGGTGCCCTCGGCCTACGCGAGCGTCGTGCGCTTCGTGAACGCGCTCGAGGCCAACGACCGGCAGGCGGGCTTCGAGGTGCTGGCCGACGGCGCGCTGTGGGACGAGGCGCGCCGGCTGGACTGGCACCAGGCGCGCGGGCTGTGGCGCGTGGCGCCCTCCACCGCCGAGAACGCTCGCGAGATGGTCCTGTTCCGCGGCGAGCGCGAGGCCTACCGCGTCACGTTCGAGTCGCGGGGCGGGGACTGGAAGCTCGCGTCGCTCGAAGCCACGACGCGCACCGTCGAGTAGCGGGCCCGGCGCGCCCGCGGGCGCCGGGCGCGGCCGTCAGGGCCGGATCCGCACCTCGATCGGCGGCGCCTCGACCAGGTGGAACGTCGCGGAGGCGATCGCGACCTTGCCCCCGGTCTTGTCCATCTCGTCGAGCAGCCGCGAGAACAGCAGGTCCTTGCTCCCCCGGCGCGACCGGTAGTGGATCGCGTAGCGGAGCGTGTACTCGATCCAGTTGTCGTTGGCCACCATGGTGACCACCGGTTCGAGCGGCGTGTCCTCGACGCGGAAGCGCTCGGTGAACTCGCGCCACGCGACGGCGGTTTCCGCCGCGTGCTCCCCGAGCACCTCGGCGGCGACCCGCTCGATCAGGGCGCGCGCCATGGCGCGGTCGCTCCCGTATTTCACCGGGATCACGATCTGGTCCCACAGGAACGGGAAGTCGCCCGAGTAGTTGTAGACCGGCTCCTTGAAGACGAAGCTGTTGGCGACCCGCACCACGCGCCCGGTGTACACGTCGCCCTTCATCCACTCGCCGCACTCCATGATGGTGGTGCGGAGCACGCCGATGTCGATCACGTCGCCCTTG
>CAZIVR010000163.1:0-5558 GCA_964542745.1 uncultured bacterium
TCGCGCCCCCTGGGAGTTACCCAGCACCCTGCCCTGTGGAGTTCGGACTTTCCTCAGGCGAGTCTCCGGGCCACCGCAAAGCGGCAGCGTCGAGTCCTCACCCGCGATCACCTGGGAGACTCGGAACCCAGGATACGATCCAGCGCTTCGTTGACCAGCTGGTCCGCGCGCGCGTTGGCCTCGCGACGGACCGAAACCCATCGAATGTCCGGAATGCGGGCCGCGGCGCGGCGCGCCTCCGCGTGGAGGGGCTTGAGCCCCTCGTGCTTCACGCGGTATTTCCCGGTCATCTGCCGCACCACCAGCTCGGAATCCATGTTCACTTCGAGCGCCGTCACCCCGAGGGCCGCGGCCGCCTCGAGGCCGGCGATCAGGCTGCGGTACTCGGCGACGTTGTTGGTGGCGGTCCCGACGTACTCGCCGCGCGCCTCGCGCTCGGCCCCGGCCGGGTCCTGGAGCACGTACCCGAAGGCCGCGGGGCCCGGGTTGCCGCGGGATCCGCCGTCGCAGCGGAGCCTCCAGAACGTGGGTCGAGGGTCGGGCACGGGTGAACTGTACCCTCGCCCGGGCCGCGCGATCAACCCGCGGCCGGGGACGGCGCGAACCATCCGGCGCGTTCGAGCGCCCGCCACGCGTCGGCCTCCCCGCGGTCCATGAGCTGCGCGGCGGTCGCGGGATCGAATCCGAGCACCCCGCCGGGGAGCGGCGTCTCGGGCTCCACCACGCAGATGCGCGCCGGCGGGCCTTCCGGAGTCTCCGGCTCGCGCGTCCACTCGGCGGGCAGCCCGCGCAGCTCGCTCTTCAGCTCCCTCCAGCTCGACAGCTCGATCAGGCGCCCGCCCATCTCCATCAGGTGCGGATCATGCCCCCACGGCGACAGGCCCCCGCTCGGCGTGAGCAGCACCACCAGCACCGACTCGGCGCCGTCGGCGAGCGCCACGTGGATCGGCTGGTTCGAGAACGGTCCGGCGTCCACGTAGTCGCGGCCGAAGAGCCGCACCGGCTCGTAGACCAGCGGAATCGCCGAGGACGCCAGCGCCGCGCGCAGCAGGTCCGGAGGCTGGCGCAGCGGGATCGCCTCGCCCAGCGACTCCTCGACCCGCGCGAGGAAGTGCGGGCTGGGATCCTGCCAGTTGAGGAAGTGGACGAGTTTCCCGCTCTGCAGGTCGCAGGCGCTGATCACGAGATGGGTGTCGGGCGACAGCAGCCGCCCCGGATCCCCTTCCTCGACCAGCCGGTCGATGACCTGCCGCCGGGGCCGCGTCGGCCAGATGCCCCGGCCGCGCGTCTCGGGGAGCAGCCGCATCATCGCGCGCCGCGCGAGATCGCCGGGGCGTCCCGCCCGTCCGAAGAACCACGCCAGGGCGCCCACCAGGATCAGGGTGGCGCTGAAGCGGTGGGGCCAGGGCACCGCGAACCCCAGGGTGAGCAGGTGGAGCGCCGTGGCGGCGATCAGCCCGCGGCCGAGCCAGCGGCGGGCGCGCCGGCTCTCGAGCTGCCCTCCCACCCGCGTCACCCACCGGTCGGCGGGCCGGGCGAGCAGCAGGAGGATCACGCCCGCGAGGGCGATCAGGAGCCAGGCCGTGACGTCGAGGAGCACCGACTGGACGTCGGCGTGCGCGCCGACGCGGCGCCGGAACAGCCGCGCCGCGCTGAGTTCCTGGGAGCTCATGAGCGTGAGCACCACCTCGGCGAGCGCGAGCGACGCCACCAGTCCGCCGATCCCCCGCAGCATGAGCGCGGTCCACCGCAGCCCGAGCTGCGAGGCCCGCAGGGTGCCCCACACGCGCTCGAGAGGCCGGGTGCGGAACCCGTGGGCGAGCCACGCCACCGCGTTGATCGCCCCCACCGAAACGCCGGCGAGCGTGGCGGGCCGGATCCCGACCGACTCGAGGACGCGCAGCACGCCGACCTCGTAGGCCCCGAGCGCGCCGCCCCCCGCGAGCACCACCGCCAGCCGGCGGGCGCGGATCGCGGGATGGAGCTCCCGCCGCCCGGGAGCGTTCACGGCGGCGTCAGGCTCCGTCGGGAGGCCAGACCAGCAGGCGGCCGCAGCCCTCGCACACGATGACCCGGTCGCGCTTGCGCGCCTCCTGCAGCGTCTGCGGCGGCTGGGCCCGGTAGCACCCGCCGCACGCGCCCTTCAGGATCGCCACCACCGCGACCCCGGCCCGCGACTGGTGCACGCGCTCGTAGCGGGCGCGCGTGCCCGCCGCGATCGGCTCGAGCTGCGCCTCGCGCGCCGCCTGGATCTCCGCGACGCGCGCCTCGGCGGCCCGCTCGGCCGCGTCGATCTCGCCGCGCCGCCCGTCGAGCTCCGCCACGGCCGCCTTGAGGGCGCGCTCCACCACCGGCTTCTCCGCGGCGAGCGCCTCCTCGGCATCCATCTGCATCAGGACGCGGGTCTCGATCTCGGAGCGCCTCGCCTTGGCGCCCGCGATCTCGTGGAGCAGGGCCTGGTACTCCTCGTTCTTCTTCACCATCGGGAGTTGCGAGGCGAACTTCCGTTCCTGCTCGGTGCAGGCCTCCGCCTCGCGCTCCAGCTCGCGGCGCAGCTTCTGCGCGTCGGCGATGCGCGCCTGGATCGCCTCGAGCTTGGCGCGCTCCTCGGCCGCGCGCGCCTCGAGCTCCCGGCGCTGCTCCGGAAAGCGGGTGAGCGCCCCGCGCGCCTCGACGAGCCGCTCGTCGAGGCCCCGCAGTTCCCACAGGCGGTCGATCTCGTCGCTCACCGCGCGTCCCCCAAAGAAAAAGCGGGGATGTCCGACCGGACATCCCCGCCGCGGGGGAACGCGACCGCGCACGGGCGGCCGCGCCGCGGGGCGCGGGCTCGATCCGCCGGGGCTCGACGATTTCGGTTCATGCGTGGTGCCTCCGCGGCGGCGCCCGCCGTGGGCCGCGCCTCACGCGCGAAAATGGTGGGCGGAACAGGACTCGAACCTGTGACCCCCTGGTTGTGATCCAGGTGCTCTACCAGCTGAGCTATCCGCCCGAAGCTCGGGCGCCGGTGCGGGGGCCCGGGGGGCCGCCCGCGATTGACGCTCCCTGGGCCCACCTGGATTCGAACCAGGGTCTTGCCGGTTATGAGCCGGCCGCTCTGGACCGCTGAGCTATGGGCCCAGCGAGGGCACGCAGCGTCACTGCGCCTAGAAAAGCCGGGTGTTTCTATCAGCGGCCCGGGGGAGTGTCAAATCGGGGAGTGGGCGAACCCGGCCGGCACGCCGCGGCGGGGCGCTCCCCGCGCGGCGTTTCCGGTCGGGCCTAGAGCAGTTCCGTGTACGCCTTGAGCCGCCGCGAGCGCGTCGGGTGGCGGAGCTTGCGCAGCGCCTTGGCCTCGATCTGGCGGATGCGCTCCCGGGTGACGTTGAAGAACGCCCCCACCTCCTCGAGCGTGCGCTGGGCGCCGTCCTCGGTGAGCCCGAACCGGAGCCGGATCACCTTGGCCTCGCGGGGCGTGAGCGTGCGCAGCACCTCCCCCACCTCGTCGCGCAGCATGGCGCTCGCCGCCGAGTGCGCGGGGCTCACCACGCTGGTGTCCTCGATGAAGTCGCCGAGGTTGGAGTCGTCGTCCTCGCCGATCGGGCGGTCGAGCGAGATCGGCTCCTGCGCGGCCTTGAGGATGCTCTTCACCTTGTCCACCGGCAGCTCGAGCCGCTCCGCGATCTCCTCGGGCGTCGGCTCGCGGCCCAGCTCCTGGACCAGCCGCCGCGACACGCGCACCACGCGGTTGATGTGCTCGATCATGTGCACCGGCACGCGGATGGTTCGCGCCTGGTCGGCGATCGCGCGGGTGATGGCCTGCCGGATCCACCACGTGGCGTAGGTCGAGAACTTGTAGCCCTTGGTGTAGTCGAACTTGTCCACCGCGCGCATCAGTCCCGAGTTCCCCTCCTGGATCAGGTCGAGGAATTCGAGGCCGCGGTTGGTGTAGCGCTTGGCGATCGAGATCACGAGGCGCACGTTGGCCTCGATCATCTCCTTCTTGGCCTGGGCGGTGGCGCGTTCGCCGTCGCGGATCTGCCGGTGCAGCTCGAGCAGGTGGTCCACCGTCATCTTGGACTCGACCTCGAGGTCGCGCGCCTGCTTCTTGAGCTCCTTGAGCCGGTTCTGGAACTCCGCGATCTGGTTGGGCTGGAGTCCGGAGTCGCGGCGCACCGCGCGCAGCTCCTTGGGACCGCGCTTGAGCCGCCGCGAGAACGCGCTCATCTCGTCCATGCCGTGGCCGTAGCGCCGTTCGAGCGCCGCCATCTCCTCGTCGAGCTCCAGCGCCCGGGCCGCCAGCGCCTTCACCGGCGCGGCGAGGCCCTCGACCATGCGCGGGTTCATGGAGAGCTTGTGCATCTCCTGGGTCAGCTCGGCCTCGACCTTCGCGAAGTTCGCGTGCACGTTCGAGCGCTGCTTCTCGGGCATGCGCACTTCCTGCTTCTCGAGCTGGTCGTTGAAGCGCTTCTGGAGCACGAACACGCGCTCGAGGATGCGCACCGCGCGCTGGCGCTCCTTCTTGAGCGCCTGCTCGGTGGCGGCCTCGGCGTCCACCTTGATGAAGTCCTCGATCTTGAGCAGCCCCTCCTTGAGCTTCTTGAGGAGCCCGCGGATCTCGCGCACCGACGGCTCGGCGCGGAACAGCGCCGACACCACCTGGCGCTCGCCTGCCTCGATGCGGCGGGCGATCTCGACCTCGCCCTCGCGCGTGAGCAGCGGCACGCGCCCCATCTCGCGCAGGTACATGCGCACCGGGTCGTCGTAGCGCACCGGCTGCTGCGGCACCGCCTTCGAGGAGACCGGGGACTTCCGGTCCTCGAGCTTGCGCAGCTTCTTCAGGCGCTCGGCCGCCTCCTCCTCGCTCGCGAACACCTCGATGTGCATGGTGCCCAGCATGGAGTGGATCTCTTCCATCTGGTCCACCTGCACCTCGGGATCGAGCTCGTCGTCGAGCATGCCCACCACCTGGTCCTCGGTGATGTAGCCCTGCCGGAGCGCGACCGACTTGATCTCGTCGAGCCGCCGCCGCTGTTCCGACTTGGCCTGCTGCTTCGTCACCTTCGCCTTCGCTGCTGCCGCCATCGCTCGTGCCTCTCGTGGATGTGCGGGCCGGACCGGCGTCGTGCCGGTCCGCCTCGGTTCCGATTCGTTATCCCGTCGCGCCCCAGTCGCGAAGCGACCGGGCGATTTGTCCGATGTCTTCCATCAGGCGCGCCGATTCCTCGGGCGCCACGGCTTCCCGCAGCCGCCGCTGGCGGTCGTGAAGCGCCTCCCGCAGCCGGCGCTGCACCATCACCCGCACCGCGCCGCGCGCCTCCTCGAGCCAGTCCAGCTCGCGCCCGTCGGAGGCCAGCTCGCGCGCCAGCGCGGCTTCGGGTCCGTCCTCGGGCAGCGCCGCGCCCTCCTCCCACAGCCGCTTCGCCAGCGCCGCGCATTCCGGGTCGTGAAAGTCCTCGGGCCCCACCTGCTCGCGCGCGGGCTCGACCGCCTCGGGCGCGTGGAGCAGGGCGCGCAGCAGGTGCGCCTCGGCCGGGTCGCGCGCCACGCGCGGCCGGGCCGGGGCCGCCGGCGCGGCCGCC
>CAZIVR010000164.1:0-5530 GCA_964542745.1 uncultured bacterium
GTCGCCTGGTCGGGGCGGAACTCGAGGTCCACGATCTTGTCGCCGGGGTTGGGTGAGAGGAACGCGGGGTTGGTCTCGGCAAAGGTGATGGGATCGAACTCGTGCACCTGCGTCGTGACGCCGTCGGCGATGAGGATCCGCCCGGTGTAGGGGCTGATCACCACGCCGTGCGGGCGGTTCCAGCCGGTGCCGGAGAAGCTGGTGAGCAGGTTGTACGAGGGATCGTAGACGCGGCAGACGTTCCAGCCCATCACGGTGACGAGGATGTTGCCGCCGGGCAGGAACGCGACATCGTTGGGGCGATCGCCGTTGACCGTGGTCCACGAGCTGTAGATCGTCCCGGTGACGGGATCGATCTCGGCCACCATGCTGTCGGTGTAGGAGCACGCGTAGAGGCGGCCGTTCGGGCCAATGGTCATGTCCGAAGGCCCCGGGAACGAGCACAGCGTGTACAGGTACGCGGCGGTGGCCGGGTCGTACACGCGAATGTCGTTCGTGGTCTGCGACCCGATCAGGACGTTGCCGCTCGGGGCGTAGAGGCCGGCCCACTGCAGGCCGCCGCCCGGGGCGAAGGTCTTGATGTAGGCGCCGGTGGAGGCGTCGAACTCGTCCACGCCGCCGCTGAAGTGCCCCACGAGCACGCGGTTGTTGGCCGCGCCGAAGTGGATGGCGAGCTGGCCCACGCCCAGCGCCGACGCGGTGAAGACGCCCAGGTAGGAGCCTCCGGTGCCGGTGTAGGCGCGGACCAGGTTCGAGGCGTCGCTCGTCACGTAGAGGTCGCCGACGCTGCCCGCGGCATGGGCCGGGCGGCCGGACGACCCGGCGACTCCGAGCAGGGCGAGGGCGATGACGGAACGGAGGATGGGGCGGATTCGCAAACGCGGCATGGCAGCACTCCGGTGTGGGGGAAGTCGGCGAGATGCGGCTATCCATGGCGTGACCGACGAAAGACCCTGAATCCCCTAGCGGGCTCAGGTGCGAGCGCTTAGGTTATGCGGCGATTCACCCTCGGTCAACGATTCTTCTCGCTGCCGCGAGGAAAACCCGCGTGGAGGATTCGCACGTGATTCGGAAGCTCGCCTTCGGTCTGCTGGTGCTGGTCGTGATCCTGTTCGTGGGCGGCGCGATCTACGTCGCCGCGCGCCAGAACCTCAAGTTCGACGCCCCCTACCCCGAGATCGCGGCGAGCGCGGACTCGGCGGTGATCGAGCGCGGCCGCTACGTGGTGCGGGACGTCGTGAACTGCGCCCAGTGCCACGGCGATCCCTCGCAGTTCGAAGCCCTCATGGCTGGCGAGGACGTCCCGCTGAGCGGTGGCTACACCTGGGACCTCCCGCCCGGCAAGATCCGCGCGCGCAACATCACGTCCGACCGCGAGACGGGCATCGGTGGCTTCTCCGACGGCGCGATCGCGCGCGCCCTGCGCAACGGCGTGGGCTCCGACGGCCGCGCGCTGCTGCCCTTCATGGAAATGCAGGGGCTCTCCGACGAGGACCTCCTCGCGGTCGTGTCCTACCTGCGCACGCAGCCGCCGGTGCACAACATGGTGCCGGCGCACGAGTACTCGCTGCTCGGCAAGGTGGTGAAGGCGACGGTGCTGGCGAACCCGGTCGGCCCGTCCTCCACGCCGCCCAAGACGAGCCCGCGCGGGGCCACGCTCGAGAACGGCCGCTACCTCGCCGAGTCGGTCGCCCTGTGCTGGGCGTGCCACACCCAGCGCAGCGAGGAGACGGGCGAGCTGACCGGCCCGCGCTACGGTGGCTCCACCGACTTCATCGAGCCGAGCGATCCCAAACACTCGTGGTCGCCGCCCAACATCACCAGCGATCCGGCCACGGGCAAGCTCGGCGCCATGACCGAGGACGATTTCGTGGCACGCTTCCGCGCCGGGCGACTGATCGCGGGCTCTCCCATGCCGTGGCAGGGCTACCAGCGCATGGACGAGGCGGACCTGCGCGCGATCTACCTCTTCCTCAAGAGCCTCCCGCCGGTGAACCGCGACGTGGGCCCGCCGGTGGTGGACGCGAAGTAGCGGGAACGGGGCGGGCGCGGTGTCTGCCGCCTCGGCGGTGCGGCTGCGGCGACCTCCCCGCGTCCGCCCCTATCCCGCCCGCTTCGCCCAGCGCAGTTTCGCCGCCCGCGAGCGGGGGTTGTCGCGCCGCTCGCGGGCCGAGGGCCGGATCACGTCTCGCGCGACCTCGGCGTAGAACCCTTCCCGCTCCCCCGCGGCGAACGCGCGCTTCACGCGGCGGTCCTCGCCCGAGTGGAAGGTGAGGAACGCGACGCGCGCGCCGGGCCTCAAGCACCACGGCAGGTCGCGCAGCAGCGCGTCGAGGGCGCCCAGCTCGTCGTTCACCTCGATGCGGAGCGCCTGGAACACGCGCCGCACGCTCCGCTCGGCCTCCTCGCCGCCGGCGAGCCCCGCGAGGGCGCGGCGCACGGCGTCGGCCAGCGCGGTCGTGGTGGTGAGTGTGGCGCGCTCCGCATCGAGCGCCCCGGCCAGCGGCTCGGCGAACGGTTCGTCGGCGTGGTCGCGCAGCACGCGGGCGATCTCGCCCGGGCCGGCGCGCGCCAGCCACTCGGCGGCCGAGAGTCCGCGGCCGGGATTCATGCGCATGTCGAGCGGGCCCTCGGCAGCGAACGTGAACCCGCGCGCCGGGTTGTCCACCTGCATGGACGACACGCCGAGGTCGGCGAGCAGCAGGTCCGCGCCGTCGCTCCACCCCTCGGCCGCGAGCGCCGCGCCGAGCCCCGCGAAATTGGAGCGCCGTGCGCGGAACACGGGCGGCTCGAACCCGAGCTTGCGCAGGCGGGCCTCGGCGCGCGGCAGCTCGATCGGGTCGGCGTCGAGCCCGAGCAACTGCCCGCCCGGCACGATCCGCTCGAGCAGGCGCTCGGCGTGCCCGCCCCAGCCGAGCGTGGCGTCCACGACGCGCTCGCCGGGCTCAGGCGCCAGCACCTGGAGGATCTCCTCGACCAGGATCGGCACGTGCCGGCCCGCCGGGGTGATGCCCTTGGCGAGCACGTGCGGCACGATCTCGGGGTAGCGCTCGGGCGCCAGCTCCTTGTAGCGCTCCTCGAAGCGCCGCGGGTGCGTGCCGCGGTAGCGCGGCCGGCGGCGATGCGGGGTTCCGGGTTCGTCCTCGGGCTTGGGCATGGCGGGGAGGCGACGATCTCGCGGCGGGCGATCGCGCGGCGGGCGGAGCGCCGGCACGCGCCCGCCGCCCGCTACTTCCGCTTCGGCGTGTTCCGGTTGACGAGGATCCCGGGATCGTCGAGGTCGAGGTAGCCCACGAGCCGCGCATGCCGACGCACCGCGTCGCTCAGGTCCCCGGCGTCCGTGTCGTTGGTGACCGCCCACGCCAGCGTCGGCGTCACCACCAGCGGGTGGCCGCGGCGGCGCCGGTAGCGCGGCACCAGCCCGTAGCTGAACGACGCCCGCTCGCGCGCGTTGCGGCAGGCGTCGAGCGCCTGCCCCATCACCTGCGTGAGGTCGGTCACGGTGCGCGCGCTCACCTCGGGGTGGTCCACCGGCAGCACCACGATGGACGCCGGCTTGAGCGGCCGCGCCGCCGCGAAGCCCGCCCGCACCGACGAGAGCATGCCCTTCCGCCACGAGCGGTTCGCCACGAAGTGCACCTCGAGCGAACGCGCCCCGTGCTGGCGGGCGTTGGCGAGCGCGTGGTGGAAGCCGCCGGCGGTGACGCGCTCCTCCAGTTCCTTCTCGGCGGCCTTGCGCACCTTCGCCGCCTCGGCGCCGAGCACGATGATCACCACGTCGCAGGCGTTCCACAGCACGCGGACCCCGCGCACCAGGAAACTCTCCCGCCCGCTCATGGCCAGGGCCTTGGACGAGCCCATCCGGGTGGACGCCCCTGCCGCGAGTAGCACTCCAACGTTCATGAGGTCTCCTGTTCCTTGCCGAGGGGCGTGCCGGCCGTCGCCGGCCGGGATTTCGGGTCTTCGGTCGAAACTTCGTGCCCGGCGCGATCCGCCGCGCCGGGTCGGTCGGTGGTCCGGGCGCCGGGGGCGGCCCCCGCCGCCGGGCGCATGCCGCGGCGCACGGCGATCAGCTCGGCCATCACGCTCACCGCGATCTCCTCGGGCGTGTCGGCGCCGATCGAGAGGCCGAGCGGCGTGTGGAGCCGCGCGATCTCGGTCTCGGAGAAGCCGCGCGCGCGCAGGCGCAGCGCGAACTTCCGCTGCTTCGGGATGCTGCCGATCATGCCCACGAAGCGGAGCGGGCGGCGCAGCAGCTCCTGCACCAGCCGCTGGTCGAGCGCGTGGTCGTGGGTCACGACCACCGCGAAGTCGTCGGCGCGGCCGGCCTGCGCGCGCAGCCAAGCCTCGGGCTCCCGCGCGTGCACCTCCGCGCCGGGGAAGCGCGCGGGATCGGCCCACTCGGGCCGCTCGTCCACCACCACCACCTCGAAGCCGCAGCTCGCGGCCACCGCCGCGAGCGCGGAGGCGATGTAGCCGGCCCCGAACAGCAGCAGGCGCGGCGCGGGCTCCACCACCTCGAGGAACACCGCCATCTCGCCGCCGCAGCACATGCCGAGCTCGCGCGTGAGGTGGCGCTCGACCTGGGCCGAGCCGCCCGAGGCCAGCAGCGCGCGCGCCTGCTCCAGCACCTCGCGCTCGATCGCCCCGCCCCCGATCGTGCCCACGGTCGCGCCGGCCTCGTCCACCAGCATGTGGGCGCCCGCCTTGCGCGGCGTGAAGCCCCGCGACTCGGTCACCGTGGCGAGCACGAAGCGGCGCCCCGCGGCGCGCCAGCGCTGGAGCGCGTCCCACACCGCGGCGTCGCCGCGCGCGGAGGCCGGGGGCTCCGGGGCCACGCCCGGGCGAATTTCGCGAGCAGGCCGCTCCGGCGCGCTCACGCCGGGCCTCCCAGCGCTTCGCGCACCGCGCGGCGCACGAACACCGGCACCATCTCCTGCCGGTACTCCTGGTCGTAGGGCACGTTGATGAGCGTGCGGCACTGCTTGTAGGCGGCGGCGGCGAGCGCCTCGACCGCCGCGTCGTCGAGCGGGCGATCCTTGACGATCGCCTCGACGCCGCCGATCACCCGCGGGCGTGCCGCGATCGCGCTCACCACGAGCCGGGCCTCGCGGCACGTCGCCCCGTCCATGCGGGCCGTGAACGCCACCGAGAGCATCGGGAAATCGATCGCCGCCCGCGGGCGCAGCTTCTGGTAGCCGGACGCCATGCCGCGCGCGGCGGCGGGCACCAGCACGCGCGTCACCACCTCGCCCGGCGCGAGCACGTTGTTGTGGACACCGTCGCCCACGAAGAAGTCGTCCACCGCGAGCGTGCGCGCGCCCGCCGCTCCCGCGATCTCGACCTCGGCGCCGAGCGCGATCAGCATCGGGGCCACGTCCGAGGAGTGGGCGGCGACGCAGCGCTTGCCCTGCGGCACGACGTGGCAGACGGTGCCGCTCTTCTTGAGGCAGAACCCGAGCGACTCGCGCCAGAAGAACGTCTGGTTGTAGTAGGTGCAGCGGGTGTCGAGGCACAGGTTGCCGCCGAG
>CAZIVR010000165.1:0-5322 GCA_964542745.1 uncultured bacterium
GGGGCGATCAGTTGCCGAAAGCGCGCGAGAGCCCGACCCGGAGCGAGAACTGGTTGAAGTCGCTCACGATTCCGAACCAGCCCTCGGCGTGGAATCGGGTGGACGGGTTGATCGCGGTGGAGATGCCGCCGCCGAGGTCGAGGCCGAGCCGCGTCTCGCTGGCGTCGAGCGTCATGGGCTGGCCGCTGAAGGGGTCGAGCACGACCACCTCGGCGCTCAGGAAGTGCAGGCCGAGCCCGGCGCCCGCGAAGGGCTGGACCGTCGAGCCGGTCGGGAACTGGTAGCGGGTGCGCGCGCCGAGCGTCACGTCCGAGACGGTGGCCTCGGAGGTGTAGACCGACTCGGTGTGGGACCACCAGTCGAGCCGGGCCTCGAGGTCCCACCGCGGCGCGATGGTTCCGAGGTCGGCGAAGAGCCCGAGGCCGAACGAAGCGTCCACGTTCTCGGGGCTCACCAGCGACGCCGAGATCCCGCCGCGCTGGAAGCCGAGGTTCGACTGCGCCCATGCGGGCTGCGAGACCACCGTGCAAAGGGCAATGGCCCCCGCGATCCAGGTGCGATTCATGATTCCTCCTCGGCCGGCGACAAGTCCCGGCGCGCGCCGCGGTTGCGCGGCGCGGCGGACTCCGAACGGGAATCCGGCCCGCGAAGCCTTCGCAGGGGGCGTTCCAGTCCGGAGGGTGGGCCGAGGGGCCGGGCGGCAGGCGCGTCAGTGCTTCGAGGAGTCGGGCGTCGCGGCCGGAGCGGCGGCGGTTTGGCGACGCGTGAACACCTGGTGGTTGCCCGGCGTCCAGGTGCCCCCGGCGTCCGAGGAGTACTCCATGCGCGACTCGAAGCGGTCGGGGGTCACGGCGTCGCGCGTGAAGCGCAGCCGGATCGTGCTCCCGTCCGGCATCTGCGTGTCGGGGGTTCCGCGGACCTCGCCGTCGATCCGGCCGGTCATCACCCACAGCTGGCCGTCGCGCCCCACCGACGACATCTCGATGATCCCGGCGTCGGGCCGCACGTAGAAGAGGATGCCCGACACCTGCTTGAGCTTCGGAATCTCCGAGCGCCCCGCGAGCACGCGATCCGGAACGACCCACTCGAAGGTGTAGGTGCCCTGCACCGAGAGCGCGATGCCGCCGTCGGGACGCAGGTATTCCGTGGTGGTGTCCCACGAACCGAGCGCGTGGCGGAGCTGGGCGATCCCCACCGCGACGCGGGCGGCCGAGTCTCGCACCGCGGCGGCGGTTTCGTTCGCGGCGCGCGAGGGCGAGGCCGAGCCGAGCAGCGAGGCGCAGGCGACGAAGGCGACGGCGAGCGGGCGGCCGACGGACACGAGGCGCTCCTTTCGGGGCCCGGCGGGGCCCCGGCGCGACATCGCCCCGCGGACCCGGTGGGTCGCGGGGCGACGCGCCGAATCCGGTGGGACTACTTGACGGCCGCCGCCGAGGCGGTGGCCATGTGGTCGCTGATCATGTGGTTGCCGACCATGCGGGCGAACACGTCCTCGGGCATCGCGGCGAGCTTCGCCTCGAGCTTCACTTCCTTGCCCGAGCGGCTCACGACGTAGCTCACCGACTGGCCGACGCTCCAGTCGCCCTTGGCCTTCTTCATGGCTTCCTTGTCGGCGTTCATCGCCACGCCGTTCAAGGAGACGAGCACGTCGCCGGCCTTGAATCCGGCGGCTTCCGCCGGGCTTCCCGGCGCGGTGCGCGTGATCACCAGGGCGGCCTTCTCGCCGGTTCCCTTGTCGTACTCGAGGCCCAGCCAGCCCTTGCTCTGGTAGCTCGAGAAGTGGTTGAGGCAGGTTTGCGCGTCCTGCGTGCACTTGCCGGAGCCGCCGGCGAACGCCGGCACCGCGAGGGCCACCGCGAACGCGGCGACCGCCAGCACTGAGAGTCGCTTCATGACGATTCCTCCCTCGTTTCGGGAAAGAAGTCGGGGCACGGTTCCGAGGCGTCTTTCCCCGGGCGCCCCGAGCCTGCAGGGCCTCAGGAGACCGCACCCGGGGCGTGAGGGAAAGCGAAAAGGCCCGCGAAACGACAGGGCGAGGTCAAAGGGGCACGAACGCGGCAGGGATGGGGCACGTGCGTCGGGGCGGGTGGCGTCCCGAGCGGCACCGCAGCGGTTTCCCCGCGCTCCCGCGGGGACCGGGGGCGGCCCGCCCCCCCCAGTTTGGCTCGGCCTCACCCGGCCCAGTCCGCGCTGGCCCGGCGCGGGAAGTCCTGCCACAATTTTCCCTGCCGGTCGCCCCCGCGGGCGGCTCGATCCGCACCCACCCCCCCGAATGGAGGTCCACGTGCCGCACCTGGGAAGCACCCGCGCGCCGGCGCTCGCGACGGCGATCCTCGCGGTCGCCGCGCTCGCCGCAGCCGCGAACGCCGCGACGCTCAACCTGAACCCGTCGAAGGACAACTCGATGTTCGGCGACCTGACGTCGAACAGCAACGGCGCGGGCGACGGCATCTACGCCGGGCGCACCAACACCGGCGGCCTGCGGCGCGGCGTTCTGGCGTTCAACCTCGGCGCCATTCCGCCCGGCTCCACGATCAACTCCGTGACGCTCACGCTCGAGGTGACCCAGACCGTCTCCGGCCCTCACACCGTGGCGCTCCACCGCGCCACCGCGAACTGGGGCGAGGGCACGTCGGCGGGAGGCGGCTCCGGAGGCGCCGCCACGGCCGGGGACGCCACCTGGATCCAGCGCTTCTTCGGCTCGACGAACTGGACCACCCCGGGGGGCGACTTCGCCGGCACGGCGAGCGCCACCCAGAGCGTCTCGGGATTCGGCAGCTACGCGTGGACCGGCGCCGGGCTCGCGAGCGACGTGCAGTCGTGGGTGACGACGCCCGCCGGAAACTTCGGCTGGGTGGTGATCGGAAACGAAGCGACGAACCTGACGACGAAGAAGTTCGGCTCGAAGGAAAGCGCCTCGCCGCCGGTGCTGACCGTGGACTACACGCCTCCCGCGCCCGGCGCCTCGAATGCCGGGATCGCGCTGCTCGCGCTCGCGCTCGCCGGCGCGGCGCTCGCGTTCGCCCGCCGGAGGCTCACCGCCTGAGCCCGCCGCGCTGAATCGAACGCCCGCCCGGGGAGAACCGGGCGGGCGTTTCGTTTCGGGGCCGAAGGCCGCGTGTCGTCCGTCACTTCACGACCGCGAGCCTCCGCGTGACGTGGGTGCCGCCCGCGCCGAGACGGACGAAGTAGATGCCGGCGGGCAGGTCCCCGGCGTCGAGCACCGCGCCGTAGCGGCCCGCCTCGCGCACGCCCTCCGCCAGCACCGCGCGCTCCCGGCCCTGCAGGTCGGTGATCGAGAGGCGGACGTGGGCGCGCGCCGGGACCGCGAAGGTGAGGGTCGTGCGGCCGGTGCTGGGGTTGGGGGAGAGCGGCGAGAGCGCGAGACCCTCCGCGAGGCCGCCCGGCAGCGCCGAGACCGGGCCGATCTGGAAGCGCTGCCCGTCGGCGGCCACGCCGCTCAGCCGGTACCACCACTCGCGACCCGCTGCGGCGTCGGTGTCGAGCACCGAGGCGAGGCGGTCCGCGACGGCGGGTGTCCGCTCGACGCGCGACCACGGGCCCGCCGGGGACGAGCCGCGCTCGAGGTCGAGCGAGCGGACCGCGCCCGGATCGGCGAGCCGCCACTCGACGCGGACGCCGCCGGGCGCCGAGAGCGCCCGGAACACCTCGACCAGCGTGGGCACCGGCTGGAGCCGCGCGAACTTGAAGATGATGCCGCCCGTGCCGTTCGCCGGCGTGTTGGTGGTCATCGCGTAGAGCTCGCCCGCCGCGTCCTGCCCGAAGCCGTGCACCGTGAGGCTGTTCGGGAGCTTGCCGTTCGGGAACTGCGGCAGCTGGAACTCGAAGATCTCGCCCGACGACAGGTCGGCGTAGAACAACCGCCCGTCGATGCGCGGCGGGGCGTTCCGGATCGCGAGGTCCCCGAACACGTACTTGCCGTAGAGCTCGGGGATCGCGGTGCCGCGGTAGACGAATCCGCCGGTGATGGAGATCCCGTCGCTGTGGTCGTATTCGAGCGTGCCGAGGGGGCCCGAGATCGGATCGATCAACCCCGCGGGCAGCCCCGGGCTGCGCGCGCCGATCGTGCCGGTGGCGCGGTCGAAGAGGAAGTCGCCCTCCTTCACCGCCCACCCGTAGTTGCCGCCCATCACGATGCGATCGATCTCCTCGATGTTGTTCTGGCCCACGTCGGCGAGGATCAGGTCGCCCGTCGGGCCGTCGAAGGCGAAGCGGTAGGGATTCCGGAGCCCGTAGGCGTAGATCTCGGGCACCTGCCCCGCGGCCTGGAACGGGTTGGTCGCCGGGACGCGGTACTGGCCGTTCGCGCTCACCGGGTCCGGGCTCGCGGGCGTGAGCGACGGGTGGAGCGGGTCGAAGCGCAGCATCTTGCCGAGCGGCGTGCTGAGGTTCTGCGCGTTGCCGCCCGGCTCGATGTGGCTCGCGCCGACGTCGTTGGCGTTGCCGCCGTCGCCCGGCGCCAGGTAGAGATAGCCGTCCGGGCCGAAGGCGACCGTGCCGCCGTTGTGGTTGCCCGCGTTCTTGCCGATCGAGAGCACCTCGCGCCGTGACAGCGGATCGATCACGTTCGGGTCCGCGGCGCTCACCTTCCACTCGGCCACCACGTTCTTGAAGTTCTGCACCGCGCCGTTCGGCGCCGGGAACGTGGGGTTCGTGCCGACCGGGATCGGCTCGCTGTGGAAGGTGTAGAGCGTCCGGTAGCCCGGGCTGCCCGGATCGGCGTAGCCCGGGTGGAACGCGAGCCCGAGCAGGCCGCGCTCGTCGTTCGCGTTGGCGGGGTTCAGGGGCGGCGAGACGCGCGACTGAATGTCGAGCGCGGGGGCCGCGGCCTGGACCCCGTTCACGAACACGAGGATCAACCCCTTCTGCTCGAGCACGAACAACCGCGACGGGTCGCCGGGCGCGCTGATGCCGTAGTCCGGCGCGCCGAGGCCCGTGGCGAAGGTTTCGAGGAACACCGCGATGCTTCCCGGCTGGATGTCCGGAAGCGGGCCGACCTGTTGCGCGGAGGCGCTCGACGCGATCGCGAGGGCCAGGAGACCGGCGACGCAAGTTCTGTGAGTCGTCATGGGGGACTCTCCGGGTGGAGGGTGATCGAGCCGGCGCAATCCGGGTGCGGACCGAATCGGGACCGGCGACGATCGAGAGGTGGGGACGACGGGCCGGAAGATACGGCGGGGGCGCGGTTGCGGCGGATCGAATCGCGGAAATCGGGCCTGTGGTCGCGGGGGCTTTAGCGGTGCGTAACTCGCGAGTTCGATTTATCCCGAACGGAGCGGGAGGGAAGCGCGCTTGCTAGGC
>CAZIVR010000166.1:0-5249 GCA_964542745.1 uncultured bacterium
CCCGAGCTACCCCCGGGCGGCGCAGTTGGCGAGCTTGGCGAACTCGTCGAGCGTGAGCGTTTCGCCGCGGCGGCGGCCGTCGATGCCCGCGGCGCGGCACAGGCTCGCCACCGCGTCGCGCCCGAGACCGAGCGACTCCTCGAGGGTGTTGAAGAGCTGCTTGCGCCGCATCTGGAACGAGCCGCGGATGATGCGGAACAGGAGGGCCTCGCTGGTTACCGCCACCGGCGGCTTCTCGCGGAGGAGGAAGCGCACCAGCATCGAGTCCACTTCGGGCCGCGGCCAGAAGGCCGAGGGCTTGATGGTCATGAGGGGTTCGAGCAGCGCGTGGTAGCGGGCGAACAGGGTGAGCGATCCGTATTCCGGCGTGCCCGCGGCGGCGGCCAGCCGTTCGGCGTACTCCTTCTGCACCAGCATCACGGCGGCGCGCACCACGGCGCGCTGCTCGAAGAGCCGCTCGAGGATCGGCGTGGTGACGTTGTAGGGAATGTTGCCGACCACGGCGAGGCGCTCGACCCCGTGCTCGCGGGCGAGGGCGGCGAGGTCGAACTCGAGGAAGTCCCCCTCGACGAGCGTGAGCCGCGGCAGGTCGCCCAGCTCCTCGCGCAGCAGCTCCGCGAGCCCGGCGTCCTTCTCGACCGCGACCAGGTGCCGCACCCGCCGCGCGAGGCGCGCGGTCAGGGCGCCGGCGCCCGGGCCGATCTCGACGGCCACCTCGTCCTCGCGCAGGTGGCAGTGCTCGACGATCCGTTCGGCGAGGTCTTCGCGGACCATGAAGTTCTGCCCGAAACGGCGGCGGGGCGACAGGCCGCGCGAGGCCAGCGCGTCGCGGACCCGCGATGCCTCGCTGCCCTCGAGCGAGGCGCGCTCGCGGATGTAGCGCGAGGCCTGGCCGCCCCGGAGGTCGCGGCCGGCGCGGTGGGTCACGCCGCTCAGGCCCGCGCGTGCGGCGCGGGGTCCGCGCCGGCGGCCGGGCGCGCGGCGGGCAGGGCCGCGGGCACGTGCGCGGCGAGCGCCGCGAGGAATGTCGCGCGGTCGTCGGGCGCCAGCGTCACGCGCGTCACCGTGCGCCGGATGCCGTAGGGGCCGGTCGCGACCACCGGCTCGGAGAGCTCGATCGCCACGGTCGGATCGCCGAGCAGCACGGCGCGCAGCGTCTCGCGCTTGCGCGCGGCCTCCTCGGCGGCGCGCGGCTCGCCGACCGAGCGGATCGCGTGCCAGGGCAGCCGGACCTTCCACCGCAGTCCGAGGCGCACGAGGAGCGCGTCTTCGTCCACCCGGATCGGTCGCAGCCGCAGGGCCTGGAAGTCGCCGACCAGCCACAGGAAGCTGTAGAGCGTCGAGGCGGTGAGCGCCCAGGCGAGCGCCGGATGCGCGCGGGCGGCGAGCACGTGGACCGGGAACGCCTCGACCGCCAGCACGAGGCCGAGCCCGATGGCGCCCATGGACCAGCCCGACTCGCGGTAGGCGGAGAACGCGCCGGCGTGCTTCGGCGCCTTCATGCGCCAGCCGGCCAGCGCGTAGACCACGGTCGAGACCTCGAAGGCGAGCACCTCCGCGACGCGGTCCACGCCGAAGGCGCGGCGCGCGGCGCCGGCGATCCGCTCCGGGATCGCGGCGGGACCGGTCTCGGCGACCGCGCCCGGGCCGCGCGCGCGCCGGACGCCCCGCGCCAGCGCCACCGCGAGCACCGCGATCGCGCCCAGCTCCGCGATCGCGATGACCACTTCGAGGCCGAGCTTGCCGGGCCGGATCGCCGGGGGCAGCGCGACGCTCGCGAGCGCGAAGCTCGCGGCGAGGATCGGGAACAGCGTGCGCGCGGGAACGCGGCGCCCGCGCACGACCAGCACGTACCAGAGCGCGGGAATCGTCACCAGCAGGTCGGCCAGGATGCCGTAGGCCACGGGGCCCGGGCGCGAGGCTTCGGGAACGAGGCGCGCGAGCGGCAGGACCGCCGCCACCACCGCGCCCGCGGCCAGCGGAAACGCGCAGGCCGGGAGGCGCCGGTCCGGGGTGGGGCGTGTCGCGTGCATGGCCGGAATTGTAGGGGCCGCGGACGCGCGGACCAAGCGCGGCGACGCCGGGGTGGAGCCTAGGTCCTCGCTCCGGGGAACCCGCCGCGCAGCGCTTCGGCGGCGATGTCGCGCGCGTAGCGGTCGGTGTCCGAGGCCTGGACCTCGCGCAGCGTGCTCCGCCCGTCTTCGCCGAGCGCCGCGAGCGCGTACGCCGCGTGGCGGCGCACCCACCAGCTGGCGTCGCCGAGCGCCATGCGCAGCCCGGCGATCGCCTCGACCGCGCCGAGCCGTCCGAGCGCGCGGGCGGCCTGGGCGCGCACCCGCCAGTCGGGGTCGCCGAGCCGCGCCGCGACCGGGCCGCGATGCTCGGCCGCTCCCAGCGTTCCGAGCGCGCGCACCGCCGCCACCCGGACGTCGCGCCAGTCGTGCGTGAGCCGGGCCGCGATCGCGGGCGCCGCGTCGCGCCGCCGCAATGCCGCGAGCGCCTCGATCACCGCGCGCTCCATGCGCGGCTCGCGCAGGCCCGCCGCGATCGCCGCCAGCAGCAGCGGCGCGGCCCCGCGACCGAAGGCGCGCAACAGCGCGAGGCGCGCGTGCGGGGTTCGGTGCGCGAGCGCTTCCGGGTTGCGCAGCAGCCACGCCAGCGCGGCGCCGTCGCGCGCCCGGGCGAGCGCGAGGGCCGCGGCCAGCGACACCGGCTCGGGGCCGTCGGCCAGCGCGCGGCGCAGCGCGGAGCGATGGCGGGAGGCGCCGGCCCACGCGAGGCGGCGCGCGGCCAGCTCGCGCCGCGCCGGCGACGTGTCGCGCAGCGCGCGCCGCTCGGCGAGCACGTGGCGCGAACGCGAGAGCACCTCGTCGAGGTCACCGGCCGAGCGCCGGGACAGGTCGGCGCGCAGTCCCGCGACGGCCTCCCAGAACAGCGCCGGGTCGAGCCGCGCGGCGGCGCGGAGCAGGTCGCGGCCACGGATGCGGCCCGAGAGGAATTCTTCGAGGCGCGTTTCGAACTCGTGTTCGCGCTCGCGCGCGGCCTCGCGGGCGCGGGCCCCGGCGTAGCGGGCCAGCATGAATCCGGCGGCGATGGTGGCCGACACGGTGGTCACCGCGAGGGGGGCGGCGAAGCCGACCCCGGGTGGCAGGAGGTTGAGCAGAGGCACACTGGGTTTTCGGCCGCCGCCGGAGCGTGCTTGAGGCGCAGGTCGCGGTGTCGCGGCGGCGCGGCGGGGCCGCGGCTCACCCACGAGGGCGGGCCGGGGGCCTACGGCCGGTGGAAGCGGCTGGTCGCGGTCGGGGGCAGCTCGGTGCCGCCCGCGGTCACGGGCACCACGCGCCACACGCCGGCGTGGGCGGTGTCCGGGAGCACGGCGCTCGCGAGCAGCGAGGTGTCGCGCAGCACCGCGGCCGCGAGCAGGCGCGAGCCCAGGTCGTAGACCTCGAGCCGGTAGACGTCGGCGCGCCCGTCGCGCGACCAGGCGAATCGGGCCTCGGGGCCCGCGAGCAGTCCGTCCCCGGCCAGCGCGCGGATCCCCGCCGCGGTCAGGCCGGCCTCGTTCACGGGAGGCGACGGGGGACGCGACACGAGAAAGAAGGTGACGGCGCCCGCGACGACGAGCACGACCGCCGCGATCAGCGGCCAGCGCGTGACCCGGCCGGCTCCCGGCGGCTCGTTCATTCCGTGGTCCTCCGCGAAGGGGATCCGCCCGCGATCGGCAGGCGGAACAGGTCGAGCGCGTTGGCGGTGGTGATCCTCACGGTCTCGTTATCGTCCCACCCGCGCAGTTCCGACAGGCGTTTCACGACGCGCGGCAGGAGCGCGGGCTCGTTGCGGCGGAGCGAGCGCGGCTCGGGTTCGAGGTACGGCGCGTCGGTCTCGAGCATCAGCATGTCGGCCGGGGCCGAGCGCACCGCCTCGTCGAGTTTCGCGTGCCCGTAGGTGAGGCACCCGCCGAGGCCGAGCTTGAAGCCGAGCACCGCAGCGCGCTCGACCGCGGCGGGGCCGTCGTCGAAGCAATGGAGCACGCCTCCCGCCGCGGGACGCGTTTCCTCGAGGATCGCGAGCGTGTCCTCGAGGGCGGCGCGCTGGTGGATCACGACGGGCAGGCCCTTGCGGTCGGCGAGCGCCAGCTGGGCGCGGAACCACTTCTCCTGCGCTTCGCGGGGGGCGTAGTCGCGAAAGAAGTCGAGCCCGGTCTCGCCAATGGCCACGACGCGCGCGTGCCCGGCGTGGCTCTCGAGCGTGGCGAGGTAGTCGTCGGGGACGCGCCCCGACTCGCTCGGGTGGACGCCCACGCACAGGAACAGGTTGGCGTGCCCGGCCGCGAGGGCGTGGGCCTTCTCCACGATTCCTGGCGCGTAGGCGATCTCCACGAAGGCGCGCACGCCGGCTTCGTGGGCGCGGGTGATGGCCTGCTCGCGGTCCCTGTCGAAGCGCTTGTCGCAGAGGTGGCAGTGGGTGTCGATCATGGCGGGCGAGGGTAGGGGCGGGCTCGCGGAGTGTCGAACGGGGAGTTCTTGCGTGGAGGGGGGCGAGGTGGGCCAGGGCTCTTCCCGCGCCGCGACGGCCCCCGCCCCGCCCTTTAGCGGCGCGGGAAGAGCCCTTGGCCCACCTCGCCCCCCGCGCCGCGACGGCCCCCGCCCCGCCTTTTAGCGGCGCGGGAAGAGTCCTGGCCCACCTCGCCCCCCGCACTGGGACGGCCCCGAGGTGCCGGCGCTTCGACAGGGCGGGCCGGGCGCACTAGGGTGGCGCGCGATGCCCGACCCGACCCCCGAAGAGGTGACGCGCGTGGCGACGGCGCTCGCCCGCGCGCTCGACCGGAATGACTTCATCGGCGCCGCCGAGTGGATCGCCACCGACTGCGTCTACGAGGTGCGCGACGAGATCATCGTGGGCTCGGCGCAGATCCTCGCGTCCTACGCCGACACGGCCACGTGGGCCGAACGCCAGTTCGACGAGATCCGCTACGAGAGCGAGGTGGGCGAGCCCGCCGGGGACACCGCGCCGGTGCTCTACACGGACTACCTCATGAAGGTGCCCGGCAAGTGGCACCGCCACCGCTGCCGCCAGCACCTCACCGTGGGCGGAGAGGGCCGGGTGGTGCGGATCTTCCACGAAGACCTGCCCGGCGAGAAGGAATCGCTCGAGGCTTATTTCCGGGAGTGCGGAATCGAGAGGTGAGAGGGGTCGCGCCTAGACAATATGGAACGACCGGCCTGCGGTCGTAGGGTCGTGCTCTCGCG
>CAZIVR010000167.1:0-5075 GCA_964542745.1 uncultured bacterium
CGGGCCCGCCGCTCGTGCTGTTGCCGCCGCTTCCCGGCTGGAAGGAAGCGTTCGTGGCGCTCGTTCCGCACCTCGCGCGGCGCTTCCGGGTGCTCGCCTTCGACCTGCGCTCGCGCTTCGAGGGCCCGCCGTCGTGGGAGGCGCTGGTGGCGGACGCCGAGTCCATCGCCGCCGCGCGCTTCGGCGGGCCGGTCGCGGTGTTCGGCCACTCGTTCGGCGGCGCGCTGGCCCTGGCGTGGGCGGCCCGGCACCCCGGGCGGGTGCGGGCGCTCGTGCTCTCGAGCGCGTTCGCTCGCGTGTTCACGCCGCGCGGGGCGTTCGCGGCCCGCTACATCGAGCAGCCACTGGCGCTCGCGGCGATGCGCTGGCTGCCGGATCGGGCCTCCGCCGCGGTGGCCGCCCGCCTCGCGCGCGGGCGGCGCTGGGTGTTCGACCCCGACAGCGACCGGCCGGTGGTGGAGATGGTGCGCCACGGGGTGCGGAGCGTCCCGCTCGGGCTCGCCCGCGAGCGCGTGGCGTTCGCGTTCGGGCTCGACCTCCGTCCCGACCTGCCGCGCATCGGTTGCCCGACCCTGGTGGTCCGGGGCGAGCGCGACACGCCCTTCGCGATCGCCGCGGCGGCCGAACTGGCGCGGGGGATTGCGGGGAGCGAGATGAGGCTGGTGCCCGAGGCCGGGCACCTTCACCCGCTCTCGCGGCCGGAGGCACTCGCAGAAATCGTGGGAGCGTGGTTGGAAAACCTGAGAGGCCCGGACAAATGACATGCATGACAATGCATGTCATCGCCACGCGGCCACGCGCTGCCACGATCCCGCCAAATTAGCGTTGACTTACGAAATATCGTGAGCATGATGTGCGCGTCGGCGCACTCGATATTTCGGATCACGACACTTTCGCAGGAGCTTGCATGGACGCAGAGCTCGACTCGATCGCCACGGCCACGACGGCCTCGATCTCATTGATCGCAGGCGCCTCCCTGTGCCGGGTGTGGATCATGGGCCCGGGAGATTCCTGCCCGACCTGCGCCATGGCTCCGGAATGCCCGGCCCGCGCCCGGTGCCTGCACCTCGCCTCCAGCGCGGGCCTCACCCGCCGGCTCGACGGCCCCTACCGGCGCTTTCCCGTGGGCGCGCGCGAAGTGGGACGGGTGGCCACGACCCTCTCACCACTGCTCCTCTCGGATGGGCTCGACACGCGTGGACTCGCCGAGCCCGCCTGGCTCGAGCGCCACGGCATCGGCTTCTTCGGCGCCTGGCCACTCGCCTTCCGCGGCCGCTGCGAGGGCGTGGTCGCGGTCTTCGCCCGCGTCCCGCCCGCGGCCGAAGCGCTCGCGGCGATCGAGGCAGCGGCGCGCCTCGGCGGGGCCGCGCTCGGCGCCTTGCGCCGTGAGGCGTCCACACCCCAGGCGCCGGCGCAGCCGCCCCCGAGCATGGCCGAGGCCCAGCGCTCGGCGATCCTCGACGCGCTCGCCCGCGCGCGTGGCCGGGTGAGCGGCGCGGGGGGCGCGGCCGAGCTGCTCGGCATGAAGCCCACCACGCTCGAGTCGCGGATCCGGAAGCTGGGCCTGCGCAAGCCGCCGCGCCTGAACCTGCGCTGAGGCTGCCGCCAGGGGCTCGCGCCCCGTCGGCACCAATGGGCGAGCTCCCCGCGGCGCTCCCGGCGGCGCGCCCAGCGACGCGCCCCCGCCGCTCGCGTTGACGGTTGCGGGCACGGTGGTCGCGGCGCGCCACCGGGCGGTCCCCGCGAGCGATCGGTGCCCGAGAGCCCGGAACCCCGCCCGGCGACGCGTCCTGCGCTTCGTCGCCGCGGCTCCCGCGGCGACGGCGCGCGCCTAGCCCGCCTCTTGCAGAGCAGGCTGCCACGTCGCCCCCGCCACGCCTTCAGGGGGTCGTTCCATGCTTCGCACCGTGTTCCGCTGCCTGCTGCTCGCCGTCCTCGCCACCGCCACCCTCGCGCTGCCGCCGGGCCCCGCGCTCGCCGCCGCGAAGGGCGCGGCCGCGCCCGCGGCCAAGTCCAAGAACGCGCTCCACCAGTTCACCGGCATCGTCACCGCGCTCGACAAGCAGAGCCTCACCGTCGAGAAGCGCGGCAAGCAGGTCACCTCGCGCACCTTCGCGCGCCACGACGAGATGAGCGTGGTGGGCGACCTCGCGCGCGAGGCGCGGGTCACCGTGTACTACCGCGACGAGGGCGGGAAGGCGGTGGCCCGCAAGGTGGTGGTCAAGGCCGCCAACGGCGCGACGGCCGCGCGCTGAGCGAAGCGGGCGCGCCCCGGGCCGAAGGGCTCCGGGGCGCGCGGGGCCGGGACGCTTGCGCCGGGGCCTGCGAGCGGCCGGGCTGCGCGCGGCGGCATGCGAACGGCCGGGCGCTCGCGCGCCCGGCCGCACGGTCCGGCGGATCCGCCTCTACTGGAAGTACCAGTTGAACGCGGCCGTGAAGTTCACGTAGTTGGACGAGAGCGTGCCGCCGCCCGGCACGTCCACCGACGTGTAGCCGTAGTCGAGTGCGGGCCCGAGCGACCACTTCTCCCCGAGCCGCATCTCGTAGCCCACGCCGCCCGTGAAACCGACGCCGTTCTCGGTGGCGCTGGCCGACAGGTTGTTCTGGGTGACGATCAGCTTCTGCGTGCCGCCGCCCACGCCCGCGCGCATGTAGAAGCCCTGCGCCGGGTTCGGGTAGTAGGTGGCGGTGAGGGCGCCGACGCCGAAGTTCACCGTGGTGCCGCCCTCGGACTTGCTCCAGGCGTTCGACTCGAAGCCGAGGCTCAGGTACGGCGAGAGACCCCAGCCGAAGCGGAAGTTGCCGGCGACGCCGGCCTCGCGCTGCGACGACACCGAGAACCCGCCGCCGGTCGCGGAGACCGCGGCCGAGCCGCCGCCCAGGTTGCCGCCCATCATGAAACCGCGGCGCTCGTGCGGATAGGGATCGGCCGAGCCGGCCGCGGCGAAAGCCGCCAGCGAGAGGATGGAGAGCAGTCCCGCGGCGAGACCGCGACGAAGGTGACGCGACATGGAGCCTCCTGATCGGATCCGGCCGGTTCCCGGGTCCGCCGGGACCGGCCGCGACTTCGCGGCCCACTCCCGGCGCGGGTCCGGCGCCCACGGGGTTATCGGGCCCCCACGGCCCCGGACTTGAGCCGGCCGTCCCCACCCGTCTCCCGCCCCGGCGGAGCGGCGTTCCCTCGCGGCCCGCGCCGCGGCGGTGGCGACCCGCCGGAAGGTCGGCTAGCCTCCGGCCTCGCCGCTTCCCACGGAGGCTTCCCCGATGCGCCGCCTGCTGACGCTGCTCTTCGCCCTCGGCCTGCTGGCCTTCGCGTGCCTGGTGTGGCCCTCCCGATGGCGCTACGACCACATCACGGTGAACCAGGACACCTATCTCGTTCGGATCGAGCGGCTCTCCGGCCACGCCGACATCCTCGTGCCCGAGCTGGGCTGGACCCCGGCCGAGGCGCCGTGGGACGACCCCGCGGCCCCGCGCGAGCCGCTGCAGGGCACGGGCGACAAGCTGTGAGCGCGGCGGGAATCGCGCCCGGGATCCCGCGCGGGTGACGCGCGCCCCCGGTGCCGCGGCCCTCCGCGCGCTCGCCGAGCTCGAGGCGTGCGCCCGCGAGTTCGGCGGCGACGCGGCGCGGCGCAAGCTCGGGGCGATGGCCCGGCTCGAGCGCCGGGCGCTGCCCTCGGCGCGGGCGGTCGAGCGGCTGCACGAGACCCTCGCGTTCCTGCGCGCCTACCCCGATTCGCGGGCGGTCGAGGCGCGCGCCGCCGCCCTGCTCGCGGGCTTCGCGCGCCGCCGCGACCTCGCGCGCTTCCGCGAGCGACTCGAGGATTCGGGGATCGCCGGCACCGCGATCCGCTTCCGCTTCTTCAGCGCCATGGCGGCGTGGCTCGCCGCGCGCTGGCCCGAGCGGCTCGCGATCGACTGGAAACGCTTCGGGAACCGCGCCCGTCTCGAGACCCTGCTCCCGCTCCTCGCGCTCCCGGCCGAGCAGCCGGGGCTCGACGAGTACGATCTCGGGCTCGCGGGCTGGCTCGCCGAGCTGCGCGGCCCCGAGCGGGAGGCCGCCTTCCTGGTCCGCCGCTTCCACGCGCTCGCGGCCTCGGGCGAGATCGTCGAGCGCCTGTGGGACGAGCTGGACCCGCCCATGGTCCTCGAGCCCGGGCCCGCCGGCGATCCGCCCACGCCGAGCCGAACGCTCGCGTTCCACCCCCGGGCGCCGCGCGCGCTCCAGGCGCGGCCGCTCTCGCGCGAGCGGCCCGACCTGCGCGTGGCGCTGGCGTGGGAACCGCGCCGGGTGCGCGCCTGCGGGCCCGCGGAGGCCCGCGCGCTCCTCGACCTGGCGCGCGCGGCGATGGTGACGCGCAGCCGCGACCTCGACGCGTTCGCCTACGGCGACCCGCGCGACGTGCGGCTCGTGGACCATGGCGACGGGCTCGCGTTCGCGTGCATCGGGGTGGTCCCCGAGCGGCGCCTGCTGCTCGAGGCGGTCTACGGGTTCCTCACGCTCAGGAACGGCGTGCCGATCGGCTACGTGCTGAACAGCGCGCTCTATGGCTCGGCCGAGATCGCCTACAACGTGTTCGACACCTATCGCGGCGCCGAAGCCGGCGTGGTGTACGCCAAGGTGCTGGCGATGGTGCGCCACCTGTTCGGGGCCGACACGTTCACGATCTTTCCCTACCAGCTCGGGGACGGGAACGACGAGGCCATCGAGTCGGGGGCCTGGTGGTTCTACCGGAAGTTCGGCTTCGCCCCGCGCCATCCCGCGACCCGCAAACTCGCGCGCGCCGAGGAGGCGAGCCTCGCGAAGCGCGCGGGGGCCCGCAGCGCGGCCGCGACGCTCCGGAAGCTCGCCCGGGAGAATCTCTACTTCTCGCCGGGGCCCGAACGCGACGACGTGATCGGCGAGCTGCCGATCCCGAGCGTGGGGCTCGCGGTGACGCGCTTCCTCGCCGCCAACTGGGGCGCCGACCGCGAGCGCGCGGCGCGCGAGTGCGCGCGCGAGGCAGCGCGGATGCTCGGGGTCGAGGCGCGCGAGCCCGCGGCCGCGCGGGGCGCTGGCGGCGCGGGCGGCGCGG
>CAZIVR010000168.1:0-4998 GCA_964542745.1 uncultured bacterium
ACGCGCTGTTCGACAACGGCCGCCGCAGCCGCGCCGTGCGCGGCCAGGGCAACCGGCCGCTCAAGTCGCTCTCGGACATGCTCAAGGGCAAGCAGGGCCGGTTCCGCCAGAACCTGCTCGGCAAGCGCGTGGACTACTCGGGCCGTTCGGTGATCGTGGTCGGTCCCGAGCTCAAGCTGAACCAGTGCGGCCTCCCGAAGAACATGGCGCTCGAGCTCTTCAAGCCCTTCATCATCCGCAAGCTCGAGGACCGCGGCCTGGTGCAGACCGTGAAGAGCGCCAAGCGGCTCGTCGAGCGCGAGAAGCCCGAGGTGTGGGACATCCTCGGCGAGATCATCGAGAACCACCCGGTGCTCCTGAACCGCGCCCCGACGCTGCACCGGCTCGGCATCCAGGGCTTCGAGCCGGTGCTAGTCGAGGGCAAGGCGATCCGCATCCACCCGCTGGTCTGCCAGGCGTTCAACGCCGACTTCGACGGCGACCAGATGGCGGTGCACGTTCCGCTCTCGTTCGAGGCGCAGATCGAGACCAGCCTGCTCATGCTGTCGAGCCACAACATCCTGTCGCCCGCCAGCGGCCGGCCGCTGGCGACGCCGAACCAGGACATCGTGCTCGGCTGCCACTACCTGACCAAGGCCCGCGGCGAGGCCACCAACCCGCGCGCGACGGCCCAGGGAGTGAAGGCGGAGAACCCGCTCCGGCTGCGCCTGTTCCACGGCACCGCCGAGGTCCGGGCCGCCTACGACGCGGGTGAGCTCGGGCTCCACCAGCTGGTGGCGCTGCGGGCCGCGGACCTGCACCTCCCGAAGGCGGCCCCCGGCCCCTACGTGGAGACCACGGCGGGGCGCGTGCTCTTCAACGAGGTCGTGCCGCCGCAGCTCGGCTTCATCAACGAGACCATGGACCGCAAGCGCCTCGAGAACCTCGTGAGCGAGTGCTACAAGCTGCTCGGCGGCGAGACCACCTCCGACCTGCTCGACGAGCTCAAGAACCTCGGGTTCCGCTACGCGACGCAGGCCGGGATCACGGTGGGCATCGACGACGTGCGCATTCCTCCCGAGAAGGAGGAGATCATCCAGCGCGCCTCGGAGGAGGTCCTCCAGATCAACGCCAACTACCGCAGCGGCGTGATCACCGAGGGCGAGCGCTACAACAAGGTGATCGACACCTGGCAGCACGCCATGACCGAGGTGGAGCAGGTGACCTTCGAGGGCCTCGCGCGGGACCGCGAGGGGTTCAACCCGATCTTCATGATGGCGGACTCGGGATCGCGCGGTAACCGGGAGCAGGTGCGCCAGCTCGCCGGCATGCGCGGCCTGATGGCGAAACCGCAGAAGAAGATCACGGGCGGCCTCGGCGAGATCATCGAGTCGCCGGTCATCCACAACTTCAAGGAAGGCCTGAACGTGCTCGAGTACTTCATCTCGACGCACGGCGCCCGCAAGGGCCTCGCCGACACGGCGCTCAAGACCGCCGACGCCGGCTACCTGACCCGCCGTCTCGTGGACGTGGCCCAGGACGTCATCATCAACGAGGAGGACTGCGGCACGATCCGCGGCCTCTCGGTGGGCGCGCTCAAGGACGGCGAGGACATCATCGAGCCGCTCGCCGACCGCGTGCTGGGCCGGGTCGCGGCCGAGGATGTGATCCACCCGATCTCGAACGAGCTGATCATCGAGGCCGGGCAGGCGGTGGACGAGGACGTGGCCCACCGGGTGGACGAGGCGGCGCGCGCCGGCCTCGAGAAGATGCGGATCCGCTCGGTGCTCACCTGCGACTCGCGCCGCGGCGTGTGCGCCAAGTGCTACGGGCGCAACCTCGCGACCGGCCGCCCGGTGGACCTGGGCGAGGCGGTGGGCGTGATCGCGGCGCAGTCCATCGGCGAGCCGGGCACGCAGCTCACCCTGCGCACCTTCCACATCGGCGGCACCGCCAGCCGAATCGTGCAGCAGTCGCGGCAGGAGGCCAAGGAGAAGGGGAAGGTCCGCTTCGTGACCCTGGACTCGGTGCCGTACCGCGAAGGGGTGCGGGTGTGCGTGAGCCGCGACGGCGCCGAGATCGAGCTGCTCGACGACGAGGGGCGCGTCCGCCAGCGCTTCAACGTGCCCTACGGCGCCCACCTGTACGTGACCGACGGCGTCGAAGTCGGCGAGGGCCAGGCGCTGTTCGAGTGGGACGTCTACAACAACCCGATCGTCGCGGAGAAGGGCGGCATGGTCCGGTTCGTGGACGTGAAGGAGAAGATCACGGTCCGCGACGAGGTGGACGACACCTCGGGCTTCAAGCTCCTCGTGATCATGGAGGACCGCAACAAGGAGCTGCAGCCGGCGATCGACATCCTCGACGCGAGCGGCCACAAGCTCGCGCACTACCCGCTGCCGACCGGCTCGCGCCTCGAGGTGCGGGACGGGCAGGAGGTCGGGGCCGGGGACGTGCTGGCCAAGACCCGCCGCGAAGCCTCCAAGACCCGCGACATCACCGGCGGTCTGCCGCGCGTGGCCGAGCTGTTCGAGGCGCGCCGCCCGAAGGACGCCGCCATCGTCACCGAGATCGACGGCCGGGTGGAGTTCGGCCCGGTGTCGCGCGGCATGCGCAAGCTGGTGGTGCGCAGCGACGACGGGGACGTCAAGGAGTACCCGGTTCCCCAGGGCAAGCACATGTACGCGCACGAGGGCATCGCGGTGCGGGCGGGCGACCGCCTCACCGAGGGCCCGGTCAACCCGCACGACATCCTCAAGATCAAGGGCATCGAGGAGGTGCAGGAGTACCTGGTCAACGAGATCCAGGAGGTCTACCGCCTCCAGGGCGTGCGCATCGACGACAAGCACATCGAGGTCATCGTCCGCCAGATGCTCCAGAAGGTCCGCATCGAGGATCCGGGCAACACCGCTTTCCTCGAGGGCGAGCACGTGGACCGGCTCCAGGTGCTGGGCGAGAACGAGAAGATGCTGGCCGAGGGCCAGCAGCCGGCGACCTTCCAGCCGCTGCTGCTGGGCATCACCAAGGCCTCGCTCTCGACCGACAGCTTCATCTCGGCGGCCTCGTTCCAGGAGACCACCCGGGTGCTCACCGAAGCCGCCATCCAGGGCAAGGTGGACTTCCTGAGGGGCCTCAAGGAGAACGTCATCATCGGGCACCTGATCCCGGCCGGGACCGGGATGCCCCAGTACCGGAAGCTCCGCCTCGAGGCGGAACGCCAGAGCCTGCTGGCCCTGGAGGAGGACGAGGGGGCCAAGACGGCTTGACAAGGCCTTTTGGCCCCGGGTAGATTCCCCGGCTCTTGCGCGGCAACGGCGCATGTGGTTCCTCGCGAATGCCGTGGCCTGCCTGACCGCGCGAGCCTGGATTTCATCTCGCAGGACGCCGAGACCGACAGCATCAGGGGCCCGCTCGCGGGCCCGACAGGGATGGCCCGTGCGCGGCGTGGACAAGCCGCGCGGCGCGCGGGCCTGCCCGGGCGTCCGCAACACAAGGAAGCAGGAGGAGATTCGTGCCGACTCTGAACCAGCTGGTCCGCCAGGGGCGACGGCCGGTCAAGATCAAGACCGGGGCGCCCGCGCTCAAGTCGTGCCCGCAGAAGCGGGGCGTCTGCACGCGCGTCTACACCACCACGCCGAAGAAGCCGAACTCGGCCCTTCGCAAGGTGGCGCGCGTCCGGCTGACCAACCACATGGAAGTGACCGCGTACATCCCCGGCGAGGGCCACAACCTGCAGGAGCACTCGATCGTGCTCATCCGCGGGGGCCGCGTGAAGGACCTGCCGGGTGTGCGCTATCACATCGTGCGGGGAACGCTCGACGCCAGCGGCGTGCAGGGGCGGAAGCAGAGCCGGTCGAAGTACGGGACCAAGTCGAAGTAGCCGAATCGGACGGCGCGTGGGCGCCGCCACTCGTTCGGCCCGCCGGGCGCGGGCCGACTGGAGATCCAAGGAATGCCTCGTAAAGGAAACGTTCCGCGTCGCGAGCCGATCGCGGATCCGAAGTTCGACAGCCCGCTCGTGACCCGCTTCATCAACTCGATCATGAAGCAGGGCAAGCGCTCGATCGCCGAAGGCGCGTTCTATCGCGCCATGAAGATGGTCGAGGAGAAGACCGGGCAGGACGCCATGACCGTGCTCAAGCAGGCCATGACGAACGTGAAGCCGATCCTCGAGGTGAAGTCGCGTCGCGTGGGCGGTGCCAACTACCAGGTGCCGGTCGAGGTCCGTCCGGAGCGCCGGAACGCCCTGGCGACGCGCTGGATCATCATGAACGCCTCCGCGCGTTCGGATCACTCGTTCGGCGAGAAGTTCGCCGCCGAGATCATCGCCGCCTCCCGCAACGAGGGCGGCGCGGTCAAGAAGCGCGAAGACACGCACAAGATGGCGGAGGCCAACAAGGCCTTCGCGCACTATCGCTGGTAATGCATCTCCCGCCGGCCGCGCGTTCGCGGCGGGCGGCGCAGCACCGGTGGTCCACCATCGACGGGTGAAGGCGGTCCGAAGCCGGGGCCTCCTGGGCCCTCGCCGCAACAGGTGACGGCGGGGCTTGAACACTGCGGATGGTCGAAAACATCACACCCGCGCTTTCGCAAGAAAGGCAGGTGGTGTACCGGAAGTCCAGTCCATCTCCACGAAGGGTATTGATCCGACATGGCTCGTCTGTCCCCGCTCGATCGCTATCGCAACATCGGCATCATGGCCCACATCGATGCCGGTAAGACCACGCTGACCGAGCGGATTCTCTTTTATACCGGGCGCATCCACCGGACCGGCGAAGTCCACGAGGGCGGCGCCACCATGGACTGGATGGAGCAGGAGCGGGAGCGCGGCATCACCATCACCTCCGCCGCCACCACCTGCATGTGGCGCGACTACCGCGTCAACATCATCGACACCCCGGGGCACGTGGACTTCACCGTCGAGGTCGAGCGTTCCTTGCGCGTCCTCGACGGTGCGGTCGCCGTGTTCTGCGCGGTCGGCGGCGTCGAGCCCCAGTCCGAGACCGTGTGGCGCCAGGC
>CAZIVR010000169.1:0-4961 GCA_964542745.1 uncultured bacterium
CTCCCCCGGCGGCTACGACGACTACGAGCCCGCGCGGCTCGCGCGGGCCGAGGCCGAGGGCGAGCGCGCGGGCGCCGCCGCCCCGGCGGTGAAGCCGTCGCCGAGCGGCGGTTCGTCCGCGCCGGGCGGGACGGCCGCGCCGGCGAAGGGCGGCGGCAAGCCCGGCGGAAAGGGCGGCGCCGGGCGCCCGGGCGCGCCGCAAGCCGCCGCGCCCCACCACCCGGGCGGCGAGTCGCGCGAGCAGCGCGCCGCGCGCCAGAAGCGCGAGAAGGAGCAGTCGCGCGTCGAGCGCGACATCGAGGCGCGGGAGTCGAAGCTCAAGGGCCTCGAGGAGCAGCTCGCCGATCCCGAGGTCTACGCCAACCCGTCCCGGTCGAAGGAACTGATCGGCGAGTACGAGAAGCTCAAGACCGAGCTGGCGTCCCTGTGGCAGAAGCTCGAGATGCTGGGCTGAGCGACCTCAGGGCCCGGCGCGCCGCTGGCCGCTGCCGAGGAACGTGCGCCAGATCATGCGCTCGACCGAGGCCATCGCCGCCCGCAGCTCTTCGCGCTTCCGGTTGACCGCCGGCGAGGCGCTCGCCTTTCGCGCCAGCGCGGCCGCGCAGCGCTCCTTGAGGGGCAGGCGGGCGTCGCGCTGGCCGAGCTGGGCGAGCAGCCCCCGCACCCGCCCGATGCGCGCGCGCGCCTCCGCGATCTTCGCGAGGGCCGCGTCCACCGTGACCGCGCCCCGCTGCGCGTCCTGGAGCAGCGCGCACTCGAACGTGCGGCAACATCGGGGGCGATGCGCGTAGATCCCGCAGCGCGTGCCCCGCAGCGCGGCGCACGGCTGGGACAGGAGCCCGACGTCGGCCTCGTGGTCCTCGACCTCGAGCCCCATGATCTCGAGCCGCATCGCCTCGGCGCGGCCCACCAGCTCGACGTCGGCGAACAGGGTGCCGTCGCAGCACATGCCGCATCGGGTGCAGAGGGCGTCGGTCATGCCCGGCGGCGAGGGCCCGGCGCGCCGCCCGCCGGACGCGACGGCCGGGTCGGGCGTGAGCACCCGCAGGGCCGTGCCGGCCGGCGCGGGGCCAGCCGCACGCCGATCCGGGTTCCGCGCCTGCCGACCCGCCATGAGCGTGGCTCCCGTTTTGTGTTCGCTGCGAGGCGGGGATCGCGGCCCCGCGGTTGCGCCCGACGGGGCGGAGCATAGGCCAAAGCGGCGAGCCCCACACCGGGCCGCCCGCGGGGAGCACGTGAGCGGCCCGGGTGATCCAGGCGCGGACCCGGGGCCACTACACCCGCATCCAGTCCGGCTGCCAGTCCTGGATGCGCTTCTTGATCGCGTCCGGGTCGCTGAGCTTGCCGTCGAGCACCTCGGCCACCAGCGCCGGCATCTCCTGGTCGCCCGCGAAACGCAGCGCCACGAGCTGGGCCGGCGCGAGCCGGTTGAACTGCGCGAACTGGCCCGCCGGGAGCAGCTTCTCGAGCCGCAGGCGCATCTCCAGCCGGATCACGCGATCCTGCGCCGCCAGCGCGAACGCTCGCGTGTACCAGCCCATGATGCCGAGGCCGATCGCCAGGGCGAAGTCCATCGCGCTGCCCATCCCCGGATCGAGGTAGAGCCTGCGCCCGCTCGCGGCCAGGTTCGCGACGAGGATTCCCCCCAGCACGAAGTGGAAGAGCGGGACGTAGCGACCGTGGTTCGCGTAGTTCTGGGCGGGAGTGGCCATGGAAACCTCCGGGGTGGGCGGCGGCCTGAGCGTGCGCGGATCGTAGCCCAGATCGGGCCCGGCGCCCGTCCCCGAAGCGCCCGCGATCGAGCACCGGCTCCAGGCGCGCCGTTGACGCCCCGCCAGCCTCCCCGTAAGGTGCGCCGCCATGGCAGACGTGACGCTTCGCGCCTACGTATTCCTCGACGACCTGCAGCCGCAGCTCGCCTCGTTCATCGGCACCACCTCGCGGGGCTTCCTGCCGGTGGGCGGCGTGGCGTCGCTGTTCATCGAGACCGCGCCCGGGCTCATCATCAACCGCATCACCGACGTGGCGTTGAAGGCCACCTCGTGCCGCCCCGCGATCATGGTGGTCGAGCGCGCCTTCGGCCTGCTCGAGATCCACGAGCACGACAAGGGGCAGGTGCAGCTCGGCGGCCAGGCCGTGCTCGACTACCTGAAGATCTCCGAGGGCGACCGCCTCAAGCCGCGCGTGGTGAGCGAGCAGGTGATCCGCGCGGTCGAGCCCTACCACGCGCAGCTCATCAACAAGATCCGCTACGGCGACATGCTGCTCGCGGGCGAGTCGCTGCTGATCCTCGAGACCGAGCCCGCCGGCTACATCGCCTTCGCCGCCAACGAGGCCTTGAAGGCCGCGCGCGTGAAGCTGATCGACGCGCAGCTGTTCGGCGCGTTCGGCCGGCTCTACCTCTCCGGCCCCGAGGCCCAGATTGACGCGGCGCGCGAAGCCGCGCTGCGCGGGCTCGCGACCGTGAAGGGCCGCGAGACCCCGCGCGGCGGCGCGGCCTAGCCCCGCGCCGGAAGCGCCGGCCGAGCCCCGGCCGCCGTGAAACCCTCCAGACCCACCCGGCCCTCGAAACCCGCGAAGCCGGACCGCGCCCCGGCGGGAACCTCCGCGCCCCTCGCGGCTCCGGGCGGGAGCCTCCGTCACGCCGCGATCGTGCTCGCCGTGCTGTGGGCGATCCTCTTCGCCCCCCAGCTGTTCGGCGCCCGCGTCTTCGTGCTCGGCGACACCGGGTTCCTGCGCGCGTTCGCCGAGTTCTCGGCCGAGCGCTGGAGCGAGCACCGCGAGCGCACCCACTGGAACCCCTACGTGTTCGCGGGGCTGCCCGCCACCGCCAGCATGCAGGACAGCCGCCCGCAGTGGCTGCCCGGCCCGCTTCTCGACGCCTTCGACGGCCTGCACCGGCTGCCCGGCTTCCCGCCGCTCGCGATCCCGCTGCTCGTCCACCTCGCCGGGATGATCGCGGTCGCGGCCCTCGCCCGACGCCTGTGGGGCGCGGGAACCGTCGCCATGATCCTGGGCGGGCTCGCGTGGGGCCTCCCTCCCGGCCTGCTCGTGCCGCTCGCCTTCGGGCAGGAGTGGATGGTGATGGCCATGTCGCTGACGCCCGTGCTGCTGCTGGCCGTGGTGCGCACCTGCGAGGCGGCCTCGGAAGCGGCGCGCTGGCGCGCGGCGCTGTCCCTCGCGGCGGCGGTCGCCGCGCTCTTCTACGCCGGGCATCCGCAGGTGGTGGGCTACGCGCTGCTCGTCGCGATCGCCTTCGCGCTGGTGCGGCCCCCGGGCGAGCGCCGGATTCGCAGCGCCTTCTTCCTGCTCGCCGGAGCCGCGACCGGCGCCGCGATGGCCGCCGCGCTCTGGTGGCCGGCGCTCCGCTACAACGCGCACTCGGTGCGCGGCGCCGCCGCCGGCGGCGTGCCGATGTCGGAGCTCGCGAGCTGGAGCGCCGGCTGGCCCGACCTGCTGTCGCTCGCGCTGCCGTGGGCCGCCGGGTTCGGCGGCTCCAACTACTGGGGCGGGCTCAGGGCCACCGACTTCCCGCACTTCCTCGGCATCACCATCGTGGCGCTCGCGGCCTGCGGGCTCGCGCGCCGCGACCGCGGCGCCCGCCACGCCTGGCTGCTCGCCGCGATCGCGCTCGCCGCCATGACGCTCGCCCTCGGCGTGCGGCTCGGCCAGGGCTACCGCGACCTCTTCCCCCACATCCCGCTGTGGTCGAGCGCGCGGGTCGCGATCCGCACCCTGATCGTGGCCCAGCTCGCCATCGCGCTGCTCGCCGCGCGCGGCGCCGACCGCATGATCGCCTCCGCCGCCGCCGCGCCCCGGCGCTGGCTGCGCGGCGCGGCGGCGATCGCGGCGCTCGGGCTGCTGCTCGCGGGCGCCCTCAATCTCGGGATCATCCGCGAGCCTCTCGCCGCCGCGGTGCGCGCTTCCCGCCCGGGGATGGACGGGGCCACCGTGCAGCAGGGCCTCGACTCCGTCGCGAGCGATTCGGGAATGCGGCTCGTGCTGCTCGCGGCGTGGATCGCCGCCGCCGCGTGGAGCGCGTCACGCCGCCCGTGGCTCTCCGGCGCGCTGCTGGTGGCGATCGTCGCGACCGACATCGGCTCGGTGAGCGCGCCGTTCCTCGCCCGCGCCACCGGGTCGCTCGCGACCATCGAGCGGCCCCCCGCTCCCGGGATCGCGCTCGCCGCGGCCGCCGAGCCGCACTATCGAGCGCTCGACCTGACCGCCGAGCGCCGCTTCTCGAACGACTGGATCCGCTGGCGCGCCCGATCGTTCAGCGGCAACCACCCCGCCGTGCCCCGTTACTGGGACGAGGTGGTGAAGGAAGGCGCGGCGCGCACCTACGGCAGCCTGTGCGCGCTCTCGATCGGATTCCTCGGAGGCGTGGGCGGCGACGATCTCGACAGCGCGCGCTTCGAACGCCTCGGCGAGGCGGAGGACGGGAGCCCCTACTGGCGGGTGCGCGGCGCCCTGCCGCGCGCGTACGCGGTGTCGCGGGTGACCCCGCTCAACGGCGACCGCGAGGTGCTGGCGGCACTCGCCGACCCCGCGTTCAATCCCGTCGCCGACGCCTTCACCACCGAGCCGGCACCCGCCGGCGACTACCCCGGCGCCGCGAGCTGCCGCATCCGCTGGCTCGAGGATGCCCCGGACCGGCTGGAGTGGGAGACCCACGCCGACGCTCCGGCGTTCCTGGTGGTGGCCGACGCGTGGCTTCCCGGCTGGACCGCGACGCTCGATGGCCGCCCGCAGCCCATCCACCGCGTGCAGCACATGCTTCGCGGCGTGGCCCTCCCCGCCGGGACCCACCGGCTCCGCATGACCTACGAGCCCGAAGGCTGGGCCGCCGGCCTGCGCTGGAGCCGGATCGCGTGGGTGCTATGGCTCGCCGGAGCGGCGTGGGTAGCGATCGCGGCGGTGCGGGGACGGCGAAGGGCGGCGTGAGCGGTGGGTGAGGAAAC
>CAZIVR010000170.1:0-4940 GCA_964542745.1 uncultured bacterium
GGGGTCGCCCACCATGAGCTGATTCGCGGCGGAGGAATTCACCGCCAGCATGTCGAACGACTTGAGCGACCACGTGTCGAAGACTTCCACGGTCGTCGCGACCGGATCAGGATCGTTGATCGTGACGGGAATCGTCACTCCGGTTCGAACGGTCACGCCGGGCTGAAAGGCGCGAATCGTCGCGCTGGCCGGCACCTGAGCCGAGTCGGTACCCGACTTGTTCTTGAGCACGGTCACGTCGAGCGAATGGCTCTTGGGATCGGTCATACACCCCCCTGCTGACATCGGGTGAGAAGCCCGCGTCCCGGCGCGGCGATTCTTCGTGGCTCAAGCATGCCACCATTCCTACGGCATCTACAACGACTATTGTTCCGAGCACAGACCGGGTCCGGCGGATTGCCATCCGGCCATCTGCCCCATCAAGGAACCTCGGGGCGGTGCCTATTGCGCGGGCGCTTCGCGCGGCCGGTCCAGCCAACCGGCGAGAATCCGCACATCGGGCTCCGCGAGCATGGCGTAGCCGTCGCGTGGCAGGCGGTGGATCTCGAGCTCGCCGCTCGTCAGCCCCGCCCATGCCTCCTGGGGATCATCCGCGTAGAGCGGCAGGGTCTCGTCGGCGAGAACCAGCGTGATCGGGCCGTCGTGCGGCCTCGGGACGTGCCGGCGAAACGCCTCGCGCGCCGCCGCACGCACCAGGGCGGGCGAGGCGGCGCGCTCCGCCCCCACACCCGCGAGCCGCACCGGCAGCCACGCTCGCCATGCCAGGTCCTCGACGGCCCTCCGAAGGCGGCGGGCGATCCAGCCTGCCGCGCCGGGTTTCCTGCGGAGATATCGCAGGCGCGCCGCCCAGTGACGGCGGAATCGCGCCCGCGCGGCAGGGGACACCAGCGGCAGGAAGTCGTAGGCGGTCACGTTGAGAAGCGCGAGTTGCGCGACCGCTTCGCCGCGCGAAACCAGTTGCCGCGCCATCTCCATCGCCACGACGCCACCAAAGCAGAACCCGGCGAGCCGGTAGGGACCGCGCGGCGCCACGCGTGTGACCTCGGCGAGGTAGTGCGCGGCCAGCGCCTCGATCGTGCGTGGCACCGCGCGCGCCTGACCACCGGCGGGAAAGCGCAGTCCATACAGCGGCTGATCCGCGCCCAGCCGGAGGGAGAGCGGCGCGAAGAGGAACGCGTCGCTCTCGAAGTCGTGCACGCAGAAGAGCGGCGCCCGCGTACCCGTGGCCCGATGCGGCACCAGCGAGGCGCCGGAGTGTCCATGGGCGCCCGGCTCGTGCTCCCGGAGACGGGCGGCGAGTGCCGCGATCGTCGGCGTCTCGGCGAGCGCCCCGTGCGGGAGGGTGACGCCAAAGCGGCTCTCGATGGCGGATGCCACCTGAACGGCCTTGAGCGAATCGCCACCCAAATCCACGAACGCATCCTCGATGCCGGGGGCTTCGCCACCCAGCACCTGTGCCCAGATGCTCGCCAGTTCGCGCTCCGTCGCGTCGCGCGGCGGGACGACTGTGTTCCCCTCCGGCAGGCGATCGCCGAGCGCGGGCTGCAGCGCGCGGCGATCGAGCTTCGCGTGCGGGCCCAGCGGGAGCCGTGCAATCGCATACCCGCGCACCAACGTCGCGCGGGCCGCGAACTTCGCCGCCAGCGCCCGGCGAAGTTCGCGCATCGTGGGCGGCGCGGCGCCATCGGCAAGGACCACGAACGCGGCCAGCCCGATTTCGTCGCTTTCGTCGCGCAGCGCGGCGACGGCGCACTCGGCGACACCCGGCACGGTGGAGATCGCCGCCTCGACCCCCGCCACGTCCACCCACTCGCCGCGAATCTTCACCTGCTGGCCGATGCGGCCGAGATGCTCGAGGCAGCCATCCGCGCGCAGGCGGCCGAGGTCTCCGGTGCGGTACTCGCGAAGGCCCGGATCGGCGGCATTCGCCTGGAAAGCGGCGGCGGTGCGTTCCGGGTCGCGCCAGTAGCCCGGCGAGAGCCACCGGCTTCGGACCACGATCTCCCCGGCCTCGCCGTCGGGCAACGCCGCGCCCGCGGGGTCGCGCACCTCGACTTCGACGTCGGCAACCGCGTAGCCGACCGGCAGGACGTCCCCGGTGGAGCGGTCGCCGTGGGTCACGAAGAACTGGCGGGCGATGCCGGTCTCGGTGGCGCCGAGCCCGTGCACGAGAACCGAACCCGGGGCGAAGTGCGCGGCGAAGCGATCGGCGTCGGCGGGGGCTCCCGCGTCGCCCTCCAGCCGGACGATTCGAACACTGTCGAACCGCATGCCGGGCAGGCAGAGGCTTCGAAACAGCGAGGGCACCGAGTGGAAGATCGTCGGCCGTTCGCGCTGCACCCACCGCGCGAGCGGCGCGCCCCCACCGTCGCGCGGCACGTCGTAGGGCAGAACGCACGCCCCATTGAGCAGCGAGCCGAATACGTTCGACACGGCGCCGCTGAAGTGGGCGGCCTGCAGCAGGGTCAGCCGGTCCTCCGCGACCAGGTGCAGCGCGTTCGTGTAGCGCATCACGTTGTGGAGCACGTTGCGGTGGGTGTCCATCACACCCTTGGGGCTCCCCGAGGTGCCCGAGGTGAAATAGACGTAGGCGAGCGCGTCGGGGTCATGACGCGCCGCGAGGGGGGCGATCGGGGAGATGCCGGCGAGTGCCTCCATGCGCGCGACCGGGCAGGTGGGGCCAGCGCCCGCGAGCGCCGCCGCCTCGGTCGGCGCCGACGCCAGCACCAGCTTCGCCTCCGCCCACGCGATCAGGTCGCGCAGGCGTTCGGGCGCCTCGGCCGGATCGAGCGGCACGAACCAGTGCCCGGCCGCGAGGACGCCGAGCATCGCCTCGATCAGTTCGACGCCCTGCGGCAGGAGCAGCGCCACCGCCGCGGGCTCGGCGCCCGCCTCCGCGCGAACCCGCGCCGCCGCGCGGCCCACCCGTTCGGCGAGTTCCGCATACTCCACCGTGGTCCCGCGCCATTCGACCGCCGGCCGGTGCGGGTGGCGCGCGACCTGCTCGTGAAAGCGGTGAATCAGCGACCGATCGAGGGCCTCACGCGGGAAGGGTTCGAACATGGCGGCATGCTAGTGGCGAGGCACGGCGATCCGCCACTGGCGCGGGCGCGCGAGACGCCCGTAGGCTGAACGCCGTGACGACGCGACCGGAGAGCGAACCGATGCGCACCAGCGAAGCGACGGCGCCACGCGCAGGCGGCGGCTCACATCGCGTGTTCATTCTGTGCGTGGCGCTCGCGCTCACGCTGATGAACGTCCTGAAGCCGGTCGCCGTGGACGATCCCGCCTATCTCAGGCAGGCGCACTGGTGGGCCACGCACCCGGCCGACCCGCTGGGCGGCGAGGCCTTGAACTACCAGGCCGTGGTGCCCGCTTCGCAGGTGGCCTCCGCCCCGGTCGGCATCGCGTGGCTGGCGCTCGGCACCTGGATCGGAGGCGGCTCGGAATGGGCGCTGAAGCTCTGGCTGTTCCCGTTCGCGTGGCTGCTTGCGTGGGGGCTGCACGCATTGCTCGCACGGGCCACCCCGACGCTGGCGCGGGCCTGGTTGGTGGGCGCGATGCTCTCGCCCGCCGTGCTGCCGTCTTTCGGATTCATGCTCGAGGTGCCGATGCTCGCGCTGGCGACCGCCTCGCTGGCGGTGTTCGGGGGCGCGCGGGAAACGCGATCCTGGCGGCCGGCGATCGCGGCGGGAGTGCTGGCGGGGCTCGCGCTGCAGACCAAGTACAGCGCGGCTCCGATCCTGGTGGCGCTCCTCGCGTGGGGCGCCTGTTGCGGGCGCTGGCGAGCGGGCGCGCTCGCGACGCTTTCGGCGCTCGCCGTGTTCGCCGGCATCGAGGCGGTCATGAGATTCGGCGCCGGCGCTTCGCCGCTGCTCGCGTACGTCGCTTCCCGGGGCCTTCGCGACCCCGATGGACATGTTCCCTGGCACACAGGCTGGCGGCTCGCGCGCATGGCGGGCACGGTGGCGCCGGTGCTGATCCCGCTCGGGCTCACCGCGCTCGCCGCGCCGCGCCGCCTCGTCCACGCCGCGCTGGCCGTGGTTCCGCTGGGCTTCGCATGGTTCGCGTTCGCACCCGCCGAATGGGTCTCGGCGCTCGACCGGGTGAACGCCGGGCGCATGATCAACTTCGAGAACCTCTCGATCGGGTGGATGGGCCCCGGGCTGGCCATCGTCGCGACCTTCGTCCTGTGGCGCGCATGGCGGGCGCCGGGCTCGTTCCCGACGCGCGCGCTCATGGCGTGGCTCGGCACCGAGTGCCTGCTGGCGCCGTTCGTGTCGGCGTCGGCCTCGGTGAGGCGCCTGCTCGGAGCGCTGCTGGCGCTCACGCTCGTGTTCGCCCGGAGGGTGAACGACGCCGTGCGAAGCGATCCGTCCCGGCGGGCGGATGTGGTGGCGTGCCTGGCGGTGAGCGTCGCGCTCGGCGTCGCGTTCTGGAGCATTGACGTGGACTCGGCCCTCGCCGACCGGCGCGCGCTCGAACTCGTGACCCGGCGCCTCGCCGCCGAGCGCCTCCGGGGCGAAGTCGCCTACGTGGGCAATCACTGGACCTCGTTCCAGCACGCGGCCGCACGGAGCGGCCTGCGCGAGGTCGTGCTGGGACGCTCGGCGCTGCGGCGCGGGGACTGGCTGGTCGTGCCGTTCGCGGTCGGCGGCAACAACGCCATGCTCGACTCGAGCCGGCTCGCCCTGGCGGACTCCGTGCCGTTTCCGCACCGCTTCCCGGTCACGACACGGCGCTCGTACTACGACGGGCGCCTGGCGCTTCGCCGGGTGGATCCGGGTTGGGCCGGCGCGCGGCTGTGGAGGGTGACCTCGGCCGGTGAGGTGCTGAGGACCCGGGACCCCGTGTCGCGGGCGAGCCGGGCTCGCGGCACCACTTCGGTTGTGTGGCGAAGCTTGTGGGTGGCGTGGCGCGTGCGTAGGGAGCCTGGCGAT
>CAZIVR010000171.1:0-4910 GCA_964542745.1 uncultured bacterium
GATGCCGTCGGAGAGTCTAGCTCCATGTGTCTACGGAGAGGGGAAGCTTACGCCTGGGTCAAGGCGCCGGTGACCGGAAACAGCCAGCTTCGGGTCACCGACGGCAGCGTCTGGAAGAATGTCTCGATGTCCTGAGGTCTTCATTCGCGATTCGCCGCGGGACGTTGAGATCGAGAAACCGGCCGCAGTGTTTGTTGCCCGTCTCCCCAAAGAAAACAGCAAGCCCCGAGGATTGCTCCTCGGGGCCGTGAGCGGACCCGCGACTGGACAGTGGCGAGCTCGGCTCAGTTCTTCGGCTGGCGCAGCGGCGCTCCCTCGGGCTTCGGGGTGTTCGCGGCCTCGCCGCGCTTCGGCAGTTCGAACTTGAACGACGGGTTGATCTGGCGGATCTCGCCGACCACGCGGCCCAGGCTCGCCTCGGCCTCGTCGGAGGGCGCCGTCTTCCACGCGCTGTAGAGCTCGAGCAGCTCGTCCTGCTTGGCGCGCAGCCGCTCCTGCTGCTGGGCCTCGTCCACCGAGCGTTCCAGGTGGTACACCTCGCCCTGCGACATGCGCTTCATCAGGTCCAGGTACTCGCCGCGCATGTGCGACAGGATGCGCAGGTACTTGTCGAACCCGACCGAGAGCTTCTCCAGCACCTCGGAGACGCCCGCGTTCTTGCGGTGCATCTGCTGAGCGTAGGTGTAGGCGAAGTGGTAGTAGGTCTTGCCGCGGCCGATGTAGGTCTCCTCGCTCGGCTGCAGCTTCTTCTGGCCGGCCGCGACCATCGGGTTGTCGAAGATCCCGATCGAGACCAGCAGGAAGTCGGCGTTGGTCTTGTAGATCTGGTACTTGAGCCGGGCGTCGGTGGACTGCGCCAGCCGCTTGAACACGTCGGTGTCGTACTTGGACAGGAAGCGCCGCGACTGGTCCACGTACTCGGGGTTGATGAACGAGTGGAGCAGGTGGGCCAGGTAGACGTTGACGTCCTCGTCGTAGAAGTCCTGGTTCGAGACCAGCCCGGTCTCCATCCTGGAATAGAGCAGGCAGTTGACCATGAAGTAGTAGGTCGGCTGCAGCTCTCGGCTCGTGTCCTTGAGGTCCACGTAATGGCGTGGGTTCATGGCGCTCGTCCTCGGGTGCTGCGTCGCTGCGGCTCTCGAACGTGGACTGCCTCGCCATGGCCTTACGCATCGCGCATGCCACCGGATGGGGAAGGCCGCCCACCAACGGGGGGCGCGGCTTGCGGCCCGCGCCTGGGATTCAGGCGCCTCCCGGAACCCACGCAACGATGGGGATTTCGCTCAGGAAGGGCGGAGCGGTGGGGCCGTTGACCCGGTCTCGGGGCCGGGGGCCGGGCCCGGGAGGACCGGCGTCGGCGGCGTCACGGGCCGAAGCGGCGGCGCTTCAACCTGCAATCCTCTTTCAGGAGACTCAAAGCCTTTGATAGCTCCGGGCAAGCTAGACCGATGCGCGGCGCGGGTCTCCGGTCCCGATTGCAGCCTGCCTTCGCGCTTGCCTTCTGCACGCCGCGGGCGCACGGTGCCGCCCGAGGGCGCGCCGGGGCCCCGAACCGCCGGCTCGCGGCAGCCCCGAAAGCGCCCTCGCGACCCGGTCCGCCGCAGGGCATATCGCTTGCGAACCCCAGGGGTGTCCCCGCACCTCGCCATCAACCCCAGGGCCCGAGCCATCGCATGACCTCGAGCGAGACGAACACGTCTCCGGGCCGGGCCCCGGGCTCCGCCGGCTCCCCGCCGGCCGCGCACGGCGCCGCCGCCCCGGGCGCGCGCCCTGTGCCCGCCCCCGCCGCGCTGCCCGCTCCCGAGACGTCGCTTTCCCTGCGCTTTCGCATCTGGCTCGCCTGCGTCTCGGGCGCCCTGGTCTCGGCGCTCGGGCTCTGGTGGGTGGCCGGGATGTTCCTCGGGCCCTCACCCGATCCGCCCCAGCTCCTCGGCTGGCTCGCCGCGGTGGGCGGGCTCGGGCTCGTGATCGCGATCGGCTTCGCGCTGTGGCTCGACCACGGCATCGTCTCCCACCTGCGCGGGCTCACCCGCGGCCTCGCGTCGGGCCGCGTGCAGGAGCTTCGCGGCCTGCCCTCGGCGTCGGGATGGGGCGAATTGTCGGAGCTCACGGAGTGGGCGCAGGTGCTGATCACGCGCCAGCGCATCGCGCAGCGGGCGGGTGACGATCTCGAGAAGCTCGAGGCCGCGCTGGCGCTGGCGCTCGGGCGGCTCGAGGCGTGGCGCGCCACCGACCGCTGGGAGCCGCTCCCCGCCGAGGGCGGTCCGGGGTCGGCGCTGGCCGGCGCGCTCAACGAGACCTTCGCGCGCGCGGTCGAGCGCGACGACCAGAACCTCGAGGCCGTGCGGCGGGTGCGCGCCGAGCTGGTGGGCGCGGCGGGCGACGCGCGCGAATCCGCGTCTCAGGCCGAGCGCGGTTTCGTCGAGGCCACCGCACTCCTCACCACCGTGCGCGAACTGCAGCGTCTCGGGCTCGAGCTGCAGGCGGCGCTCGCGGCGCCGGCTTCGGCCGCGGCGCTCCAGGCGCGCGTTCCCGGAGCCCCGGCGGCCGGGGCCGGCGCCGATCCCGGGAACGCGGGCGCGCGCGCGGAGCGCTACCGCGAGGCGGTGGGAGCCGCGCTCGAGGAATTGATCGCCTCCTCCAACGCCAGCATCGCCCACCTCTCGGCGGCGCTCCGGCGCGTGCAGGAGATCGCGGCGCAGGTGCAGGTGGTCTCGCAGCGCGCCACGCTGGTGGCGCTCCACGCCGTGACGCTCGAGTCGCGCCTGCCGCGCGAGGAGCGCCGCGGCGAGGACCTGTCGCGGGAGCTGCGCCTGCTCACCGGCGAGGTGCGCTCGGCGGCGCAGAACGCCGACGCGCTCGCCGCCGACGTGGAACGCGAGACCCGCGCGGCCGACGAGCGCATGCGCGGGCTGCGCGAGCGCGTGGCCCCGCGCCTCGAGCCGCCCGCGGCCGAGGAGCCGGTTCCGGCCGCGCCCGCGGCGCCGGCCCCGCTTCCCGTCTCGGTCCCGGCGGCCCCGTCCGCGGCGGGCCCCGAGCCCGCGACCCGGCTGCTCGAGCGGGTGCGCGAGATGATCCAGGACGCGACCCGCAAGGGCGAGCGTCTTTCGGCGGAGGGCGAGCGCGCCTCGCGCACCGCCGCGCGACTGCTGCGCCGGCTCGAGGACGAGGCCGCCGAGATCGAGGGCCTGATGGTGCGGCTCTCCCCGACCGGCACGCTCGAGGCCGGGACCGCGGGAGCCGCGGAGGACGACGAACCCGCGGCCGACTTCCGCCTGTTCGGCGGTGGCGGGGCGTTCGGCGCCGAACCGCTCGATCCCAGCGAAGAGTCTCCGTCGAGCCCCGGGAACGACGCCGGGCAGGCCGAGGATGAGCCCGGCGACTCCGACGACACGCGAGGCCGCGGGCCGCGCGCGCGGGAGGAGCGGCCGTGACGCGGCCCAGCGAACACGATCCCTCCGCCGGGCTCGCCCGGATGCTGCGCGAGGCGCTGCGCGCGGGGCTCGCGCCGGGCGCCGGGGACGAGCCGTTCGCCATGGCGCGCTCCTCGGCGCAGATCGTCGGCCTCGTCGGGCTCGAGGCCGCGCTCGACGCGCTGGAGCCGCACCGCGGCGGGCCGTGGAGCGGGCCCGCGCTCGAGCTGGTGGAGTTCCTCGGGCGGCTCTGCGCCGAGGAGGATCCGTCCGCCTTTCGTGCGGCCGAGCCCGATCTCGCGGCGCGCGCCGAGGCGCTGCGGGCGTGGCGCGCGCCGGGCGCCGAAGCCGAGGCCGGGCCCGAGGCCGAATCCGTGCCCGCCGAGCCGCCCGCCGGGGCGGTCACCGCCGCCGTCGCGCTCGCCGACCTGCCGCTCTCGGGCGACGCCGCCACCGCGCGCGCCTGCGCCGCGCTGCTGGAGGCCCCGGTGGCCTCGGCGCTGCGCGCGGCGCTCGAGTGGCTGGTCTCCGAGCCGGAGCACCCGCGGCCCTTCCGCCTGCGCGCCGAGGACTCGGTGCTCGAGGTGACGTGCGAGTCGGTGCGCGCCGAGGGGCTGCACGCGGCGCACGAGGTGCTGGCCGAGGCCGGGGGCAACCTCGCCCCGGTGGGGGAGGTGAGCGCGCGCCCCGCGCCCGGCGCGTGGATGGTGCGCGTCCCGTCGTGGTCGCCGCGCCCCGTGCACCTGATGCTCGAGCAGGGCGAGCTGCGGCTCGCCGTGCCCTGGCACGCGGTGCTGAGGCTGTCGCTGGTGCCCGCGATCGAGATCGAGATGCGCGGCGGCTCGCTGGCCACGCCGGTGCTCGCGCCGCTCGCGCCGCTCGGCGAGGGAATCGGCGAGCGGCCGGTCGTCGCGATCGCCCACGGACTCCGGCGCGGGCTGCTGGTCGCCGACCGGCTGGTGTGGCGCCTCGGCGCCGAGTGGTGCGAGCCGTCGGGCCCGGCCCCGATCGCCGGCCTCACCCGCACCGTGCGCAGCGACGAGGACGAGGAGTTCTGGGTCGCGGAGCCGGGCCTGCTGCTCGCCGACGTTCCGACGCCCTCGCCGCTCCCACCGCGCCCCCCGCGCCCCGAGACGCCGCCCGCGGCCGCGCCGCCCGCGCCTGCGAAGCGCGTGACCCCGATCCGTCCCGGCCCGGCCGTGGAGCCCGGCGCGCCGGCCGACTTGCCCGCGACCGGGGCCGGGGCGCCCGGACGCGAGTCGGCGACTCGTGAGCAGGCGATGCGCGAGTCGGCGGCGCGCGAGACTCCGGCGCGCGAGCCGATCACGCCCGCGCCGGTGGAGCCGCACGCGCTCGAGCTGCCCGCGCTCGGCGCCGGCGACGTCGAGCCGCTCGAGCTGTCCGTGGCCGACGTGGAGCCGCTGCCCGCCGCGCCCGCCCCGGACATCGCGCGCGCCCCGGGCGCCGCGCCCGAGGCGCCCGCGGCGGAAGCCGCGC
>CAZIVR010000172.1:0-4585 GCA_964542745.1 uncultured bacterium
CGACGCCCGTCTCACGGTCATGGCGGAGAATGACGCGATCCACGAGGCGGCGGCCGTCGCCAGTGCGAGCGCCGCGCACGCGGCGGCCGCGGCCCGGGGCGCGGTGGGCACGTCGCGCCACGAGGCGGCGGGGCTTCGGAGTCGTGCGGGGGCGGCGCGCATGTCGGGCCTCCCCCTACTGGATTCCGAGCAGCTCGACGTCGAAGACCAGCGTCGCGTTGGGCGGGATCACGCCGCCCGCGCCGCGCGCGCCGTAGCCGAGCTCCGCCGGGATCACGAGCTTGCGCTTGCCGCCCACCCGCATGCCGCGCACGCCGCGGTCCCAGCCCGCGATCACCGCCGGCGGCTCGTCGCCGATCCGGAAACGGTAGGGCTGGTTGCGGTCGAGCGAACTGTCGAACTTGGTGCCGTCGGTGAGCCAGCCCGTGTAGTGCACCAGCGCGACCTTGCCGGCGGCGGCGATGGAACCGTCGCCGACCTTGATGTCCATGTACTTGAGCGTCGCCATGCCGCCGCCCGGAACGGCGATCTCCATGGTCTTGTCGGTGATCATCAGGTCGCTGACCCCGGTGTTCTCGGGCGAGCGGGGAGCCTCGGGGGCCGGCGTGGCGGCCCCGGTGGACGCGGTGCCGGTCGAGGTCGCGTGGGTCGCGCCGCCGGTGCCGGTCTCCTGGCATCCGGCCGTGGCGAGGAGCGCGGCAAGCATGAGGGCGGGCGTCGTGGTGCGCATGGCGGGATCCTCCGGGCTGGGACGACTCGGAAAGCGGGCCACGCTCGCACATCGCCCGGGAGCCGGGCAAGCCCCTCCGCCCGGCGCCGGTCCCCGGACCCCGGGCGGGGCTCCGGCGCCCCCGGGCCGGCCGGGAAAACCGGGTCAAGCCCCGGCCCGGCGCGGCCGAAAACCGGGGTGCGAAGCCCGTTCGTGGCGCCTCCGGCCTTCCCGCCGGGTCCGCCGGAATCTGCTGTGGAGGTCGAGCCCATGTCCGAGACCAACAAGGTGGTCGTCCACTCGATGGGCGGCAAGCTGCTCAAGGGAACCACGCAGGACTTCTTCCCGAACCGGCCCCTGTTCCACGTGCTGCCCCTCGACGGCAAGGCCCCGATCGAGGTCAAGACCAAGCAGCTCAAGGCCGTGTTCTTCGTGAAGGACTACGTCGGCCAGGCCCAGCGCCGCGACATTCGGGGCTTCATCAACGCCCCGGGCGAGACCGCGCAGGGCAAGAAGCTCGCGGTGCGCTTCAAGGACGGCGAGCTGCTGTGCGGCTACTCGCTCTCCTACTCCCCGGACCGCGAGGGCTTCTTCATGTTCCCCTCGGACGCGGGCAGCAACAACACCCGCATCTACGTGCTCACCGGGGCGTGCGCCGAAGTGAAGTCGGGCCCGGCCGCCGAGCTGATGGCCCAGAAGGCGCTCGGCAACCAGGCGGCCTGACCGGACCCGGCGCCTTCCCGGGATCCCGCAGGCCCGGCCTCCCCGCGACGCCCGGCCGCCCCTCGAGGCGGCCGGGCGTTTGCGCGGCATCCATCCCGTCGGCTACGTTCGCCGGTCTCGCGCGCTACCGTGGCGTCGCGATCGCACCGATCGGAGAGGCATGACCTCGTTCAAACACCGCAAGCGCCGCAGCCGCGCCCGCGCGACCGCCCGCAAGAAGAAGGAAAAGGCGCGTATCGCCAAGAAGACCCGCCGCCGTTAGGCCGCGGGTCTTCGTGGTTTCGGGCCGCGGGGACGTGGCCTAGGCGAGATCCAGGTACTTGAGGTCGAGCGGGCCGAACAGGCCGCCTCCCTGCCCGCCGAACAGCTCGGTGCCGCGGCGGAGCAGGTCGCTCGAGACGTCCACCACCGGCAGACCGAGCTCCTCGGTCGCCGACAGCCGGGGCGTCGTGGGCAGCGCGTTCTTCTCGCTGGCGAGGTAGTCCTCGAACTCGTCCATGGTCCACGAGAACAGGGCGTCCACCTCCCACACCAGCCGCACCTCGCGCCCGCGCACCAGGTCGGGCGGATCGTCGGGGCCCGCGGGGCGGAGCGCACCCACCGCGCAGCAGTCGCACCCGAACCAGAAGTCGAGCGGACCCGCCAGCACCAGGTTCTCGGTGGTGCGGGCCTCGGTCGGCGCGTCCTTCCAGACGTTGGCGGTCAGCTCGCTCAGGGCGAACAGGAAGCGCAGCAGGGCGCGGGGGTCGTCGTTGGCCGCGCCCTTCAGGCCCGTCCCGAGCACGCGCAGGTTCCGGATCGCCTCGATCCGCACCCACGGCGAGCGGCGGTTGCACAGCGAGGTCAGGTTCTTGAGCGAAGCGTCGAGGCGCTCCCGGACCGAAACCAGCAGATCCGAGAAGCTGCCGTCACCCTTCTCCAGGAACTCGACGCTGCGCCGCATGGCCTGGTTGAGCGGCAGGTAGGCCGCGCGTAGCGTTCCCCAGTCCTCGGTCAGCCGCTGCTTGGCGATGACGTCCCAATCCGCCATGTCGTCTCGATCCCTTCCGGCCCGGTTGCCTCCCGCGCCGACGTGGCGCGGGCGGCCGCAGTATAGGCGGGCGCGGCGCCCCCTGTCACCCGCGGGCGGACGGGGTCCCGGCCGGGGCGGGGATCGTGACGGCCACCCAAGTCCCGGCCTCCGCCGAGAGCCGCGCGGCGTCGAGCGCGGACTGGATCGCCACGGCGTCGTCGAAGCCGGGCTCCATGGGGACGCCCTCGGTGATGGCCCGGTGGAGGCGCGCGACCATGGCGGAGAAGGGCGCCACCAGCGCCGGGTCGCCTTCGCGCGGGGCGAGCGCGAGGGAGGCGGGGATTTCCAGCTCCTCCGGGTCGCGCCCCGCCTCGAGCCGCCACAGGCGGTAGCCGGTCTCGTCCCAGCGCAGGGTCGCCTCCTCCCCGTGGATCTCGAAGCGCTCCCAGCGGTAGGGCGTCGCCGCCTCGAGGTCCACGAGGCCGTTCGCCCCGTCCGCGAACTCATACTGAACGGTGCATGCGTCGTCGGCCGTGGCGCGCGCCGGCTCGGGCTGCCCCGCCACCGGGCCGCGCACCGGCTGGTCCGAGCGCACCGTGGCGAGCACGCGGCGCGGCTCGCCGAAGAAGAGCCGCAGGCAGTCGGTGTGGTGCGAGCCGAGCGCCCCGAGGATGCCGCCGCCCATGCGGCGATCCGAGAGCCAGGTCATGCCGCGCGAGGCCGGGCGCGCCCAGATCGGGTAGCGCCCGAGGATCACCCCGCGGCGCGGCCGGCCGATCGCGCCGCGCCGCGCGAGGTCGAGCGCGAGGCGGCGCGCCGGGAAGAGACGGAACTCGTGGTTGATCGCGGCCACCCGGCCGAGCGCCGCGGCCCGGTCGCGCATCTCGGCGGCCTGGTGCCGATCGAGCGCGGTGGGCTTCTCGCACAGCACGTGCGCGCCGGCGTCGAGGGCCGCCAGCATCATCGGGTGGTGGAGCGCCGGCGGGCTCACGATGCTCACGAGGTCCGGGCGCACCTCGGCGATCAGCCCCCGCCAGTCGTCGGTGGCGCGCGGAATGCCGAGCGCGTCCGCGGCGGCGCGCGTCCGCGCGGCGTCGCGCCCCGCGATCCCCGCCAGCTCGAAGCCGCCGTGGCGCGAGAACGCCGGGGCCTGGACCAGCCGGCCGAAGCCCGTGCCGAGGATCACCGTTCGCAGCGTCGCCTTCGCCATCGCGCCCCTCTCCCGTGCTATCGTCCGGCCCCATTCCGTCGTGAACGACTCACCGGATCCGCGGCGCCCGGCGCCCCGATTCGGAGCCCCGGAGGATAGCCCATGCGCGATCCGCGCAACGCCCGCCTCGCCGAACTCGTGATCCGCCACTCGACCCGGCTCGAGCCGGGAGAGGCGGTGCTGATCGAGGCCTTCGACCTCGCCGACGGCCTGGTGCTCGACCTCATCGAGGCCGCGCACGCCGCGGGCGGCATCCCGGTGGTGTCGCTGCGCGGCAATGCCGTGAACCGCGCGCTGTGGAGCCGCGCCACGCCGAAGCAGTTCGAGCTGCTCAGCGCGCTCGAGCTGTTCCAGATGAAGCAGGTGCAGGCCTACGTCGGGCTGCGCGCCGCCGACAACACCGCGGAACTCTCGGATGTCCCGGCCGACCGCATGGGCCTCTACCAGAAGCTGGTCTCGCGGCCCGTGCACCTCGACTACCGGGTCAACCACACCAAGTGGGTCGTGCTCCGCTACCCGACCGCCTCGATGGCGCAGAGCGCCAACATGAGCACCGAGGCCTTCGAGGACTTCTACTACCGCGCGTGCCTGCTCGACTACCCGCGCATGGCCGAGGCCATGGAGCCGCTGGTCGAGCGCATGAGCCGCACCGACCGCGTGCACCTCAAGGGGCCGGGCACCGACCTGCGCTTCAGCATCAAGGGCATCGGCGTGGTGCCGTGCGAGGGCCGGCGCAACCTCCCGGACGGCGAGTGCTTCACCGCGCCGGTGCGCGACTCGGTCGAGGGCACGATCACCTACAACACGCCCTCGCTCTACCTCGGCACCACCTACGAGAACCTCTCGTTCACGTTCGAGGGCGGCCGGATCGTGAAGGCCGAGGGCTCGCCCGCCGACCGGCTCGCGGCGCTGCTCGACACCGACGAGGGGG
>CAZIVR010000173.1:0-4510 GCA_964542745.1 uncultured bacterium
GTGATCCACACCTACTCGGGTCACGAAAACAAGGTGAAGACCAACCTCGAGAAGGCCATCCACTCGGCCGGCCTGGACGAGAAGTTCGGCCAGATCCTCGTGGCGACCGAAGAATTCGTCGAGATGAAGGACGGCAAGCGCAAGACGTCGCGCCGGAAGACCTTCCCCTCGTACGTGATGATCGAGATGGACCTGGACAACGAAACGCGCCACCTCGTGCAGAACGTGCCCGGCGTGACGCGTTTCATCGGCTCCGGCCAGAGCGCGATCGCCCTCAAGGAAAACGAGGTGCGGCGCGTGCTCGGGCAGATGGAGGCGACCAAGACGAAGCCCACGCCGACCGTGTCGTTCCGCGTCGGCGACCACGTTCGCGTGGTGGACGGGCCGTTCAGCGCCTTCACGGGCGTCGTGGACGAGGTGAACGGCGAGCGCGGCAAGGTGAAGGTGATGGTCAGCATTTTCGGCCGCGCCACGCCGGTGGAGCTCGACTTCCTGCAGGTGCAGCCGGTCTAGGGCCGGTTTCGCAGTCGTCGGAGGACGTATGGCCAAACCGATTCAAGCCATGGTGAAGCTCCAGTGCAACGCCGGGAACGCCACGCCGGCGCCCCCGGTGGGGCCGGCGCTGGGCCAGCACGGCATCAACATCATGGAGTTCTGCAAGCAGTTCAACGCCCGGACCCAGGCGCAGACCGGGCTCGTGATTCCGGTCGTGATCACCGTCTACAACGACCGGTCGTTCACGTTCATCACCAAGACTCCTCCCGCCGCGGTGCTGCTGAAGCGCGCGGCCGGGCTCGCCAAGGGCTCGGGCGTGCCGAACCGGACCAAGGTGGGAAGCGTGACCCGCGCGCAGGTGCGCGAGATCGCCGAGCTCAAGGCCCCCGACCTCAACTCCGCCACGGTCGAAGCCGCCGAGCGGATGGTCATGGGAACCGCCCGCAGCATGGGCATCGAGATTTCGGCCTAGCCGCCGTCGGCGGCCGAGAGCGTCGCGGAAAGTCCGCGTCGCGGCGTGACGAAGGGAAGGAAGGGAAGGACCCGGATGGTTCGTTTGGGCAAGGACGAGGCGGAACAGCTGCTCAAGGGCAAGACGCCGCGCGAGATCTACGAGATCGTTCGCGAGCGTGTCTCCGCGGCCCCGGACGCCAGCATCAACGATTTCTTCGAGACGCTGGACTGGGTGGTGCAGGAAGGCTACGCGACCGAGGCCGAACTCGAAGCCGTCGAGGAAGAGAACGCCTGACGTTGAAGCCGGCGGCCGGCCCCATCGGGGCGCCCGCCGAAAACCGCGTGGGAGTGGCGGAATCGACCGCCACGCTCGCACCACGGGAGGAGAGGCATGAAGCACGGGAAGCGCTATCGCGCGGCGGCCGAAGTCGCCCGCCAGGCCGGATTGATCCGGGACCTGGGCGAGGCGGTGAAGCTGGTCAAGCAGACCGCGCGCGCCAAGTTCGACGAGACCATCGTGATCTCGTCGCACCTCGGGGTGGACCCCCGCCACTCGGACCAGCTGGTGCGAGGCACCGTGGTGCTGCCGCACGGAACGGGCAAGAGCCTGCGGGTGCTGGTGCTGTGCAAGGGTGACAAGGTGCGCGAGGCCCAGGCGGCGGGCGCCGAGTTCGCCGGTGCCGAGGAGTTCGTGAAGAAGATCCTCGACGGCTGGCTCGACGTGGACGCGATCGTCGCCACGCCGGACATGATGGGCGAGGTCGGCAAGCTCGGCCGCGTGCTCGGGCCCCGCGGCCTGATGCCGAATCCGAAGAGCGGCACGGTGACGTTCGACGTGACCAAGGCCGTGAACGAGCTCAAGGCCGGCAAGATCGAGTTCCGCGTGGACAAGGGCTCGAACGTCCACGCGCCGGTCGGCAAGGCCTCGTTCGACGAGGCGCGGCTGCTCGAGAACGCCCGCGCGTTCATTCGCGAGCTGCTGCGGGCCAAGCCCGCGGCCACCAAGGGGCACTACCTGAAGAGCCTGACGCTCAGCTCCACGATGGGGCCCGGCATCTCGCTCGATCCGACCGCGGTCGAAGCCGCGGTGGGCCACTAGGGGGATCGGCATGTCGACACCTCAGAAGATCCAGATCCTCCAGGAGACCACCGAGCAGCTGGCCGGGGTCAAGGGCATCTTCCTCGCCGACCTGAGCGGCATGACGGTCGAAAAGGTCACGATGCTCCGCCGCAAGTGCCGCGAGCAGCAGGTGCAGGTCCGGGTCGTCAAGAACACGCTCCTCCGGCGCGCGTTCAACGCCCACGGCATCAGCGCGCTCGACCCGTACCTCGCGGGACCGACCGGCGTGGTGTACAGCCCCGTCAGCGAGGTCTCGCCCGCCAAGATCCTCTCGGACTTCGCCAAGGAGCACGAGAAGCCGCGCCTCAAGGCGGCCGTGGTCGAGGGGCGCCTGTTCGACGAGGCGGCCATCAAGGTGCTGGCGACGCTGCCCAGCCGCGAGGTCCTGCTGTCCCAGGTGCTCAGCACGTTCATCGCGCCGATGACGCAGTTCCTCGCCGCGATCGACGCCACCCTTCGCCTGCCCGCCACCATGGCCGACGTGCTGGAGCGGGAGAAGGCGAAGGCTTCCTAGGGTTCCCATTCCCGCCGCGCGCGGGTTTCGTTTTCGAAGAAGGCAACGCCCACAAGCCACAAAGAAGGAGATTGCGAAATGTCCGCTGCGATCGATCAGGTGCTCGACTTGATTGGCAATATGACGGTGCTGGAGCTCTCGGAGCTGAAGAAGAAGTACGAGGACAAGTTCGGCGTCACCGCGGCCGCCCCGATGATGGCGATGCCGATGGGCGGTGGCGGTGGCGGCGCCGCCGTGGCCGAGGAGAAGACCGAGTTCAACGTGGTCCTCGCCGGCGCCGGCGACAAGAAGATCCAGGTCATCAAGGTCGTGCGCGAGCTGACCGGCCTCGGTCTCAAGGAGGCCAAGGACCTCGTGGACGGCGCCCCCAAGACCGTGAAGGAAGGCGTTTCGAAGGACGAAGCCGCCAAGATGAAGACCGCCCTCGAGGAGCAGGGCGCGACCGTCGAGATCAAGTAATCCTCGAACCGGGTTTGGCAGGATCGTCCCGGCGCGTCCCCGCGCCGGCCGAGCATTCCGCCGCGCGCCGGGCGCGCGGCGGTCACACCGGACCGGCGGGCGCCCCCCTTTTGGGGCGCGCGCCCGCCAGCGGAAAGGTGGGTAGGTCTTGAAGAACGCACGCCGTAAGGAGCGGAAGAGCTTCTCGAAGATCGACGCGCAGTGGAATCTCCAGATTCCGAACCTGCTCGAGGTCCAGCTCAAGAGCTTCCGCGATTTTCTGCAGATGGACACCGACCCTTCGCGCCGCCGCAACGAGGGGCTGCAGGAGGTGTTCACCGGAGTCTTCCCGATCACCGACGCCCGCGAGCTGTACTCGCTGGAATTCGTCGGCTACGAGATCGGCGAGCCGAAGTACACGATGGCCGAGTGCGTCGAGCGCGATCTTTCGTACTCGGCGCCCCTCAAGGCCCGCCTCCGCCTCATCACCCGTGAAGAGGTGGACGGCGTGAAGCGCGACAAGGACGTGATCGAGCAGGAGGTGTACCTCGGCGAGCTGCCGATCATCACCGACAACGGCACGTTCATCATCAACGGCGCGGAGCGCGTGATCGTCTCGCAGCTCCATCGCTCGCCCGGAGTGTTCTTCGACGAGCTCACCCACCCGAACGGCAAGCTGCTGTTCACGGCGCGCATCATCCCGTACCGCGGCTCCTGGGTGGAATTCAGCCTCGACGTCAACGACGTCATGCACGTGCACATCGACCGCAAGCGCAAGCTCCCGGTGAGCGTGCTGCTGCGCGCGCTCGGATTCGTCGGCGACCGCGAGATCCTCGAGCTCTTCTACGAGAAGGAGACGCTCGAGGTGAAGGGCAAGAAGGCGGAGGCCGCCCTCGGCCGCATCTGCGCCCAGGACATCGTGGACGAGTCCACCGGCGAGATCCTGCTCGAGGCCAACGACGAGCTGACCGCCGAGAAGGTCGAGGTCATCAAGAAGGCCGGGCTCGACACGCTCGACGTGTTCGTGATCCCGATGCAGGACGAGGCGGACGTCATGCGCAACACCCTGCGCAAGGACCCGACCCACTCGCAGGAGGAGGCGCTCCACCGCATCTACAACCTGCTGCGCCCGGGCGAGCCGCCGCGTGCCGATTCGGCGCGCGAGATCCTCAACAAGCTGTTCTTCAACCCGAAGCGCTACGACCTGGCGCGCGTCGGGCGCTACAAGCTCAACCAGAAGCTGCCACACCAGTGGCTGCTCCCGGCGGGCGACGTCCGCCGCCGCCTCGGGCTCGGCATCCCCGCGCTCGACCACACCACGCTGTGCCGCGAGGACTTCATCGTCATCGTCAAGTACCTGCTGCTGCTGCGTTCGGGCGGCGAGGTGTTCACGGACCGCGGCGGCGAGACGGCGATCACGGACGACATCGACCATCTCGGCAACCGGCGCGTGCGCTCGGTGGGCGAGCTGCTCGCCAACCAGTTCAACA
>CAZIVR010000174.1:0-4424 GCA_964542745.1 uncultured bacterium
GAGCATGGTGAGGAGCGGGGCGATCCCCCGGAAGTGGGCGCCGTAGCCGACGCTGGTCGGCACCGCGATCAGCGGCCGGTCGGTGAGCCCCCCCACCACGCTCGGGAGCGCCCCCTCCATGCCCGCCACCACCACCAGCACCCGCGCCGAGCGCAGGCGCTCGCGGTGGGCCAGCAGCCGGTGCAGCCCCGCCACGCCGACGTCGGCGATGAGCTCGGCCCGGCTCCCCATCACGTCGGCCGTGAGGCGCGCCTCCGCGGCCACCGGCAGGTCGGCGGTCCCGGCGCACAGCACCAGCACGTCCACCGGGCCCCGGGCGGAGACGGCGCGCGCGCGCTTCCGCCCGCGCCGCACCACCACCACGCGCGCCCGGTCGTGCACCTCGGCCTCCGGGAACTCGGCCGCCAGCGCCCGCCTCGCCTCCTCGCTCACGCGGGTCGCGAGCACGGGGCCGCCGCGCGCGAGCAGGCGCCGCGCGATCTCCACCATCTGCGCCGGAGTCTTCCCCTGGCCGAACACGACCTCGGGGAACCCGGTGCGCAGCGCGCGCTGGTGGTCGAGCGTCGCGAACTCCAGCTGCTCGGCCGGGGCGGCCTCGATGGCGCGGGCCGCCGCGGCGGGCGAAACGCCTCCGCGCCGCACCTTCGCGAGCAGCGCCCGCAGCTCAGCCGGACGCATGGGCTCCCGCGTCCCCGCCCGGCACGGGCGCGGGCCCGCCGCCGTTCCCGTGGGCCGGGCCCGCGGCGGCCGTCCCCTCCGCGTCCGCCCCGCCCTCGCGCTCCAGCTCGCCGAGGTAGCCGCGCAGCAGCTCCACCATCTCCTCCACGCCGCGCGTCCGGTTCACCTGCTCGCGAACCCGGGCGCTGTTGGGGAGCCCCTTCACGTACCAGGCCACGTGCTTCCGCATCTCGCGCGCCGCGCACTCGGGACCGACGCTGCGGCTCAGCATGCCGAGGTGGCGCAGGCCCGCCTCCAGCCGCTCGCGCGGGGTCGGGAGCGGCAGGGCCTCCCCGCGCTCCCACGCCGCCCGCGTCCGGCGGAACACCCACGGGTCGCCGAAGGCCGCGCGGCCCATCATCACGCCGTCGCAGCCGGTGGTCTCGAGCATGCGCAGCGCGTCCGCCGGGTCGCGCACGTCGCCGTTCCCGATCACCGGGATCCCGACCGCGGCGCGCGCCTCGCCGATCATCTCCCAGTGGGCGGTGCCCTCGAACTTCTCGGCGCGCGTGCGGGCGTGGATCGCCACCGCCGCCGCCCCCGAGGCCTCGAGCGCCTTCGACACCTCGACGACGTTGCGGGAGTTGCCGTCCCAGCCCAGCCGGATCTTGGCGGTCACCGGGACGCGGCTCGCCGCCACCATGCCCCCCACGATGCGCTCGATCCGCGGGACGTCCTGCAGCAGGGCGGCGCCCGCGCAGCGGTTCACGACCTTGCGCACCGGGCAGCCCATGTTGATGTCGATCAGGTCCGGGCGCCGCGCCTCCGGCAGGTCGCTCAGGACCCGCGCCGCCTCGGCCATCACGCCGGGGTCGGAGCCGAACACCTGGATGCCGATCGGCCGCTCGTGCGGCTCGAACTCGATGTAGTCGAAGGTCGCCTTCTGGCCGCGCACCAGCCCGTCGGCCGAGACCATTTCGGTGTACACGCCGGCCGCGCCCTGCTCGCGCGCGAGCTGGCGGAACGGGGAGTCGCTCACCCCGGCGAGCGGGGCGAGCAGGAACGGGGCCTCGAATTCCACGCCGCCGATGCGCATCAGGCCGCCGCTCCGGCGGCGCCGTAGGCGGCGGCCGCCAGCGACGCGAAGCCCTCGAACCGCGTGGCCGCGCGCCCTTCGGCCGCGCACCACTCGAGCAGGCTCCCGGTCGCGAACACGGCGTCGGCCTCGCGGGCCATGCAGCGGTCCGAGTAGCCGTTGCCGACCGCGCAGGCGCGGAAGCCCCGCGCGCGGGCGCGCCGGGCGTGCGAAGCCTTGCAGTTCCCGCAGCGCCCGCAGCCGCCCTCGTGCGGGAACTCGGGCTCGAGCCGCCCGTCCCGGAAGCGGGCGCGGTTGGCGAAGTGCGGCAGGTCGGCGAGCCCGGCCCGGGCGAGGTGCTCGCGGATGTAGAAGTCGAAACCGTCGCTCACCACCTGCACCTCGTCCCCGCGCGCGCGGGCCGCCGCCACGAAGCCCGCGAATCCGGGATCGATCGGGAAGCCGCGCACGAAATCGAGCGCCTGCTCCGCGTCCACCCGCACGTCGAGGCACTCCTCGCGGGTCAGCTCGCGGCTGCCGATCTCCTCGCGCTTCCAGCGCTCGAGCAGCACGCGGCGGCGCGCCGCGGCCCCGGGCGCGAAGCGCTCGATGAGCGCCGCGCCGATGTCGGACGGCGCGATCGTGCCGTCGAAGTCGCACAGCCACAGGGTGCGCGCCGTCATCGCCGTGCGGCGGTCTCCGCGGCGCCCGTCCCCGGCGCGGACGAAGCGAACACGTCGCGCGGGGCCTTCGAGCGCCTCAGGATCTCGAGGGCGCGGCGGAACACCGGGTCGGCCTCGAGCGCGACGCGCGCGGCGGACCCGTCCCCGTGGTGGCGGCGGGCCAGCTCGCGCCGGAGCGCGAGCTCGAGCCGCTCGCGATGCGGCGTCCAGTCGGCGGGCGCGCTCTTCAGCTCCTGCCCGGCCAGGAACTCCGTGAACTCCTTCCACAGCGCGCCGTCCACCTCGCCGGCGGTCCGGTCCGGATGGGCGTTCGACCAGCGGTTGGCGAACCGGAACGCGAGCGCGCGGCGCTCGATCTCGGCCACCGGGGCGGTCAGCGTGTCGGGTTCGACCACCACGTCGGGCGCGATGCCGCCGCCGCCGAGCACCCGGCGCCCGGCCGCGGTGCGGTAGGTGGGCCGCGGCGTGGAATCGCGGCCCGCGTTCGCCCCCGGCGCCGCGGTTTCCGCCCCGCCGTCCTCGTCGCCCTCGTCGGCCTCGCTCTCCAGCGCCATCGGCTCGACGCGGCGGTGGATCGAGCGCCCGCTCGGCGTGTAGTAGAGCGCGGTCGTGAGCTTGAGCGCGGCGTCGCGCCCGCGCAGCGGGTAGACGCGCTGCACCGAGCCCTTGCCGAAGGTGGTCTGGCCGAGCAGCACGGCGCGGTCGAGGTCCTGGAGCGCCCCGGCGAGGATCTCGGAGGCCGAGGCGCTGCCGCCGTCCACCAGCACCGCGAGCGGCCACTGGCTCTCGGCACCGGCCACGCTCACGAAGAAGCTCTGGTTCTGGCCGGCGTCGCGGCCGCGCGTGCTCACCACCAGCGAGCCCTTGGGCAGGAACTGGTTGGCCACGTCCACCGCCTGGTCGAGCACGCCGCCCGGGTTGGAGCGCAGGTCGAGGATCAGCCGCCGCGCGCCGTCGCGGCGCAGCCGCTCGAGCGCCTCGCGCACCTCGGCGCCCGAGCGCTCCGAGAAGTTGGCGAGGCGCAGGTAGCCGACCTCGCGGTCGGCCATGAACGCGTAGGGCACGCTGCGCGTGACGATGATCTCGCGCACCAGCTCCACCTCGCGCACCTCGTCCTCGCCCTCGCCGCGCAGCGCCAGCGAGACCCGCGTGCCCTCGCCCCCGCGCAGCATCCCGGAGGCCTCCTCGATGGTGAAGCCGGTGGTGCTCTTGCCGTCGATCCGCAGGATCACGTCCCCGGCGCGCAGGCCCGCGCGCCACGCCGGGCTTCCCTCGATGGGCGAGATCACGGTCGGGTGCTGGTCGCGCACGCTCACCAGCACCCCGATGCCCCCGAACTGGCCCTGGGTGGTGCTCTGGAGGTTGGCGTAGCCGCGCCCGTCGAGGTACTGGGAGTAGGGGTCGAGCTGGCGCATGAGGCCGGTGATGGCGCCGCCGACCAGGCGGTCGGCCTCGACGGGCTCGACGTAGCTGTCCTCGATGCGGTGCAGCACCTCGACGAAGGTGTCGAGGTTGCCGTACAGGCCGCCCGCGCCGTCGCCGCGACCGGCCATCCAGCCGACCGCGAACAGCGCGATCACCGCGGCACCGAGCAGCACTCTCTTGCGGATCACTCACCCTCCCCGCGGGCCTCGGGGCCGCGCGTGAAGTTCAGGGGTCGTGGTGGCACCCGGGCGGGCCCGGCCGGGCGGAGCGTTGGGATGCAGGGAGCCCCGCGAGGGGGCGACGAATATAGCACAGGGCCTCGGGCGCTCCCGCGCCCGCTCCTCCACCGGTTTCGGCCGGATTCGGCCGCGCGTGGACGCCGATCCCCGGCGGGCTCACGGCTGCTCGAGCAGCCCCGCCGTCTCGGCCAGGGAGACCACCATGTGGAGCGCGGGGTCCGCGAACGCCGTCACCGCCCCCTGCGCCGCCTCGAGCGCGAGCCCGGCCGCGAGCAGCGCGGCGAGGGCGACGCTCCACGCGGGGCCCGCGGCCGCGCGCGGGGCGCCGTGCCCGGCCCGGGCCCC
>CAZIVR010000175.1:0-4220 GCA_964542745.1 uncultured bacterium
GGCGCGCCGCCGCCCCGGCCGCGTCGGCCGCGAGCCCCGCGGCGCCGCCGGGCGCCCCGCCGCCGGAGCTGCCGCCCGAGTGGCGCACCTTCGTGGGGCGCTGGTTCGAGTCCCAGGGGTGCCGCGTCGAGGACGTGGCGCGCGGCGACTGGGAGATCGAGCTGTCGCCGTGGCTGCAGCGCAAGTGGCGCCGGCAGCGGGTGCGGCTGGTGTTCGACCCGCTCCGTCCCACGCTCACGCGCGGCGCGTGGTACGCGGCGCCGGGCAGCGTGTCGGGCCGCCGCATCCTGGCGGCCGCGCTCGAGGAGCCCCTGTGCGCGCGGCGCACGGCGCTCGCCCGCGTGCCGGGCGCGCCCGAGTCCGGGCTCGCCGGCGTGTGCCGGGTGCGCGGGCTCACGTGGGGCCCGGCCCGGCTCGGCGCGGTGCGCTACGAGCGCCGGCTCGCCTTCCACGCGGTGTTGTCGCGCTGGGGCGGGCTGCCGTCGCAGGAGGCGTGGGTGCTGCTCGTGAACGCGGACGGCGAGCGCGTCGAGGTGGCCGAGGGCTACGAACTTCCCGACCTGCGCACGCGCGAGGGGCTCTACCAGATCAACGAACCGCTCACCGACGACGCCAAGGACCGCTGGATGGTGCACGCCCGGCGCCACCTCGAGGCGCTGGTCGCCGAGCGCGAGGAGGCGTGGGAGCGCGAGATCGCCCGGCTGCGGGACGACGAGATCGGCCGGCTCTCGGGGTTCTTCGCCGCCCGCATCGAGGAGGAGGAGGAGCGCCTGCGCCGCCGGACCTCGGCCGAGGAGACCGAGATGGAAGGCGGGGACGCCACCACGCTCAAGCTGGAGTGGGAGCGGCGCGCCGCCGAGGTCCGCCAGCGCTGGGAGATCAAGAGCGAGGTTCGCCTGTGGGGACTCGAGGAGTGGTCGTGGCCGGTCGCCGAGCTGGAGCAGGAGGTGCGCGCCGGAGCGATGCGGGTCCGGCTCACCAGCGAGGTGGACGTGGCGCGCGGCCAGCCCGCGGCGCCGCGCTGCCCGACCTGCGGCGAGCCCGCCGAGATGCTGGTGCGCGTGCGCGGCTCGGTGGGCTGCGCGCGGTGCGCCTAGAGGTTGACGGGCGGGACCGGAGCGGCTACCGTCCCGCGGCTTTCGACACGACTTCACCGATCCAGCGCGATCTCAACTCGCGCGTCTAACTGGAGGCCACACTTGAGTTTGGAATCATCGAGCCAGGCACGCCTGGAGGACGAGGGCGCCCAGCTCCTCGATCGCATGGCGGGCCTGTGGGCCCGCTACGGGCGAATCGCCCTCGGGGTGCTCGCGGTGGCCGTCGCGGGGGCGGTGGTGCTGGTCCTGACCAACAACTCGCGCCGCAACGCGGAAGACCAGGCGGCCGGGCGGCTCGCCGAGGCCACGCTCTACTACTTCCAGGGCGACCTGCAGCGCACCCGCGAAACGGCGCGCCAGGTGGCCGAGCAGTTCCCCAACACCGCGAGCGGCAACGACGGCCATCGCCTCATGGGCGACGCGGCCTTCTGGTCGAACGACTACAAGACCGCGGTGGCCGAGTACCGGCGCTACCTCGCGAAGGCGCCGAAGGGCGTGCTGAGCGACGCGGCGACCCGCAGCCTCGCCTACGCGCTCGAGAACGACGCGCAGCCCGCGGAGGCCGCCCGGCTCTTCGAATCGCTGGTCGGAAAGTTCGACCGCGAATCCTCGGGCGAGTTCCTCTCGGCCGCGGCGCGGTGCCATCGGGCGGCCGGGGACGTGGCGGCGGCCAAGCGCACCCTCGAGCGGCTGGTCGCGGAGTTCGGCGAGACCTCGTACGCGCGCTCCGCGCGCTTCACGCTCGCCGAGCTGGCCGTCGCGCCCTGAACGTCGCGCCGGCCCGTGACGGGGAAGCCGGGGCCGTGAGCCCGGCGCCCCGGGGTCGCCCGTGAGCGCGCCGGGCCACGCGGTCGAGCTGCTGTTCCTCTGGCACCACCACCAGCCGGACTACCGCAGCCCGCGCAGCGGCAAGGCGCTGCTGCCGTGGGTGCGCCTGCACGCGGTGAAGGACTACCTCGACATGGCGCTCCGGCTCGAGGGGCACGGCGGGCTGCGCGCCACCTTCAATTTCGTGCCCTGCCTGGTGGACCAGCTCGAGCACGCGGTCGCGGGCGGGGGAGACGCGCTCTTCGACCTGATCGCGCGCCCGGCCTCGGACCTGGCGCCCGAGGAACGGCTCGAGCTGGCGCGCCGCTGCGCGACGCCGCCGCCCCGGCAGCGCGACCGCTGGCCGCGCTACGCCGCCCTGTGCCGGAAGGCCGTCCGCGCCGCGGCCGGCGGCCAGGCGCTCTCGGACCACGAGCTCGGCGCGCTCGCCGCGTGGTTCCTGATCGCCTGGCTCGACCCCATGCTGCTCGGGGAGCCCGAGGCCCGCGCCGCGCTCGAGGCGGAGGGCGGCCCGGCCGCGGGGCACACCGGCGCGCTGCTCGCGCTGCACGCGCGCCTGGTCGCCGCCGTGCTGCCCGCCTACCGGCGCCTCGCCGGGCGCGGGCAGGTCGAGCTGTCGGCCTCGCCCTACGCGCACCCGATCCTGCCGCTGCTGGTGGACACGGCGGCCGCGCAGCGCGCGCTGCCCGGGATTCGCCTGCCGTCCCCGGGCTTCGCCGCGCCCGAGGACGCCGCGCGGCAGGTCGAGCGCGCGATCGCCCGCCACGCGGAGGTGTTCGGGGCCCCGCCGGCGGGCCTGTGGCCGTCGGAGGGCTCGGTGAGCCCCGAGGTCGCCGAGATCGTGGCCTCGCGCGGCCTGCGCTGGATGGCGAGCGACGAGGGCGTGCTGTGGCGCTCGCTCGGCCGCGACGCGCGCAAGCGCGGGGCGCTCTACCGCCCGTGGCGGGTCCGCACCGGTTCGGGGGACGTGAGCCTGTTCTTCCGCGACCACGAACTCTCCGACCGCATCGGGTTCGTCTACCAGCACTGGGATCCCGCCGAGGCCGCCGCCGACTTCCTGTCGCGGCTCCGCCGTATCGGCGCGGAGCACGCGGGAGGGGAGCCGCCGGTCGTGACCGTGGCGCTCGACGGCGAGAACTGCTGGGAGCATTACGCCGAGGATGGGGGCCCGTTCCTCGACCGTCTCTACGCCGCGCTGTCGGCCGCGAAGGACATCCGCACCGTGACGCCGTCCGACGTGCTCGCGCGGCGCGGCCCCGGCGAGCCGCTCGACGCGCTCCACTCGGGGTCGTGGATCGACGCCGACTTCCACATCTGGGTCGGCCATCCCGAGAAGAACGCCGCGTGGGAGCGCATCGCGCGCGCCCGCGCGGACCTGGTGGCGTCGGGAGCGACCGAAGCCGACCGGCCGGGCGCGTGGCACGCGCTCCATTCGGCCGAGGGCTCCGACTGGTTCTGGTGGTTCGGCACGGACCACCACACGCAGGACAAGGCGCTCTTCGACCGCATCCTGCGCGAGCACCTGGCCGCCACCTACGAGCGGCGCGACGCCGCGCCGCCGCCCTGGGTTTCGGAGCCGATCGTGCGCACCGGCCCGGTGGACGACGAGTCCCGTCCCCTCGGGTTCCTGCGGCCGGTCGTGGACGGGCGGCGCACCAGCTACTTCGAGTGGAAGGCGGCCGGGCGGCGCCGGGGCGACACCGGCGCGGCGATGCATCGCGGCGAGTCGGGGCTGAGCGAGATGTTCTACGGCTTCGACGAGACCCGCCTGTTCCTGAGGCTCGACCTCGCCCCGGGGGCCGGGACGGAAGCCGCGCGGCTCGGGCTCGTGATCCGCAGCGGCGCCTCCGAGGCGCGGCTCGAGACCGGGGCCGGGCCGGGCCGCCACGAGGTCCGCCGTCTCGACGGGGTAGCCGATCCTCAGGGTGCCGGGATCGCCGGAGCGGCGTGCGTCGTCGGCGAGGTGGTCGAGCTGGAGATCCCGCTCGCGGCGCTCGGGCTCGCGGCGGGACACGAGATCGTTCTCACGGCGGCGCTGCGATCGGAGCGCGGGCTCGAGGGCGAGATCTCGGCCGGGACCGGGACGCCGCTGCGGGTCACGAGCGCCGAGGAGGAGGCCGGGCAATGGAGCGCTTGAGCCGGGTCTCGCGCCAGGACACGTGGCAGGAGACTCGGCAGGAGCCGCGTGCGAGAGGCCGCGTGCGAGGGGCCGCGTGCGAGGCGAGCGTTGCGGCCGGAGGCGGTCCGGGATGGATCGCGGGCGGGAAAGAGTGCTGGGTCGCATAATAGATATTA
>CAZIVR010000176.1:0-4214 GCA_964542745.1 uncultured bacterium
GGCGCCGGGCACGGTCGCGCCGGCCGCGCCGCCCCCGCCTCCCGTCGCGCCCGCCGTCGCCGCGCCGGCCGGGCCGGCCGCCGTGCTGACTCCCAGGGACCCGGTCGCCGCGCGCCGCGATTCGCTGGCCCGCGCCGTGGCCGACTCGCTCGCGCGGGTTCCGCTGCCGCCGGTCGAATTCTCGCCGGTGCGCCCGGGCATCACGTTCCCGAGCGGGCCGCCGCGGCGTTACGGCGTGCCCGAACTGGCCTCGAACACGTCGCCGGGCGCGCCCGCCGCGCCGTCACCGCTGCTCGGCGCGCCCGCGCGCTCCGTGGCGCCCGAGGACTCCGCCTCCGTCGCGCGCGCCCGCGCGGTCGCCGATTCGCTGCGCGCGCTCCGCGGTCCCGAACCGTTCCGCCCGCGCGGGAGCCGGTTCCAGTGAGCGTCGCGCTCGAGCGCTGGACGCAGGCGCGCGCCGTGGTCGTCGCGCACGCCGACGCCGGCGCCGGGCACCGCTGGCTCGACCTCGAGGTGCCGGGAGGCTTCGCGGCGCCGGTGGCCGGGCAGTTCGTGCAGCTGCTGCTCGCCGAACCGTCGCCGGTCCTGCTGCCGCGGCCGATGAGCGTGGCGGCGGCCGGACGCCGCGGCGGCTCGCTCACGCTCGGGTTCCTGTACGCCCCGGTCGGCGCGGGCACGCTCGCGCTCGCCGCGCTCGGGCCCGGCGACGCGCTCGAGATCCTCGGCCCGCTCGGGCGCGGTTTCCCGCTCGACGAGCCGGGCACCGCGGTGCTGGTGGCGGGAGGCCGCGGCGTGGCGCCCCTGCTGTTCGCGGCCGACGCGCTCGCGAGCCGGGGACGCGGCTGCGAATTCCTGTTCGGCGCCCGCTCCCTCGCGCAGCTGGTCGGGCTCGAGGACGCGCGCGCGCGCCTCGGGCGCGCCGGCGGCCGGCTCCACCCGTGCACCGACGACGGCAGCCACGGCCGGCGCGGCCACGTCGTGGAGCTGCTCGAGTCGCTCGCGCCGGAGCTGCCCCGGCCGCTGGTGCTGCACGCCTGCGGCCCGCACGCGATGCTGGCCGGGGTGGCGCGTTGGGCGCTCGCGAACGGGGCCCGCGCCCACCTCGCGATGGAGTCGGTGATGGCGTGCGGCACCGGCGTGTGCCGCGGCTGCCCGCTGCCGCGCTCGGCGGCGGCCCGCGGCGCCTTCGACCCGGACCGCACCCCGTCGCTGTTCGGCAACCGCGAGTTCGCGATGTGCTGCACCGAGGGCCCGGTGTTCGAAGCCGGCGCGCTCGACTGGGACCGGGTCGAGTGAGCGGCCCGGATCTCGCCGTCCGGATCGGGCCGATGCGGCTCGCCAACCCGGTGCTGGTGGCCTCGGGCACCTTCGGCTACGGCGACGAGTACGCCCACGTGCTCGACGTGGCCGCGCTCGGCGGCGTGGTCACCAAGACCGTCACGCTCGAGCCGCGCGGCGGGAATCCGCCGCGGCGCATCGCGGAGACGGCGGGCGGCATGCTCAACTCGATCGGGCTCGAGAACGTGGGGCTCGCCCGCTTCCGCTCGGAGAAGCTCCCGAAGCTGCGCGCCCTCGGCGCCACCATCGTGGCCTCGGTGGGCGGGGAGACGCCCGAGGAGCTGGCGCGGCTGCTGGAGGCGCTCGGCCGCGAGCGCGGCATCGCGGGCTTCGAGGTCAACTTCTCGTGCCCCAACGTCGCGAAGGGCGGCGCGCGCTACTGGGCGGTGCCGAGCCGGCTCGAGCGCACGCTGAAGCGCCTGCGCCCGCTCACGCGCGCGTGCCTGATCGCCAAGCTGTCGCCCGACGTGACGTCGGTCGGCGACCTGGCGCGCGCCTGCGAAGCCGGCGGCGCCGACGCGGTCACGGCCGTGAACACCTTCGTCGGCATGGCGCTCGATCTCGGGCACGGGGGGTCGAAGCTGGGGCGCGCGACCGGCGGGCTCTCGGGACCCGCGATCAAGCCGCTCGCGCTCGCGCGCTGCGCCGAGGCGGCCGCCGCGGTGCGCATCCCGGTGATCGGCTCGGGCGGGATCGCCACCGGGCGCGACGCGCTCGAGTTCCTGGCGGTGGGCGCGCGCGCCGTGCAGGTCGGCACCGCCACGTTCGTGCGCCCGCGCGCGGCGGCCGAGACCCTGGACGCGCTGCGCGCGTTCCTCGCGGAGCGCGGGATCGCGCGGATCGGCGACTGGATCGGCACCCTGGCCCCGCGCGACCCGGCCGCCGCGGAACGGCGCCCGGGCCGCGGGCCCGGCCCGGCCGAACGACCGCGCCGCGCGGGACCGAACGGGGCGCCCGGGCGCGGGCGGCGCCCCGGCCGCGCGCGGAGCGGGGCGCGCGCGTGAGCGAACTCGCGGTCGCCTTCGACGTTCCCACTCTCGACGCCGCGCTCGCGCTCGAGACGCGCCTCGGCGAGGGGCCCGAAATCGCCAAGGTCGGACTCCAGCTCTTCACCGCCGCCGGGCCCGAGGCGGTGCGCGCGCTCCGGAGCCGCGGGCGGCGCGTGTTCCTCGACCTCAAGCTCCACGACATTCCCAACACCGTGAAGGGCGCGGCGGGAGAGGCCGCGCGCCTCGGCGCCGAGCTGCTCACCGTGCACGCCACGGGCGGCGCCGCGATGGTGGCGGCGGCGGTCGAAGGGGTGCGCGCCGCGGGCGGGCGCACCGGGGTGGTCGCCGTCACCCTGCTCACCAGCCTCGATCCCGCGGCGATGCCGCCCGGCTTCGAGCGGCCGTTCCCGCTCCATCGCCGCGTCGCCGAGCTGCTGACGCTCGCCGAGGCGGCGGGAGCGCGCGGCATCGTGTGCTCGCCGGACGATCTCGAAGGCGTGCGCGAGCACCATCCCGCGCCGTTCTACGCGGTGACGCCGGGGATCCGGCCCGCGGGCTCGGACGCGCAGGACCAGAAGCGCGTCGCGACCGTCGCCGAGGCGGTGCGCCGCGGCGCCGGCCTGCTGGTGCTCGGGCGCGCCGTCACCGCCGCCGCCGACCCCGCGGCCGCCCTCGCCGCCTGCCGGGCCGAGCGCGACGCGGCGCTCGCGGCGCGGGGCTGAGCCGGGGCCTTCCCTCGCGTGGTCCCGGGCGCCGCCGCAACCCGAAGCCCCGCTTCGGCCTCCCGCCGCCGTGCGCGCCGGCCCCGGCGACCGGACCGCTTGACGCGCCGCGCCTCCGGCAGTAGCAGTCGCCGGGAATGAAGCCCGCCGAGCGGCGTACCCCGGTAGTGGATCCCGGCGAAGAGGCCGCCCTCGTCCAGTCCGCGCAGGGCGGCGACGCCGCGGCATTCACCGCGATCGTCAGGCTCCATCAGCGTTCCGTGTACCGTCTCGCGTACGGCCTCACCCGCAACACGGCCGACGCCGACGACCTGGCCCAGGAGACCTTCGTGAGGGCGTATCAGGCCATCGGACGCTTCCGCGTCGGCGAGCCGCTCCACCCCTGGCTCGCCCGCATCGCCACCAACCTGGCGTTCTCGCTGTTCCGCCGCCGCCGCCGGCGTCCCGAGACCTCGATCGAGCCGCTGGTCGAGTCCGGCCGCCAGTGGGCCGCCGAGGACGACCCGGTCGAGGAGCTCGCCCGCAGCGAGCGTGGCGAGCGCGTGCAGCGCGCCTTCGCGCGGCTCTCGGAGGAGCACCGCGCGGTGCTGGCGCTGCGGGTGGTGCAGGAACTCTCGTACGAGGAGATCGCGGCGACGCTCCGGATCCCGCCGGGCACGGTGATGTCCCGCCTGTCGCGCGCGCGGGCCGAGCTGAAGAAGTGGATGAAGGAGTGACCGGAGCCATGAAGCACCTCGGAGACCGCGAGCTGAGCGCGCTGGCCGACGGCGCCCTGAAGGGCGAGGCGCTGTGGCGTGCCGAACGCCACCTCGAGGGGTGCGAGGCGTGCCGCGACGCGCTCGCGGCGCTCGCCGCGCGCGACGCGGCGCTCGGCGCGGCCCTCGCGCACGACCCGGGCGAGGCGTACTTCGAGACCTTCGCGGACCGCGTGGTCGGGCGCATCGCCGAGGCCGAGGGAGCCGGCGAGGCGGAGCTCACGGCGCACGTCGCGGCGGGCGCGCGCGGGGACGTGCTGCGCCCGCCGATCCGGCTCCCGTGGTGGCAGCGCCCGCGGGCGCTCGCGGCGGCCGGGACGGTGGCGGCGGTCGTGGCCGGAGCGGGAATCGTGCTGCTCGCGGCGCGCGAGCCCCGCCTGCCGCACGCGGCGCGCGAGCGCCGGGCGGCC
>CAZIVR010000177.1:0-4182 GCA_964542745.1 uncultured bacterium
CGCCGGCGCCGGCACGGCCGCCGGGGGCCGGGCCCCCGCGGGACCCGCGACCGCCGCCCCGCGCGGGTCGCGCGCGTGAAGGGCCTGCTCCGCTTCCTCGCCACGCTCGGCCCCGCGGGCTACGTGCCGATCGCGCCCGCCACCGCGGGCAGCGCGCTGGTCGCCGGGATCGGCTGGTTCCTGCCGGTGCCGCCGATCGGCGTGACGCTCGCCCTGATCGGCGCCGGCACGGTGGTGGCCGTGTGGCTCGCCGGCGAAGCCGAAAAGGAGCTGGGCCACGACGCCAAGCCGATCGTGTGCGACGAGGCGGTGGGACAGAGCCTCGCGCTCCTCTACGTGCCCCACCACCTCGCGGCGTTCGCCTTCTCGTTCCTGCTGTTCCGGATCTTCGACGTGTGGAAGCCGCTCGGCGCCCGCGAGGCGCAGCGCCTGCCCGGCGGGATCGGCATCGTGGCGGACGACTTCATCGCCGGGCTCGTCAGCTGCGGCGTGTTCCACCTCGCGACGCTCGGCTCGATCCGGTTCCTGGGCTGGGATCCGTGGGAGTGGGCCGCGCGGGCGCTGCCCTTCTAGCGCCGGCGCCGCCGGCGGAGCGGCGGCCGCGGCGCCGTTGCCACGCGCCACCCGCGCGGGCATAGTGCCGCTTCCCCACGGACACCCCAACCGGCCCGACCTCCATGCGCGTCGAAGTCATCACGATCGGCAACGAAGTGCTGTCCGGCCGCACGCTGGACACCAACTTCGCCTTCCTGGCCCGGGCGCTCGAACAGGCCAGCGTGGCGGTCGGCTGGCACGCGACGGTCGGGGACTCGGCCGAGGGCATCGGCGCGGCGCTCCGCCACGCGCTCGGCCGCGCCGACGCGGTGATCCTGATGGGCGGGCTCGGCCCCACCCCGGACGACCTGACGCGCAAGGCGGTGGCCGGCGTGCTCCGGCGGCCGCTCCAGCTCGACGAGGAGGTGCTGGCCTCGATCCGGGCGCGCGTGAAGAAGCTCGGGCGGCGGATGCCGGCCTCGGTCGAAACCCAGGCGCTGATCCCGCGCGGCGCCGAGATCTGGCCCAACTCGCGCGGGACCGCGCCGGGGCTGCTGTTCGAGCACGGCGGCAAGCCCGTGATCCTGCTGCCGGGAGTGCCGGGGGAGCTCGAGGCGCTCGCCACCGAGCGGCTGGTGCCCTTCCTCCGGGAGCGCACCGGGCTCGCGGTCGAGACCTTCACGCTCCGCACCTTCGGCGCCTTCGAGTCGCAGCTCCACGAGCGGATCGGCAAGCTGCCGCAGAAGTGGCCTGGGGCGAGCCTCGCCTACCTGCCGAGCTACTTCGGGGTGGACCTCCGGGTGACGGCGGCGGGGCCGGACCGCGAGGCGGTGCGCGCCGCCATCGGGCGCGCCTACGACGAGCTCAAGGCGCGCGTGAAGGGCGTGATCTACGCCGAGGGCGACGCCGGGCTCGAGCGCGTGGTGGGCGAGGCGCTGGCCGGCCGCGGCTGGCGGATCGCCACCGCCGAATCCTGCACCGGCGGCCTGCTCGCCCGGCGGCTCACCGACACGCCGGGATCGTCGCGCACCTTCGAGCGCGGCTGGGTGACCTACTCGAACGAGTCCAAGACGCAGGCGGTCGGGGTCCCCGCCTCCGAGATCGAGGCGCACGGCGCGGTGAGCGCCGCCGTGGCCGAAGGGCTCGCCCGCGGGGCGCGCGAGCGCTCCGGCGCCGAGGTGGGCGTGGGCATCACCGGCATCGCGGGGCCCGACGGGGGCACGGCCGAGAAGCCGGTCGGGCTCGTGTTCATCGGCGTGGCCTCGCCGCTCGGCGAGGCGGTGCGGCGCTACCAGTTCTCCGGCACGCGGGCCACGGTGCGCGAGCGGAGCGCGCAGTCCGCGCTCGACCTGGTGCGGCGGCACCTCGCGGGGCTGCCGCTCGAGCCCGCGCTGGACTAGCCGGGTGACGGCCGCACGCGCGCGCGTTTCCCGGCCTGCGGCCCCGGCCCGCGCGGCCGGCGCCGTGCCGTGGCGCGCGATCGCGATCGTGACGCTCGCGGCGGCGCTGCTCCGCCTCTTCCGGCTCGGCACGTCGCCGCCCGGCGTCAACCAGGACGAGGCGATCAACGCGTGGAACGCCTGGTGCCTGCTCAAGACCGGGCACGACATGACCGGCGCCTCGTGGCCGGTCTTCTACTCCCACGCGATCGGCGACAACCGCAGCACGCTGTTCTTCTACCTGCTGATGCCGTTCCAGGCGGTGCTCGGGCTCTCGGTGCTGAGCACCCGGCTCCCGGCGGCGTGCTTCGGCATCCTCGCGGTGCCGCTCGCGGGATTCGTGGCCGCGCGGTGGTGGGGGCGCGGCGCCGGGATCGCGGCCGCGGCGCTCCTCGCCGTGGATCCCTGGCACCTGTTCATGAGCCGCTGGGGAATCGAGGGCAGCGTCACCCCGTTCCTCGCGCTGCTGCCGCCCGCGCTCCTCGTGGCGGCGGGGCTGCTGCCGGGGGGCGCGTTCCCCGCGCCCGGCGCGATCGCGGCCCCGGCCGGGGACGCGCTCCGCGTCCGATGGCCGCTGGCGCTCGCCGCCGGGCTCGCCGCCGGGATCTCGACCTACGGCTACTGGTCCATGCGGCTCTGGGTTCCGGCGTGGCTGCTCGCGACCGTGCTGCTCGCCGGCCCCGCGTCGTGGCGCGCGTGGCGCCGCGGGCCCGCGCTGCGGGCGTGGGTCGCGTTCCTCGCCGGGCTCGCCGCCACCTTCGGCCCGCTGGTGTGGCGCCACCTCGCCGATCCCGCGATGTCCCGCCGCGCCGTCATGACGCGGCTCTGGGAGCCGGGCGCCCCGCCGCTCGAGGTCGCGCGGCTCGTGTTCGGCCGCTGGCTCGAGCACTTCGCGCCCGCGTTCCTGTTCGTGCGCGGCGACTCCTACGAGCTGCTGCAGCCCGCGGTGGACGGGGCCATGCACCGCTTCATGCTTCCCCTCATGCTCGCCGGGCTGGTGGCGGCGTTCGCGCGCTTCCGGCGCGAGCCCGCGGCCCGTGCCCTGCTCGCGCTGGTCGCGGCCTGGCCGGCCGGCGACCTGCTCGCCGCCTACGACGGCGTGCACGCCCTGCGCAGCGCGGCCGGCATCGGCGCGCTGGTGCTGCTCGCCGCCCTGGGCGCGGCCGCCGCGTGGGAGTGGCTCGCCGCCCGCGGGCGCGCCCTCGCGATCGTCGCGGCCCTCGCCTTCGGTGCCGTGGCGCTGGTCTTCACGGTGCGGTCGAACCTCGCGTTCTTCGGCGAGTACAACCGGCGGCCCGACATCCACCGGCGCTTCTACACGGAACTGGCCGAGGCCGGGCGCTGGCTGGCCCCGCGCTTCGAGGGCGCCGACGCGGTGTTCTGCACCACCAACTTCATGAACCAGCCGTGGGCGATCCTGCTGGTCCAGCTCGGCTACGATCCGCGCCGCTGGTTCTCGGAGCCGCGCGAGCGCGTGCGCGCGGGGGAGTGGGACGAGTACCGGAGGATCGGGAAGCTGGTCTTCATGCACGATCCGTCCGCGCAGCGCGACGCCGCCGCGCTCGAGGCCAACGGCCGCCCGGACCGCGCGTACTTCATCGTGCGGCCCGGCCAGCTCGGGCTGCGCGACCCGGTCGCGGTGTTCCGGAACGGGGCCGAGGAGGTGCTGTGGATCTGCGAGGTGACGCTGTGAGCCCGCGGGGCCCGCGGCGCGGCGATCGGGCCCGCCCCGCCCCGGGGGCCGGGTCGTGAGGCTGTTCCTCGCCGTCCTCCCGCCGCCCGCGACCCGCGCGCTGGCCGCGTCGGTCGCGGCGTCGCTGCGGCGGCCGGGCGACGGCGTCTCGTGGGTGAAGCGCGACAACCTCCACTACACGCTGCGCTTCCTCGGCGAGCTGGACGAAGCGGGCGCGCGGCGGGCGGCGGAGGCCGCGCGCGAGGCGGCCCTCGCCCACGCGCCCTTCGGCGTCGCGCTCGGGCCGCCCGGCGCGTTCCCGAGTGCACGCAAGGCACGCGTGATCTGGCTCGGCCTCAACCACGGCAACGAGCCCTTCGCCCAGCTCGCCCACACCCTCGAGCGCGCGCTCGAACGCCGCGGCTTCGAGCCCGAGGCGCGCGACTTCAACGCGCACCTCACGCTGGGCCGGGTGCGCGAGCCGGGGCGCGACTGGACCTCCGAGCTGGTCGGGGCCGCGTCCCCGGAGGGGCCCGC
>CAZIVR010000178.1:0-4100 GCA_964542745.1 uncultured bacterium
ACGTCGCCGAGGCCGGCCTCGCCGCCTACGACCCGGTCGCGGACGCCGAACGCTTCCTCGCCGGGGACGACTGGCTCGGCGTGCAGGGGATGGAGTCGGGCCTCTACCTGCGCAACCAGCTCCTGCGCGATGCGGACTGGGCGGCCATGGCGCACTCGGTGGAGCTGCGCACGCCGCTGGTGGACGCCACGCTACGGTCCGCGCTCGCGGCCCAGCGCTTCGAGCCGGCGCGCTCCCGCGGCAAGCGCGCCCTGGTGTCGGCCCTCGTCCCGGAGCTGCCGCCGGCGGTGCTCGCCCGGCGCAAGCGCGGCTTCGCCCTTCCGCCCCCTGGGTCCGCTCCGGCGCGAGCCGGTCTCCGCGCCCGGGCCCTGGCCCTCAGCCTCCTCGAGCGCCGCGGCGTCGCGCTGCGCCGCGCTACGATCCCGGCGTGAGCGCTCTGGCCCATCGCCTCGTGCGTGCCGGGGCGCCCCTCGCGCTGGATGCGGGGGAGCTGTACGCCTACCGGGGCCTGGCCTGGCTCCTCGCCCGCCGCGACATCGCGGTGCGCTACCGGCAGACGCTGCTGGGGATCGGCTGGGCCGTGCTGCAGCCCGCGCTCGCGACACTCGTGTTCAGCGTGGTGCTGGGCCGCGTGGTCGGCGTGCCCAGCGGGGCGGAGCCGTACCCCGTCTTCGCCTACCTCGGCCTGTGGCCATGGACGTTCTTCGCGGGTGCCGTGTCCCGGGCGTCGTCCAGCCTGCAGGCGAACGCGCCCCTGCTCGGTCGCGTCTACTTTCCGCGCCTGCTGCTGCCCGCCGCGGGCGGCCTCTCGGCAGGCGTCGACGCGCTGTGCGCCCTGCCCCCGCTGCTGCTCGTGCTCGCCTTCTTCGGCAGCGTCCCGTCGTGGACGGCGCTGCTGGCGATCCCGCTCCTGGCCCTGGCGGCGGCGCTGGCCTTCGGCATCGGCAGCGCGCTCTCGGTGATGTCCGTGCGCTACCGCGACGTCTCCCACGTGCTCCCCTTCCTGCTGCACCTGGGAATGTGGACGACGCCGGTCGTCTACCCGCTGTCCGTCGTGCCCGAGCCCTTGCGCGGCCTGATGCTCCTGAACCCGATGACCGGCGTCGTCGAGGGAGTGCGCGCGTCGTTCCTGGGCGCGCCGATTCCGGCGGCCGTGGTGCTTCCGGCGCTCGTGGGGAGCGTCCTACTGCTCGCGGCCGGCCTCGTGGTCTTCCGCGCCCGCGAGCGCAGCCTGGCGGACGTGGCATGAGCGACTCGCGGCTCGTCGCCCGCGGCCTCGGCAAGCGCTACCGTACGGGCCTGGGTCCCCGCGCGGGCCGGGAGTTCTGGGCGCTGCGCGACGTCGGCTTCGCGGTGGGACCGGGCGAGGCCGTGGGCGTGCTGGGTCGCAACGGGGCCGGCAAGAGCACGCTGCTCAAGCTGCTGGCGCGCATCAGCTCGCCGAGCGAGGGCGAGTTCGAGACCTGGGGCCGCGTGTGCGGCCTGCTCGAGGTCGGAACCGGCTTCCACCCGGAGCTGACCGGCCGCGAGAACGTGTTCCTGAACGGCGCGATCCTCGGCATGCCGCGCGCCGAGATCGAGCGCAAGTTCGACGAGATCGTCGCGTTCTCCGAGGTCGAAAAGTTCATCGACACCCCGATCAAGCACTTCTCGAGCGGCATGACCATGCGGCTCGCCTTCGCGGTGGCCGCCCACCTCGAGACCGACGTGCTGCTGGTGGACGAGGTGCTGGCGGTGGGGGACGCCGCCTTCCAGAAGAAGTGCCTGGGCAAGATGCGCGAGGTGGGCCGCCAGGGCCGCACCGTGCTGTTCGTGAGCCACGACATGGCGGCGGTGAGCGGGCTCACCCGGCGCTGCCTGTGGCTCGAGGGCGGCGCGCTCACCGACGAGGGCGAGACCGGCCGGGTGGTGGGCGCCTACCTCGCGCGCATGGCCCACCGCGCCCGCGAAGCCGGCGTCGAGTCGCTGCCGCGCGTGACCGGCGGCCGCCGCCTGCGCCTCACCGCGCTCGAGTTGCTGGACGACGCGGGGCGCCCCGCGGGGGCGCTCCAGTACGGCCAGCCGCTCACGCTGCGCTTCGAGGCGCGCGTGCTCGATCCCACGCTCCGCTACTTCGCGGTCGAGTGGACCATCGCCACGCCCTCGGGCGAGCGCGCGCTCTACGCCTCGTCGAGCCCGCAGGGCACGCTCCTGATCGAGCCCGAGGGGCCGAGCGCGCGGGTCGAGTGCCGGATCGAGAGCCTGCCGCTCGCGGCCGGCCCCTACTTCGTCAACGTGCTGCTCTCGATCCCGCACCAGGAGCGGCTCGACGAGGTGGAGGCCGCGGCCAGCTTCGAGGTCGCGACCTGCGACCCCTACGGCACCGGCTTCAACGTGGACCGTCGCGTGGCGATCGCCACGCTGCCCACGCGCTGGGCGCTGCTCGGCGGCGCGCGCTCGCACCTCGACGCCCCCGAGCCCGGCGGGGTGCCCCGATGAAGCGCGTCGGCGTTCCCGTCCCCGACTGGCTCCACGCCGCGCTGCGGTCGCTGCGCCCGAAGCGCGAGGCCGCCCTCGACCTCACCGGCGACCGCGACATCGAGTGGTCGTGGGTCGCGGCGCGGCTGCCCGCGGGCCCGGGCGTGGCGATGGACTTCGGCAACGGCGGCAGCGCGCTCGGCCTGATCGCGGCCCTCCGCGGCTGGGACGTGGCGGCCGTGGATCTCGAGGACGTCGCGTGGCCCTACGTCCACCCGCGGCTCCGGCTCGAGCGCGGCGACCTGTTCGACCTCGAGTTCCCGGCCGCGCACTTCGATCTCGTGCTCAACTGCTCGGCCATCGAGCACGTCGGGATCCCCGGGCGCTACGGCGTGGTGGCGGATCGGCCCGACGGCGACCTCGAGGCGATGGCGAAGATGCGCGCGCTCATGAAACCCGGGGCGGTGATGCTGCTCACCGTGCCGATCGGGCGCGACGCGGTGTTCCCGCCGCTCCATCGCGTGTACGGACCCGCGCGGCTGCCGCGCCTGCTCGCGGGATTCACGGTGATCTCGCGCGAGTCCTGGATCAAGCGCGGCGACAACCGCTGGGCCTCCTGCGACGAGGCGGAGGCGCTGGCGTTCGTTCCGCGCGAGCGCCTCTACGCGCTCGGCGCCTTCGAGCTGATGCGCCCGCCGGATCCCGCGTGCTGACGATCTTCACCGTCCCGAAACCCTTCCGGGGCCACATCGGCGTGATCCAGCGCAACGCCCTCGGCAGCTGGGCGCGCCTCGAACCCCGCGCGCAGATCCTGGTGTGCGGCGAGGAGGAGGGCGCGCGCGAGGCGGCGGCCGAGGCCGGCGCCGAGTTCGTGCCCGAGGTGGCGCGCAACGAGTTCGGCACGCCGCTCCTCTCCCACGTCTTCGCGCTGGCCGCCGAGCGCGCGCGCGAGCCGCTGCTGTGCTACGTGAACGCCGACATCGTGCTGCTCCCCGACTTCGCCGCGGCCGCCGCGAGGGTGGCGGCGCTGCGGCGGCGCTTCCTGATGGTGGGCCAGCGTTGGGACCTCAACGTGACCGAGCCGCTCGCCTTCGAAGACCCGGACTGGGCGGGTGCCGCGCGCCGCAGGGCGCGCACCGACGGGAGCCTGCACGCGCCGGCCGGCAGCGATTATTTCGTGTACCCGCGCGGGAGCATGGGAACGCTGCCCGAGTTCGCGGTGGGCCGCCCCGGCTGGGACAACTGGTTCCTGTACCGCGCGCGTGCCCTCCGCCTCCCGGTGGTGGACGCGACCGAGGTCACGACCGTGATCCACCAGAATCACGACTACGCCCACGTGGCGCGCGCCACCGGCACCGACTGGGAGGGTCCCGAGGCGGTGCGCAACCGCGAGCTGATGGGCGGGAGCGAGCACGTGTTCACGCTGCTCGACGCCACGCACCGGCTGACCGCGGAGGGCCTCGCGCGGCCCGCGAGTGCGGCGCACCTGCGCCGCCGCGTGGCGTCGTGGGCGGCGCTCCACCCGTGGTCGCGGCCGCTGGTGGCGTGGGCACGCGCGGCGCGGCGGGCGACCCGGCGGGACTGAGCGCGGGGGGACCGGCCAGGCGAAGTCGCCGGGCGATGTCGCCGGGTGGGGACGACGG
>CAZIVR010000179.1:0-4090 GCA_964542745.1 uncultured bacterium
CGCGCGGGCTCCGGCGTCGCGGGCGGCCACGGCGCGCCGCGGCCGAGGCGTGCCCCGGGGCGGTGGGCGGTCGCGGCGGTGGCGCTGGTCGCGGCGCAGGCCGCCGAGTGCGCGCTCGCCACGCCGTGGCAGCTCTCGCACTTCAACGCGTTCGCGGGCGGACGCGGCGACCGGATCGTCAACGACTCGAGCGTGGACTGGGGGCAGGGCCTGATCGCGCTTCGCGACGAGATGCGCCGCAGGAACATTCCGCGCGTCCTGCTCACCTACCACGGCACCACGGATCCGGCCGTCTACGGCATCGACTACGCGCCCTACACGGGCGGGCTCCCCGATTCGAGCTTCGCGTGGCTGGCGGTGAGCAGCTACTACCTGGTGGGGCTGTCGCAGCGCATGGTCACGCCGCAAGGGGACACGCCGTTCATGACCATCGACTTCCGGCCCTTCTGGAGCTTCACGCCCGTCGCCACGCCGGGAAACTGCATGTACCTCTACCGGCTCCCCGGCCGGTAGCGGCGGCGGCACGACCCAAAAGCGAAACGAGCCGCGGTCCTCCGCGGCTCGTGGCGTCTCGTGCCGGACCGGGCCCTAGAGGATCTCGAGGCTCGGCATGCGGTGGGGCTTGGCGAGGTGGCTGCCCGCGCCGCCCCGGGCCGGCGAGGCGCCCTTCGCTCCGCCGGACTTCGCGGGCTTCGCGGGCTCGCTCACGGAAGCGGGCTTGCGCTCCACCGAACGCGACAGGCGCTCGGCCGACAGCCGGAGCGCGCCCTTCGGGCCGGTATGGCCGAGCAGCCAGCCCAGCGGGTTCTCGAGCGGCCGAATCTCGGGCTCGCGCGCGCGCGCGACGCTCACGCCCGAGAGCACGGGCGCGTCGAGCCCGGCGTCGGGCACCGGTTCGGACCACGCGGCTTCGGTGTCTTCGCCCGCCGGGGGCGGGCCGCACTGGCCCGCGGCGCGGGTCTCGGGGCAGGCCCACGCAGCCGCCGAGCCGGCGAGCGCCGCGGCGACGATCACGGTGAGGATGAATCCCGTACGACTGGATCGCGGAGCGTTCATGCGAGCCGTCTCCTCCGGTCAGGACAGCGGCGACTCTCGCGCAACGGCAGGCGCCGGCACAAGGGAGAAGTCACCGGCGTTTCGTGGGCCCGACCGTTGCGCCCGCTCCGGGCGCCTCCGAAACCGCGCTTATCAAGGCCGGGTCAAATGTGACCGGCGCGGGGGGGCCGGCGCCGGCTCCCGCTCCCGCTCGGGCGCGAGTGCCGGGGCCGCCGGGGGCCCCGCCGAGCCTAGGGCGGCGATCCCGTCCCCTGGGCCGCCTCGGCCCCGAGGAATTCCTCGATCACCGCCCGCAGCCGGGCCGCGGCTCGGTCGGCCACCTCGGTCACGTCGGCGTGGGTGAGCGGCACGTCGGAGAGCCCGGTCGCCCGGTTGGTGATGCAGGAGATGCTGGCGGCCTCGGCGCCCAGCTCCGCGGCCACCGTCACCTCGTGCACGGTGCTCATGCACGCGACGTCGGCCCCCAGGGCTCCCGCCATGCGGACCTCGGCGGCGGTCTCGTAGGTCGGGCCGTGACCGCCCATCAGCGTGCCGCGATGGAGCCGGACCCCGGCGCGGGCGGCCGCGGCGGCGAGGGCCTCGCGGAGCCGCGGCGCGTAGGGCGTGGCGACCCGGCGGCCGGCGCGCCGCTCGGCGAGCTCGCCCGGCGTGAACAGGCCGCGCCGCCCGATGAAGTTGAGGTGGTCCACCGCCAGCATCAGGTCGCCGGGCGCGAGCTCGGGATGGATCGCGCCGACCGCGTTCGTGAACAGCAGCACGCCCGCCCCGAGCCGGCGCATGACGCGGACGCCGAAGGTGACCTGGTCGAGCCGGTAGCCCTCGTAGCGGTGGCTGCGCCCCGCGAGCGCCACGACCGGGACGCCCTTCCATCGCCCGAGCACCAGCTTTCCCGCGTGGCCCTGCACGGTGGAGCGGGGCCAGTGGGGAATCTCGGCGGTCGGAATCGCCTCGGCCGACTCGATCGCGCTCACCGCGCCGCCGAGACCCGAGCCGAGCGTGAGCCCGACGCGCGGCGTCACGGCGGTGCGGGCGCGCACCGCGGCCACCGCCTCGCTCACGCGGGCGTCGAGGTCGTGGGTCGCGAGGGCGGGGGAGTCGGTCATCCGAGGCGCTCCGGGTCGAAGGGCACGCCGACCGACCGGGGCGGCGTGGCGCGCCCGATCAGGCCGACGAGGGCGAGCATGGTGACGAGGTAGGGCAGCATCTGCAAGATCTCGCCCGGGAAGCCCGATCCCTGCAGCGTGATCTGCAGCGCCTCGGCGGCGCCGAACAGCAGGCACGCCGCCGCCGCTCCGCCCGGCGACCAGCGCCCCACGATCATCGCGGCCAGCGCGATGTAGCCGCGCCCGCCGGTCATGCCGTCGGTGAAGCTGTGCTGCTCGCTCGCGAGCCAGGCGCCCGAGAGCCCGGCCAGCGCGCCCGAGATCAGCACGCCCGCCACCCGGTAGCGCGCCACCGGCAGGCCGAGCGCCGCGGCCGCCTCGGGGCGCTCGCCGATCGAGGCGAGCCGCAGCCCGAACACCGAGCGGAACGCGAGCCATCCGCCCCCCGCCACCAGCAGCGCGGTGAGCAGCACCAGCGGCGTGCCGAGCACCGGCCCGAGCGCCGGGATCGAACCCAGCCCGAACGGGTTCCACTCCGGGAGCCCGGTGACCCGCGGCGAGTTGGACGACGAGTGGAACACCTGCGTGAGCGTGAACTTGGTGAGCCCGGCCGAGAGCAGGTTGATGCCGAGCCCGCTGGTGATCTGGTCGGCCCGGAACCCGATCGTGACCACCGCGTGCACCGCGGCGGTCAGCAGCCCGGCCCCCACCGCGCAGGCCAGCCCGATCCAGGGGTCGCCCGTGAAGTGGGCGCCCAGCGTGTAGGCGAGCGCGCCGTTCAGCATCGTGCCCTCGAGCCCGATGTTGATGACGCCGCCGCGTTCGCTGAAGGCGGCGCCCACCGCCGAGAGCGTGTAGGGCACGCTGATGCGGAGCGTGGCGGCCACGAACAGGAGGAGTTCCATCACCGCATCCTCCGCGCCGCGCGCTCGAGCCCCTGGCGCGAGGCGATCGCGAACAGGATCACGAGGCCCTGCAGGGCCTCGACCAGCTCCTTCGGGACGCGCTGGTTCACCACCAGCCCGCCGTAGGACAGCGCTCCGAAGAACAGCGCGGCCGCCACCACGCCGAGCGGATGGTTGCGGCCCACCAGCGCCACCGCGATGCCGAGGAAGCCCGCGCCGGCCGAGAAGCCGAGCTCGAAGTAGTGCTTGTAGCCGAGCACGAACCCGACCCCCGCGAGCCCCGCGACCGCGCCCGAGATCGCGAGCGCCAGCGCCTGGGCCCGGCCGGGCGCGATCCCCGCGTACTCGGCCGCCGCCGGGTTGTGGCCGGTCACGCGCAGCTCGTAGCCGAACCGGCTGCGGAAGAGCAGCAGGTGCGCGGCGAGCGCCACGACCAGCGCCAGCAGCAGCGACAGGTTGGCCGGGGACCCGCGCAGGGCCGGGGCGAAGGTCTCGAGCCGGGGCAGCCAGGCGGCTTCCGGCAGCAGCGCGGTGCGCACCGTGGCGTGCTCGAACGCGGCGTGGCCCAGCCACGCCACCAGCGCGAACGCCACGAAGTTGAGCATGATGGTGTTGATCACCTCGTGCGCGCCGAAGCGGGCCTTGAGCACGCCGGGGATCGCGCCCCACACCCCGCCCGCGGCGGCGGCCGCCACCAGCGCCGCCACCAGCGGCAGCGGGCCCGGCAGCGGCAGCAGGCCGGCCATCGCCGCCGCGAACCCGCCCAGCACCATCTGTCCTTCCGCCCCGATGTTGAACACGCCGGTGCGGAAGCCGAGCGCCACCGCGAGCCCGGTGAGGATGAGCGGGGAGGCCCGGAACAGGGTCTGGCCGACGCCGTAGCCGCGCCCGAAGCACTCGCGCGCCATGTCGGCGTAGATCGCGAGCGGGTCCTGCCCGATGGCGAGGATGAAGACCGCGCCGGCCGCGAGCGCGAGCGCGATGGCGAGGAACGGCGCCGAGCCGAGCAGCACCGCGCGCGCCGCG
>CAZIVR010000180.1:0-3947 GCA_964542745.1 uncultured bacterium
GGGCGGCGCGAGCGCGGGCAGCGGACCCGGCGGGATCCGCGCCGCGAATTCCGCGCGCAGGCGGTCGCGCGCCGCGGCCATGCGCGCGGCGCCCGCGGTTTCGCGCGCGAAGCGGGCCTCGAGATCGGCGCGCGCCAATCCCGCGCCGGGCGATCGCGACACGAGCGCGCCGGAGCGCGCCTCGAAACGCGGGGGTCCGGAGGGGCCCCGCAGCGCGACGATTCCGGGGGCGAGCGCGGCTCCCGCGAGCGCCGCGAGGGTGAGCGCGGCGAGCGGGAAGCGGCGGAAGCGGCGGGGTCGGGCGTCGTCCATGCGCGGGTGGGTCCGCGGCCCGCGCGTCGTGCGCGGGAGCGCGGCCACGGGCACGCTAGCGACGGCCGCGGGCGGGGTCAAGGGCCGCGGCCACGGGAGCGCCGCGGCGGCGCGGCGTTCTCGAACGGAACCTAGGCGGCGTGCGCCGGGTTGCCCTCGCTCCCGACGCTCTCGGCCCCGGAGCGCTCGGCGACCGGCAGCGTGAAGAAGAACGTGCTGCCCTCGCCGTGCGTGCTCTCGACCCAGATGGTGCCGCCATGCTGCTCGACGATGCCCTTGCAGATCACGAGGCCGAGCCCGGTGCCGCCCACCTTGCGCGTGGAGCCCGAGTCGATCTGGGAGAACTTGCGGAACAGCTTGGGCAGGTCCTGAGGCGCGATGCCTTCGCCGAAGTCGCGCACGCCCACCCGCACCATCCCCTCCCACCGCTCCGCGAGCACCACGATCCGTCCCGCGGAGGGCGAGAATTTCATCGCGTTGGAGAGCAGGTTGGTCACGACCTGCGTCACGCGCCCCGGATCCAGCGGCAGGTCGGGCAGGTCGGAGGCGAGCTGCATGTCCACCACGATCTTCCGCTCCTCGATCATGGTGCGCAGGTTGTGGACGGCCTGCTGGAGGATCGGCTCGATCCGGCTCGGCTCGATGGTCATCGGCAGCGAGGCGTTCTCGAGCTTCGAGAAGTCCAGGATGTCGTTGATCAGCAGCAGCAGCCGCTCGGCGTTGGCGTGCGCGATGGTCAGCAGCTTGGTCTGCTGGTCGTTGTTGGTGAAGTAGCGGTCGTCGGAAAGCAGCTCGAGCGCGCCCTTGACCGAGGTCAGCGGGGTGCGGATCTCGTGCGAGACCACGGCCACGAACTCCGACTTGAGGCGGTCGAGGCTCTTGGTGTGCTCGAAGAGCTGGGAGTTGCGGATGAAGATGGTGGCCTGGGTGGCGAACAGGGCGAGGAACTTGGCGTCGTCCTCGGTGAACCCGCCGGGCTTGCCGGCCAGCACCAGCATGCCGGTGAGCCGGGCCTGCGCGATCATCGGCAGGGCCATGAGGGATCCGATCGCGTGGGCTCCCGGAGCGACGAACGGCGGCGGGTCCCCGTCCTGGGCCCGCCACCGCCAGCCGCCGGGATCGTCGAGGCACGAGGAGGCCAGCGCTTCCGGTTCGAGCTCGAGCCCGCCGGGCTCGAAGGCCGTGCCGTACTCGGCCGCGAGGCGGAGCGGCTCGCTCTCGTCCTGCCGCAGGAACACGGCCGCGGCCGCGGCCCCCGAAAGTTCCGTGGCCTTGTGCGTGATCACGCCGAGGCGGGTGGCCAGTTCGAGGTTGGCGCTGATCTCCTTGCCCACCTCGTAGAGGCGCGTCATCTGCTCGGTGGCGACGCGGACCTTCTCGCTCAGCTCCTGCTCGTGGCGGCTCAGGATCTCGTTCTTGGCCTGGAGCTCCGCCACCAGCCGGCGGTTGTCCTCCCGGAGCCGGCGGCCCGCGATCGCGCGCTGCACGATCTGCCCCACGTCGTAGAGGTCGGGCGGCTTGGTGACGTAGTCGTAGGCACCCTGCCGCAGGGCGTCGATCGCGGTGGACGCCGAGGCGTACCCGGTCACCACGATCACCGCGACTTCGGGATCGAGGGCGCGTGCGTGGCGCATCACGTCGAGTCCCGAGAGCCCCGGCAGGTTGAGGTCGGTGAGGATCACGTCGGGCCGGACCTCGGGGAGCAGGCGCACGGCCTCCTCCCCGCTGCCCGCGGCGATCACCTGGTACTCCTCGGACTCGAGGTACTCGCGGAACACCTCGAGCACGGTGGCTTCGTCGTCCACGACCAGGACGCGGGCGAGGGCCGGCGTCCGGGCCGGCTCCGGCGGGCGCGCGGCGGCCGGGAGCGGGTCAGTGGGCATGCGCGGGCTCCGATCGGGCGGTGCGGCGGCGGCCGGACTTCTTGGCGACCTCGAGCGTGCGGTCGGCGCGGGCGAGGATCTCGAGCGGATCGAGCCCGTCGCGCGGGCCGGCCGCCACGCCGGCCGAGGCGGTGAGGCGCCCGGCGCGGGAGAAGCGGTGCTCCTCGAGCGCGCGCCGCAGGCGGTCCGCGCAGCGGGCCGCGGGGCCGGCGTCGGTCTCGGGCAGCAGGGCGGCGAAGGTGTCGCCGCCGAGGCGCGCGAGGAAGTCGGATTCGCGCAGGGTCAGGCGCAACAGCATCGCCGCCTCGCGCAGCACCGCGTCGCCGGCCGGGCGCCCGTAGCGCCGGTTGAGCGCGCCGAAGTGGTCGAGGTCGAGCAGCACGAGGCCCAGCGCGAGGCCGTGGCGCGACGCGTGCGCGAGCCCCTCGGCGAGGCGCTCGCGGAACGCCGCGGCGTCGGCGAGGCCGGTGAGCGGGTCGCGGCCGGGCGTGCGGCGCAGGCGCTCCAGTTCGAGGCGGGTGCCGAGGGCCGCGCCCAGCGTGCCCGAGGCGGTGCGCACCAGCGCGAGCTGGGCGGGCCGCCAGCGCTGGCCGGCGCGCGCGCGCAGGTCGAGCGTGCCGACGCGCTCGTCGGCGCGGTGCAGCGGCACGCTCAGGCAGTCCCGCAGGTCGCCGGGACGCGCCAGCCAGGCGCCGCGCGCGCACCACGGCTCGAGCTCGCCCGAGGCGGCCATCGCGTGGATCGCCACGCCGTCGCAGTCGAAGGCCGCGCGCAGCGACTCGAGGGCCCGGCCGAGCGCCCGCGCGTCCGCCGGGACGCCGAGCAGCGCCTCGCAGGCCGCCCACAGCGAGCGGGAGGCCCGCCGTCGCTCGTGGAGGGCCTGCTCGGGGTCGCGGTGCCGCACCGCGACCTCGATCGGCTCCCCGCCCGCCTCACGCCGCGCGCGCGTCATCCGCCCCCTCCGTCAGCGCGCCCTTCAGCTCGCGAAGGCGCGCCGCCGCGGCCTGGATCCGGCCCGCCTCGCGCATCACGACGTCGAGCCGCTCGCGCACGCCCTCGCGGGCGAACGCGGGATCGCGCAGCATGAGCTGGATGTTGCCGCTCACGCCCACCAGCGCGTTGTTGATGTCGTGGTGCAGGCGCAGCAGCTCGACCAGGCGTTCCTCCCAGGCGCGCTGCTCCGACCACCAGCTTTCGAGCTCGCGCTCGAGCGACTCCGGCCGCGCGCCGAGCTCGCCGAGCGGTCCGGCGAGACGGGCGCGCAGGGCGCGGTAGGGCGGAACGCCGAGGGGCCCGCCGGGGGAGCGGCCTGCGATCACGCCGCCTCCCGGAGCTCGAGGGCCCGATTGAGGCGCAGGCGCAGCCGCATCATCGCGCGGGTGTGCACCTGCGAGACGCGCGACTCGGAGATGCCGAGGGCCCGCCCGATCTCCTTGAGCGTGAGGTGCTCGTAGTAGTACAGCGCCACCACCAGCCGCTCCTGCTCGGGAAGCTGGTCGAGGGTGCGCAGGATCACCATGCGGGTCTGCTGCTCCTCGAGGCGGGCCTCCAGGTTCGGCAGCGTCGGGTCCGGCAGGTGGTCCGCCAGCGTGGAGAGCTCCTGGTCCTCGCCGGAGCGGGTCTCGTCGAGGGAGACCAGCACCGCGCCCCGCACGTGGTCGAGCAGCCGGTAGAAGTCGCCGCGCGACATCTTCATTTCGCGCGCCACCTCGTCCTCGGACGCGGCGCGGCCGAGCTTCTGGTCGAGCTTGC
>CAZIVR010000181.1:0-3887 GCA_964542745.1 uncultured bacterium
CGACTCGGCGCGGACCGCCGGCCCGCCGGCCGGCGCGGCCCGCGCCCCGCTCCCCCGCCGCGCCCCCGCGCCGCCGCCCGAGCCGCCGCTCCAGTTCTCGGCCGATCACATGGCCGGGAGCCACGGACCCGAGGGCGACGAGGTCGAGCTGCGTGGCAACCTGCGCATCACCCGCGGCCGCAGCGTGCTCACCGCGGACCACGGGCGATTCCTGCGCGCCGCCCGCATGCTGTTCCTCGACGGCCGGGTGCGCATGGTGGACAGCACCACGACCGTGACCTGCGACCGGGCCTCGTACGCGGAGGAGTCCGACGTGCTGCAGCTCGAGGGGAACGTCGCGGTCTCGGACCGCACCGCCCGGCTCGAGGCGCCCTTCGGCACCTACGACCGCGCCCGCGGCACGGCCGACCTCTACGGCGGGGTGCGCGGCCGCGACGGCAGCCAGCGCCTCGAGTGCGAGCGCGCGCTCTACGTGCGCGACTCGCTGCTGCTGCGCGCGCGCGGCGGGGTGCGGGGCTTCGACGACGAGAATCGCATCGAGCTCGAGGGCCGCTCGGTGGACTACGACCGGCGCAGCTTCTGGGCCGAGGCGACCGGCGACCCCGTCCTGCGCGTGCGCGACGAGGACGGCGTGCCCTCCGAGATCCGGGCGCGCACGCTGCGGCTCAACACCGAGACCCGCGACGCCGAGGCGGCGGACTCGGTGACGGTGGTGCGCGACTCGCTGCGGGCGCGCGCCGATTTCGCGCGCTTCGACGACCGCGCCGGGCGCGGCTGGCTGACCGGCGATCCGCGCGCGTGGGATCCCGAGACCTCCGTGTCGGGCGACACGCTGGAGCTGTGGTCGCGCGAGCGCCGGCTCGAGCGGCTGGTGGTGCGGAGCGGTGCCACGGTGGACTACACCGGCACCCGTCCGGGCGCGGCGGGGGAGACCTCGCGCCTGACCGGCCGGCGGGTGGACGCGTTCGTGACGCGGGGCGCCCTCGACAGCCTGGTGGCGGTGGGGGGCGCGCGCAACGCCTACGCGGCGGTCCCGCGGCCCGGGAAGACCCCGGAGCGCAACACCGCGAGCGGCGACACCATCACGGTGTTCTTCAAGGACCGCAAGATCGACCTGGCCCGCGTCACCGGCGGGGCGCTCGGCGAGTACGTGCCGCCGGTGGACGCCGGCGACACGCTGGCCGCGGCGCGCGAGCTGATCCGCTACGACGCCAAGCGCATCGAGTTCGAGGTCCCGAGGAGCCGCATCGTGCTGGACGGGGAGGCCCACCTCACCTACCGCGACCTCGAGCTGCGCTCGAAGCGCGTGGAGTACGACGTCGAGAAGCAGACGCTGGTGGCGAGCGGCGCGCCCGAACTGGTGGATCGCGGCGACGAGGTCGAGGGGCGCCTGATGACCTACGACCTCGGCACGCGGGTCGGCACCATCTACCACGCCAAGACCACGTACGAACGGGGCCTCTACCACGGGGAGGCGATCCGCAAGGTCGCCGAAGACCAGCTCGACGTGAGCCGCGGCGCCTACACCACCTGCTCGCTCGACCGCCCGCACTATCACTTCAGCGCGCGCTGGATGAAGATCTACCTCAAGGACAAGCTGGTGGCGAAGCCGGTGGTGTTCTACGTGCGGAACGTGCCGGTGTTCGCGCTGCCGTTCTGGGTGTTCCCGATCAAGCCGGGCCGCCACTCCGGCTTCCTGTTCCCCCAGTTCGAATTCGGGCTCAACAGCCAGGCCGGCCAGTTCATCCGCAACGCCGGCTACTACTGGGCCCCGAACGACTACATGGACTTCACCGGGTCGGGCGACTACTACCAGGCCGAACCCTCGTGGGTCCTGCGCGGCGAGGGCGTCTACAAGAAGCTCTACGTGATGGACGGCGTCGTGCGCGGCACGTTCGCGCGCAACGAGCGGCTGCGCCGCGACGATTACGACATCAACGCCCAGCACTACCAGGAGCTCACGCCGCGCACCCGCGTCACCGGGCAGGGCTCCTTCGTGTCGAGCCGCGACTACAGCACCAGCAACCTGTTCGGGCGCACCCTGGAGCAGCGGCTGAACCGCTTCCTCACCTCGAGCCTCGCGCTCAGCCACAACGCCGACTGGGCGAGCTTCAGCGCGGTGGTGGACCGCCGGCAGGATCTGGACGCCGAGGTGAACATCCGCGACCCGGACGGCGCCGGTCCGCTCGAAGGGCCGGCGGTGGGCACCCGCGCCTCGGGCTTCAACGTGCAGAGCACGCTGCCGAACCTGTCGGTGGGCTTCCCCACACGCACGCTCGGATCGCTCGGCTTCCTGCGCGACACCGGATGGGACAAGCGCTTCCAGACCCTTTACCTCACGTACGACGCGCGGTTCGTGGACGCGCGCAGCGACCGCGGCTACGTGGCCCGCAAGGACACCGTCGTGGTGGGAGGCGTCACGCGCCTCGTGAACGCCATCGAGCGGGAGCGCAGCGAGCGCCGCGCGTTCGGATCGTCGTTCTCGTTGAGCGACTCGCGGCGGGCGTTCGGGTGGCTCAACCTCGCCCCCCGGTTCCAGGGCCAGTTCGCCGTCTTCGACTTCGACGAGGCCGGCGGGCGGGTGGTGCCCGCCTCCTCGTGGAGCGCGGGCGTCAGCAGCAGCGCGACGTTCTACGGACTGTTCCGGCCCCGCTGGGGCCCGGTGACCGGCCTGCGCCACGTGGTGTTCCCCAGCGCCGGCTTCTCGTATTCGCCCGACATCGAGGGCCACCGCTTCACCGACGCCAACGGGGTGAGGCGCGCGCGCTTCACGTCGGTCGGCGGGATCGGCGTCTCCTCGTTCAAGCAGGCGTTCCTGAACTTCGGCCTCGACCAGCGCCTGCAGGTCAAGCTCAAGCAGGGGGATCGCGTGCAGCGCCTCGACAACCTGGTCTCGCTGAGCCTGCGCTCGAGCTACAACCTGCTGTGGCGCGAGCAGCGGCAGCGCCGGCCGATCACGCCGATCGCGGCGAGCATGCAGTTGCAGCCGCCCGGGGCCCTGAGCCTGAGCGCGGGCTGGGTGACCGACGTCTACGAGGGCCGTCCGCTGCGCAGCCTCTCCTTCTACTCCGGCTATTCGCTGCAGAAGGGGCGCGGCAAGCCCTCGGCGGCGCCCGCGCTGCCCACCGAGCAGACCAACGCGAGCAGGGCCTCGGGATTCACGGAGGACTGGTCGGCGCAGCTCTCCTACTCCTACGCGGGCGGATACGCGGGCCGGAACTGGAGCAGCGCGCAGACGCTGAACGGGGTGGGAAGGCTGCAGTTCTCCCCGGGCTGGGCGCTCGAGTACTCGTCGCAGGTGGATCTCGTGAACCGGCGGGTCGGCACCCAGACCTACGGGCTCACGCGCGACCTCCACTGCTGGACCGCGAGCTTCACCCGCAGCTTCAACCAGGGCGGCGAGGCCGAGTACTACTTCCGGCTCGGCGTGAAGGACCTGAAGGAGCTGTACGTCGAGCGCGGCACCCGCATCGGGAGCATCGGTGGCATCCAGTAGCGCGCGCTGGATCCTGCGCTGCGACGCGTGCGGCGCGGGCGGCGCGATCGGCCCCGCGCCGGGCGGCGCCGGCGACCGCGACGCGTGGTGCGAGGCCTGCCAGCGCGGCGAGCGGGTGGCGGCGACCGGCCCGGCCGCGTGCGGGCGCTGCGGGGGGCCGCTCTCGCTCGAAGCGCCGCGTTTCCTCGAGGCGTATGGCGCGGTGCAGGACCTGGCGGCGGTGGTCGCGGCGTGGCTCGGCGATCCCGCGCCGCTGCGCGCGCTGCTGCCCGAGCGCCCGCGCTTCCTGTCGGACCTGACGCCGCCCGCGGCCGGGCCGGGCGACCCGCCCGCGGCGGCGGCGGCGCTCGCGACCCTCGCGGCCGGGGACTTCGCCCGCGCCCGGCCCGGC
>CAZIVR010000182.1:0-3884 GCA_964542745.1 uncultured bacterium
GCCTCGCGGGGCGGGCCATGGATCCGTCGCTCCTGCTGGTGCCGCTCGCGTGGGTGTGGGTGAACGTGCACGTCTCGCACTGGCTGCTGTTCTTCACCGCGGGCGCCTACGCGCTCGACGCGCGGTTCGACGGCGCGGCGGCCGGCCGGGGCGCGCGGCCCCGCGCGCTGATCCTCGCGACGCTGGCGGCGGCCGCGGCGGCGCTCGCGAATCCGTTCGGCTGGCGGCTCCTCTGGGAGCCGTTCGAATACTTCCTGTTCTGGCGCGGGGAGCCGATCTTCCGGACCATCGGTGAGCTCCGCCCGGTGTTCTGGAGCGAGAACCTGCGCAACGGGCTGCCGGTGCTGGTGGTGGCGTGGCCGCTGCTCGCCGCGCGCCGGCTCCTCTCCGGGCGCCGCGACCTCGCGGAGCTCGCGCTGTGCGGAACGCTGCTCGCGCTCACGCTCACCAGCCAGCGCTTCATGGGCACGCTCGCGATCGCCTCGATCCCGTTCCTCGCCCGCGATCTCTCGGAGTGGGTCGCGCGTGGCCGGGGGAGGTGGTTCCCGGTGCGCCCGTGGCCGCGGGCCGGTCTTGCGCTGGCCGCGGTCCTGCTGCTCGCGGCACCGCTGCTCGCCCGCGCCGACCGCTGGTTCGGCGTGCGGATGGACTTCCGCAAGACCCCGGTCGCGGCCTGCGACTTCCTCGAGCGCCACGAGCTGCGCGGCCGCCTCTACAACCCGTTCTGGTTCGGCGGTTACCTGCTGTGGCGCTTCTGGCCGGACCCCGGCCGCCTGCCCTTCATGGACGCGCACGTGGTGGGAGCGCGCCGGGACCGGGACGACGCCGCCTTCGCGCCCGACGTGGACGAGGCCTGGCGGTCGCTCGACGACCGCCACCACTTCGAGATCGTCGTCGCGCCCCGCTTCGCGCCCACCGACGTCGCGTTCCTCGAGCGGCGCGACGCCGATCCGGACTGGGCCCTGGTGTTCGCCGACGACGTCGCGGCCGTCTACCTGCGCCGCGGCCTGCCGCGCTTCGCCCCGCTCGTGGAACGGTACGGCTACCGTCTCCTCTCCGGCGGGAGCGCGGGCCTCGAGGCGCTCTACCCGCGCGTGGCGGCCGACTCCGCGCTGCGCTCCGCCCTGAGGCGCGAGATGGACCGCGCGGTGGGCGAGTCGCGCGCCTCGGGCCAGACCCGTTTCATGCGCGCCGCGCTCGCCGCGCTCGAGGGACGCCCGGGCGAGGCCGAGGCCGACCTGCGCGCCGCGCTCGCCGCGGATCCCGACCTGCCCCGGGCTCGGGGGGAACTGGGGGCGTTGATCGCGGCGCGGGGACGCCACCGCGAGGCCCTGGCGTGGTACCGGGAGGAGGGCTCGCGCCACGGCTGGCCGGCGCCGCTCCGGGTGCGCGAGGCCGTCTCGCTGCGGGCGCTGGGCGACGTCGGGGGTGCCCGCGCCTCGTACCGTCGCGCGCTCGCGGCCGACCCGGCCAACGTCGCGGCGCGCGATTCGCTCGCCGCGCTCGGGGAGCGTGGCCGGTGACGATCGCCGGCGGCCCCGCCGCGACGACGCGCGCCGCGTGCGGTAGGTTGGCGGCATGACCGCCTCATCCGCGACCCGATCCACCGCGCGTTCCCCGCGCCCGGCCCGGCTGCCCGCCGGATTGGTGCGAGGGGAGGACGGCGTGCCGCGTTGCTGGTGGGGAGCCTCCACGCCCGACTACGCGCGCTACCACGACCGCGAGTGGGGGAGGCCCGTCACCGACGACGGGCGGCTGTTCGAGAAGATCTGCCTGGAAGGGTTCCAGTCGGGCCTCAGCTGGCTCACGATCCTCCGCAAGCGCGAGAACTTCCGCCGCGCCTTCGAGGGGTTCGAACTCGAGCGCGTCGCCCGCTTCGGCGCCCGCGACGTCGCGAGGCTGCTGCGCGACGCCGGGATCGTTCGCCACCGCGGGAAGATCGAGTCCGCGGTGAACAACGCTCGCCGCGCCCTCGAACTCGCCGGGGAGAAGGGCTCGCTGGCGGCCTACTTCTGGGGCTTCGAGCCGGCGGCCTCCGAGCGGCCGCGCCGCGTGACGCGGGCCGCCCTGCTCGGCATGGCGACCACGCCCACCTCGCACGCCCTGTCGCGCGACCTCAAGCGCCGGGGCTGGACGTTCGTGGGGCCCACCACCGTGTACGCCTTCATGCAGGCCATGGGGCTGGTCAACGACCACCTCGAGGGGTGCCAAGCGCGGGAGGGGATCGAGGCCCGGCGCGCGCGATTCCGCAGGCCGGCCTGAGTTTCCGGCGGATCCCGCCCGCCCGCGGGGGTTTTCAGCGCCGCGTCGCGAGATGGGCAGGACGGGCGCGACCCAATGGAGCGGACGGCCGAATGCGGTCGGGAGTGGGCCGTGGCCCGGCCAGGCCCCGGAAAAAAGTTCTGGCTTTTCCCTGACCTCGTTGACATTCTTCTGACCCTCGGACCGGGCTTGAGACGAGCGGGCCTTCCCCTCGGAGCCCGGCCCCTGGCTGCTGGTTCCCCCAGGAGGGGTCATGAAGTCTCGAGTTCTCCTCGGCAGTGCGATCCTGTTGGCCGGGCTCGCGTCGGTTCCCGCCCTCGCCCTCGCGCAGGAGACGATGCGCCTTCCCGAGGACGGCGGCGGCGGCAACGACGTGATGTCGTTCGGGCGCTGCGCGACCTACGAACCCTCGGCCGAGGAGCAGGCCTCGGTGGCGTCGGCCCTGAAGGCCTACGCGCTCCAGTACGGCGCGAACGCGGTCGGCGGCCAGATCAAGGTGGCGTGGCACGTCATCTACTTCGGATCCTCGGGCAACATCCCGCAGTCCCAGATCGACGCGTCGATCGCGGAGCTCAACAAGGCGTACAGCGGCTTCTACGGTGGCGTGAACACGGGCTACACCTTCGTGCTCGCCTCGGTGGATCGCACCAGCAACCGCAAGTGGTTCGGAGTCACGCCGCAGACCGGCACCGAGACCCAGATGAAGAACGCGCTGGCGATCGATCCGGCGCACCGCCTGAACGTCTACTCGGCGAAGCCCGGGCAGAACCTGCTCGGCTGGGCCTACTTCCCGAACTCGTTCCCCGAGACCGACAAGCGCCACGGCGTCGTGATCCACTACGGCTCGGTGCCCGGCGGCTACCTCGCCCCGTACAACCTCGGCGGCACGCTCGACCACGAAGTCGGCCATTACCTCGGCCTCTACCACACGTTCCAGGGCGGCTGCGCGGCGCCCGGCGACTACGTGGACGACACCGCCCCCGAGGCCACCGCGACCTCCGGCTGCCCGGGCGGCAAGGACACCTGCGCCGGCGGCGGCGTGGACCCGATCCACAACTACATGGACTACTCCGACGACGCCTGCTACACGGAGTTCACCGGCGGCCAGGACGCGCGCATGGACGTGATGGTGCCGACCTATCGGCCGAGCCTGCTCAACGCGGCGTTGGTCGCGGAGTTCGAGGCGCAGGAGCGCCGCACGCCCGATGCCCGCGTGCTCGCGCCGCAGGTGCTCTCGTTCCAGGGCGCCGCCCCGAATCCGTTCCGCGAAGAGACCGAGCTGCGCTTCGCGCTTCCCAAGGGTGACCACGTGAACCTGCGCGTCTACAACGTCGCGGGCCAGCTCGTCGCGACGCTGGTGGACGGCGACATGCCGGCCGGCCAGCAGTCGGTGCGCTTCCGCTCGGGCACGCTGCCCCCGGGCATGTACTTCACGGCCCTCCGGGTCGGCGGTCAGCTCCTCACCCGGAGTGTCATTCTGGTGGACTAGTTTCGATCGCGGGCCAGCGCATCGCGCGCACGCATCGAACGGGGCGGAGGCGGGTCCTCACGGGCCCGCCTCTTCCTTTTGGTTGTGCCGCGGAGAATGTGGCTGGCGGTGATCCTGCAGGGGGATCGCCGGC
>CAZIVR010000183.1:0-3837 GCA_964542745.1 uncultured bacterium
GCCGAGGGCTCGCCCGCCGACCGGCTCGCGGCGCTGCTCGACACCGACGAGGGGGCGCGCTACATCGGGGAGTTCTCGCTCGGCTTCCACCCGCACATCCTCACCCCGATGAAGGACACGCTGTTCGACGAGAAGATCGCGGGCTCGCTGCACTTCACGCCCGGGCAGGCCTACGGGATCGCCGACAACGGCAACCGCTCGCAGGTGCACTGGGACCTGGTGCTGATCCAGCGCCCGGAGTACGGCGGCGGCGAGGTGTGGTTCGACGGGGAGTGCGTGCGGCGCGACGGGCGGTTCATCGTGCCCGAGCTCGAGGGGCTGAACCCCGAGCGGCTGGCCTGAGGCGGGGCGCGGCGCTAGCGCAGCAGGACGCGGGCGGTGTGGACCGCGTCCGGCAGCGTGAGGCGCGCGAAGTAGAGACCGCGCCCGAGCCGGCGGCCGGATTCGTCGCGGCCGTCCCACGCGATCACGCTGGCCCCGGCCGGGAGCCGGCGCTCGGCCAGGGTGCGGACCCGGCGCCCCTGCAGGTCGAAGAGGTCGAGGCGCGCCTCCATCCCCTCCTTGAGGTCCACGACCATGCTGGGGAGGCTGCCCAACACGCCCCCGCGGAGGGTTCGCAGGATCGGGTTGACGTCGTTGCCGTAGAGATCCTCGAGCCCGCCGCCGCCCTCCCCGGCCGGATCCGGCGGCGGCTCGGGCCCGGGATCCCAGCCCCCCGCCTGCGGCAGCACCCGGATCGGGTTGGAGGTCGCGGTCTGGTCGAGCAGGCGCACCACGATCCGCGGCGACTCCGGGGCCCCGAGGGAGTCGGGAAGCTGGCGCGCGAGCCACGTGAACGTGTGCGGGTCGGACGAGAGCGAAATCTGGCTCGGGATCCCGAGCGTCGCGTTCGGCACCGGGTGCCAGACGTCCTGGTCGTCGAGCCAGAACGACTCGAGCTGGACCGAGCGCCCCGACCACCACTTGCTGCGGATCACGAGCGAGGTGTTCTGCCCGGCGCGCACCGAGGCCGAGCCCCACGTCAGGCTCTGCACGTGGAACAGGTCGGGCTGGAGCAGCGAGAAGCGGTCGTTGGGCATCCAGCTCATGCGGTTGATCTCGACCCGGTCGCCGTTCACGAACAGGAAGTAGTCCACCAGCCCGTCGCGGAAGTATTCGGAGGCGAACCACCCGCTGGTGCTGTAGCCGAGCATGTTCGCGAGCCGGCCGCGCCCGGTCCACTCGGCGACCGGCGCGAGCGGGTTGGCGCTGGTGGCGAACATGAGGGGCTGCCCCGAGTTGGTGGTGAAGAACAGGTACCAGACCCCGGCGTGCTCGAAGAGGTGCGCGGATTCGCAGATCGGGCTGAAGGTGAGGGAGCGGTCGGTGATGCCGAGCCAGCCGAGATCGGTCCACTGCGTGAAGTCGCCGGAGGAGGCGGCCACGCCGACCACCATGCCGTCGGGGTCGTCGGAGCGCGCGGCCGAGTAGTACTGGAGCCAGCGGCCGGGCACGGTCGGGTCCTTCATCACGAACGGATCGCGGAACGGGACCGCCACCAGCGAGTCGCACCACGTCCAGGGCGCCTGCCCGCAGTCGAGCACCGGGACGTCGAGCCGGTTCCACGTGAACAGGTCGGTCGAGGTCGCGAGCCCCGAGCGCTGGTCGAGCGTGTGGACGCCGAAGGAGTCGGCCACGCCCGTGTAGAACATGTAGTAGACGCCGTCGCGCTCGACGATGCTCGGGGCCCAGACGTGGGCGTTGTCGAAGCGCCCGGGGCGGACCGGGAGCACCGGCGGATGGTCGGTCCAGAAGTAGAGATCCTCGGAGGTCGCGTGGCCGAGGTCCTTCTGGGTGCTCGGGAACGGCAGGGTCGTGTTGTTGCGGATGTAGAAGAGGTGGTAGGTACCGTTCCGCTTGACCATGGTGAAGTCCTTGGCCGTGTACGGGGACGGCGGCACCATCCACGAGGCGCGCGCGGCTGAAGGGGGCAGCGCCAGGAGGGCGAGCCCGCCGAGCAGGGCGAAGCAGGCGGGGCGTAGCGGGCGGTTCAGGGGAGGGACCCTCGACTGGGCGCGGATGTTGCGGCACCGTGCACCTCGCGGCGCCACAAGGCATTATCCCGGCGGGTTCCAGTGAAGTCAACGATTGATCTCGGGCGGCGTCTCGCGGCCGCCGCCCCGGCGATGGAGAGGGCGCAGGGCGCCCGGAGGCAGGCGTGATCCAGCTGCAGAAGCTCAGGTTTTCGATCGGCCAGCGGGTCCTCTTCGAGGATCTCGACTGGGTGATCGCCCCGGGCGACCGCGTGGCGCTGGTGGGCCCCAACGGGGCCGGCAAGACCACGCTGCTGCGCGTGATCCTCGGCGAGTACACGCCCGACCTCGGCACCCGGGTGATGGCGCGCGGCACGCGCCTCGGCTACCTGCCGCAGGAGGCCGCCGAGCGCTTCGACGGCACGGTGCTCGACCGCGCCATGGAGGCGCACGGCAGCCTGCTCGCGATGAGCGAGGAGCTGGACGAGCTGCACCGCACGCTCGACGGCATCTCCCCCGACGACCCGCGGCTCGAGGCCCTGCTCGAGCGCTCGGGCGAGCTGCAGAGCCACCTCGAGCTGAACGACATCCACGCCCTCGAGCCCGAGGCGCGGCGGGTGCTGGGCGGTCTCGGCTTTTCGGCCGCCGACCAGGACCGGCCGCTCGCCGAGTTCTCGGGAGGCTGGCGCATGCGCGCGGCCCTCGCCGCCCTGCTGCTCTCCGATCCCACGCTGCTGTTCCTCGACGAGCCCACCAACCACCTCGACCTCCCGGCCATGGAGTGGCTCGAGGACTACCTCGAGGACTTCCACGGCGGGCTGGTCGTGATCTCGCACGACCGGGTGTTCCTCGACCGCGTCGCCACCGAGGTGCGCGAGCTGGACCGCGGCACGCTCTCCGACTACCCGATGAAGTTCACGGCGTACCTCGAGGAGCGCGAGCGGCGGCGCGAGCAGATCGAGGCGTCGAACGTCCAGCTCGACCAGAAGATCGCGCAGCTCGAGCGCTTCGTGGAGCGCTTCGGCGCCAAGAACACCAAGGCCGCGCAGGCGGCGAGCAAGAAGAAGCAGATCGCGCGCCTCAAGAGCGAGCACGTCATCCTGCCGCGCAAGGCCCGCAGCATCCGCTTCGCGTTCCCCAATCCCCCGCACGCCGGGCGCACGCTGGTCCGGCTGCGCGACGTGGGCTTCGCCTACGGCGACCGCGACGTGTTCCGCGGCGCGAACCTCGAGATCTCCCCCGGTGACAAGGTCGCGATCGTCGGCGCCAACGGCGCCGGCAAGACAACGCTGCTGCGCGTGATCGCCGGGCAGCTCGAGGCCAAGGGCGGCGAGCGCGAGGTGCCGCAGTTCACCCGCATGAGCACCTTCGCCCAGCACGCGGCCGAAACCCTCGACCCGACCGCCACCGTGCTCGGCGCGCTCGAGGACATCGCCAGCGCCGAGTGGCGGCCCAAGCTGCGCGGCATGCTCGGCAGCTTCCTGTTCTCGGGCGACGACGTGTTCAAGCTGTGCCGCGTGCTCTCGGGGGGCGAGCGCCAGCGCGTGGCGCTCGCCCGCATCCTGCTCGAGCCGGCCAACCTGCTGCTGCTCGACGAGCCCACCCACCACCTCGACCTCGCCGGCAAGGAGGTGCTCGAGACCGCGCTCGAGCAGTACCCGGGCGCGGTGGTGGTGGTGACCCACGACCGCTCGCTGATGGCGCGCCTCGCGACCCGCATCCTCGAGGTCAACGACGGCCGCGTGATCCCCTACCCCGGCGGCTACGACGACTACGAGGCCGCGCGGCTCGCGCAGGCCGAGGCCGAGCGCGAGCGCGCGGGCGC
>CAZIVR010000184.1:0-3826 GCA_964542745.1 uncultured bacterium
CCGCGTGGCCCTGTGCCGCCTGCTGCTCCAGAAGCCCGACCTGCTCCTGCTCGACGAGCCCACCAACCACCTCGACGCCGAGTCGGTGGCCTGGCTCGAGCGCTTCCTCAAGGAGTACCCGGGCACCGTGGTGGCGGTCACCCACGACCGCTACTTCCTCGACAACGTGGCCGGATGGATCCTCGAACTGGACCGCGGCGCCGGCATCCCGTGGGAGGGCAACTACTCGAGCTGGCTCGAGCAGAAGCGCACCCGGCTCGCGCAGGAGGAGAAGACCGAGTCGGCGCGCCAGAAGACGCTCGAGCGCGAGCTGGAGTGGGTGCGCCTCGCCCCGCGCGCCCGGCAGTCCAAGGGCAAGGCCCGTCTCGCCGCCTACGAGAAGATGCTGGCCGAGGAGGGGCGCGAGAAGCTGGAGAACATCGAGATCTACATCCCGCCCGGGCCCCGTCTCGGCAACGTGGTGATCGAGGCCAGCTCGCTTCGCAAGGGCTACGGCGACAACCTCCTGATCGAGGACCTGTCGTTCAAGCTCCCCCCCGCCGGGATCGTGGGCGTGATCGGCCCGAACGGCGCCGGCAAGACCACGCTGTTCCGCATGATCACGGGCCAGGAGACGCCGGACGGCGGCACGCTCCGCATCGGCGACACCGTGAAGCTCGCCTACGTGGACCAGAGCCGGGACGCGCTCCCGGGCGAGGCCAACGTGTGGGAGGCGATCAGCGACGGCAAGGACGTTCTGGAACTCGGCAAGCGCTCGATGAACTCCCGCAGCTACGTGGCGGGGTTCAACTTCAAGGGCTCCGACCAGCAGAAGCGCGTGAAGGATCTTTCGGGCGGCGAGCGCAACCGGCTCCACCTCGCGCGCATCCTCAAGAGCGGCGCCAACGTGCTGCTGCTCGACGAGCCCACCAACGACCTCGACGTGGACACGCTGCGCGCGCTCGAGGAGGCGCTCCTCGAGTTCGCCGGCTGCGCGGTGGTGATCTCGCACGACCGCTGGTTCCTCGACCGCATCGCCACCCACATGCTCGCGTTCGAAGGCGATTCGCAGGTGCGCTTCTTCGAGGGCAACTTCCAGGCCTACGAGGCCGACCGGCACGAGCGCCTCGGCGCCGAGGCTGACCAGCCGCACCGCATCCGCTACAAGCGGCTCGTCCACAGCTAGGGACCGCGCGCCCTCCGCACGCGCGTCGGCCCCCGGTCTTTCGACCGGGGGCCGAATCACGACACCGGTCCGCTGCCCGCGTCCCGGTCCGTGCACCGCGACCGATGCCCCGGGCGCGGCGGGCTCCGGCTAGCGGATCACGGCGACCTTGACGCCCTGCTTCACGGATCCGGCGCGCAGCATTCCGTAGTAGATCCCGGGGGACACCCGGACGCCCCGGTCGTCGGTGGCGTTCCAGCGGAGCGCGTAGCGTCCGGCGCCCTGCGGCTGGCTCTGCAGGGTCCTCACCAGGCGTCCCTGCATGTCGTGCAGCGTGAAGGAGACCGGCACCCGTCCGGATCCCGCGACGTCGTTGCCGATCACGTAGCGGAACACCGTCTGTCCCGCGGCGACCGGGTTCGGCTCCGGGCGCGCCGCGAAGGTCACCGCGGTCTCTCCGGCGATCGCCGGCTCCACGGCCAGCGGCGTGCACCCCGTGATCTGCACGTTGTCCACGTACCAGCCGTCGAGCTCGAGGAGCTGGTCGCTCTGCAGCCGGAAGCGGATCAGCACGCGCTGCCCGTTGTAGGCCGCGAGGTCGAGGTCCACGTGCCGCCAGTCGGTGGGGTCGGCCACATTGTCCTCCCAGCCCGGATCGTCCCCCTGGTCGTAGCGGGCCAGCTCGGTCCAGGTCTGTCCTTCGTCGTTCGAGATCTCGACGATGCAGAAGTCGAAATCCACTTCGGTGATGCAGATCTGGTCGAACTGGAGGCGGGCGCCGCCCTGGAGCTCGGTGGGCACCGCGAACACCGCGATCGCGTTCACGTTGCCGCCGTTCGGGGCGCCGCGGTACGGAACCCCGGGCGGGCTGTCGGAGAAGCCGAACGCGCCCGACTGGGCGAAGCCCGGCGTCACGTCCCAGCGGCTGCCGGGCTGGCTTTCCTCGCGGATCCACAGCGCGGCGTTCCCCGCCTCGAAGTCCTCGGAGGCGGTGCAGCCCACCGCACCCGCGAACACGTCGTCGGCCGCGCGCCCGGTCTCGGTTCCGCCGATCTGCCCCGCCACCTCGTAGCGGTAGAGGCCGCGGTCGGCGAGCACGTCGAGCTGGAACTGCGACCCGTCCAGCGTCGCGATCCGGGTGCCGTCGCGGTAGACGCGGACGGAATCGTAGAGCCCCGAGTTGACCCACTGGAGGTGGACGATGTCACCGACGTCGGTGTCGTTCTCCGCCGTCGCGGCGAGCCCGCCCGGCGGCAGCAGCACCGCCGCGCCCGGGCGCTCGAAGGCGAGCAGGCTGTACTCGGCGTAGTCGGTCTGCGCCCCGACGTGGGAGACGCGCAGGTAGTAGGTCCCCGCCGTGGACGCGAAGAAGTCGAGCCGGGCGTCCCGGATGTTCGGCTGCACGTTGTCGTTGCTCCCGATCATGGTCCCGCTCCCGTCCAGCAGCTCGATGCGCGGATCGCTCTTGCTGTAGGGCCCCTTGGTCTCGAAGCCGTAGCGCGTGCCGGCCGCGGCCTCGAAACGGAACACGTCCCGGTCCCCGACGTCGAAGAGGGTGTGGTACTGGGGATCCGGGTGGTTGGCCGAGCCCAGCGACCCGGCGTGACCCGTGAAGTCGGAGGCCGAGTCCGTGTCGGTGCCGTGGATGTCGCGCGCCAGGTTCATCGGCGCGGGCGGCGTGTCGAGCACTCCCGTCCAGGCGAGCGGCGCGGGCGTGGCCGTGTGGTTGTCCTCGCCGCCGGCGTCGCGCCAGCGCACGAAATCCACCGGCGTCCCCCCCGCGTCGCGAAGCAGGCACGCGCCGTCCAGGCCGTTGTTCCAGGACGCGTTGAAGTTCTGCTGGTCGCCCGCGTAGAGGTGGACCGGGCCGTCGTCCACGATCGGGGTTCCGCCCTCGTGCACCACCACCACTTCGCCCGGGAGCAGCGTGAAGGGCGGGAACACGTACGCGTTGATCGAGTCCTGGGCGGCGAGCCCGTTCGCGAAGACCTCGATGCGCCAGCCCGTGAGGTCCACGGGATCGTCGTCGGTGTTGTAGAGCTCGATCGCGTCGAGCGGCCCCAGGTGCAGCTCGTTGAGGACCACCTTGCCGTTGGCGACGGTGGCGTGCAGCCGCGGCACCACCTCCACCGCGGTCGCGATCGTCCCGTCGTTCTCGTAGCCGTCGGCGACGAACGGCATCCGGGCCAGCCGGAAGAAGATGTGCTCGAGCTCGGGGCGCAGGAACCCCGATCCGTTGAGCGCGAACCAGCCCTGCCAGTAGTCCTCGACCGTGACCGGGTTCCCCGAGGACAGCGACGGCAGGTAGTTGCGCTCGATCGCCCAGGCGTAGCTGTCCGCGACGTCCACGTCGTCGTCGTCCACGCCGGGCGTGGCGTCGGGCGTGCCGGGTCCGTCGAGGAGGTCCCAGAGCGCCGAGGTGACGTTGGTCTCGTTGGCGGAACCGATCTGCCCGATCGGCGCGCCGGTGTCTCCGAAGGTCCCGTTCTCGAAGTCGTACGAGAACGAGAGCCCGCCCGGCGTCCCCACCGGCGGCGGGATCTCCAGGTCCCCGTAGAGGCTGACCCGCTGGTCGGTGCCGTGCGCCAGCGCCCGGAATTCGCGGACCTTGGCGCAATGGAAGGTCGCCGCGCCCTCGCCGTAGGCGAGCAGCACGTTGGCGTCGTTGTCGCCGATGAAGTG
>CAZIVR010000185.1:0-3821 GCA_964542745.1 uncultured bacterium
CCCGTGCCGCCGCCGTGAAAGGGCGGTGTCCTAGGCCTCTAGACGATGGGGACGCGGAAGCGGGCGGGACAAGGTAGCCGGGCCGCCGCGCGCGAAGCAAGCGGGGCCCGCCGGAATCCCGGCGGGCCCCGTGGCGTGCGCGGCGTGCGCCGCCCTTCGCGCTACTTCTTGGCTGCGGTTCCGAGCGAGACCACGCGGGCCTCGTCCACCTTGCCGCTGCCGATCAGGTCGCCGGCGGCGTTTTCGGCGGCGTTCTTGTCGGGGTAGGAGCCCAGCACGACGCGATAGTCGCCGTCGGGGGTGGGCATCACGCGACCCTTCACGCCGGTGCTGGCGGAGAGCCGCGCGAGTTCGCTCGCGGCGCGCTCCTCGGCGAGGAACGAGCCGACCGAGATGCCGAAGCTGGCCTTCGGTGCCGCGGGCTTCGCCACGGCGGGAGTGGCGGCGGCCGTCGTCGCCGACGAGCCGGTGGGCGCCGCGGGCTTCACGGTCGCGGCCGGTTTCGGGGCGGGCGGCGGAGTAGCCGACGCGGCCGAAGCGGGCTTCACCGCCGAGGGAGGCGACGCGACCGCGGACGCCTGGCCGGCGGACCTCTGCGTCGGGGCGGTTTCGCTCGCCGGCCCTTCGGACTTCGGCGCGGCGCCTCCGGGAGTTCCGGTATGGCTCGGCGCCTGCGTCACGGCGGCCACGCCGGGGGACGCGGGAGTTTCGGGAGTCGCGGCCGTGCGCGGGGGAAGCGCCGGCGAAGCAGCGCCGTTCGTCCCGCCGGTCGCAGGGGCGCTCGCCGCGGCCGGAGCGCCGGCCGGATTCGTCGGCGCCTCGGACTGGCTCCGGAATCGAAGCGCGAGGATCACGCCGATCGTGACCGCGGCGACGGCCGCGACCCCGATCAGCCAGCCGGTGAGCTTGTTGCCCGCCGACGCCTCGGCGCGCTCCGCGGCCTCGAGCCGCTCGCGCAGCCGGGCGGGCATGCCCGCGGCGGCCGGAATCGGGCGCGCCGGTGCGGCGGACACCCGGGCCGCGACCGGCTCGCGCGCGGGCGCGGCGGGCGCGGGCTCCGCGTACACCGGCTCGGACGGAGCCACCGGCAAGGGGGACGCGAACGTCGGCTCGTCCTGAGCCGCGCGGACCGCATGGCTCGCCGTGGCGACGCTCGGCGTTTCGGCCGCCTCCGGCGTTTCGCTCGCGAACGCGGGCGACTCGGCGCGCACGGGTTCGGGATCCTCCGCGGGGCTCGCGGCGTGGCTCCACTGGAGCCCGGGCCGCGGGTCGGTCTCGGCGGGGAGATCTCCCGCGCCCGGCGCCTCGGCGGGCGCTCGGTCGAGCGCGCTCATCCAGGCCTCCTCGTCGAGCGCGCCGTCCTCGTCGTCCGCGCGCTCGGAATCCTCGGGCGAGCCGGGCAGCGCGGCCTCGATGTCGTTCTCGTCGTAGTCGCCGTACTCGTCGGAGTCGTCGCCGTCGCCGATCGGCGTGCGAAGCGCCTCCTCCTCGACCGCGTAGAACTCCTCGGGGGTCATCTCGTCGCGGCCGGTGCCGCCGTCGCCGTCGCCCGCGGGCGGGAGATCGCCGCTCGGGGGCGGGGCCGCGGACCCGGCCTCCTCGCGAGGCGCGCCCGGCTCGACGGGCAATTTCGCCAGCGAATCCATCCACGACTGCCAACTCTCGGTGGAGCCTGCCGGCCTCACGCCTGCCATGGGGTGACCCTCCGCTTCGATCGGTGACGGTGTCGCCCCGGAGGCGGCACGCGCCGACGTGGGCGCGGCTGCCGGAACCTGGCGAACCTCTCGTGTGGGAGCCGGTGCGACGGATGGCGTGGCCACGTGAACCGGCGGATCGGCGGCGGGGGGTACTGGGGTCGCGGCCGGGGTAACGGCCGCGTTCGCCGGACCACCCGCCGCGGGGTGCGCGGCGGGGCGGTCCAGGACGCTGTGGAATCCGGTGTCGCGGACGATGGCGCGCACGTGCTCGGGCCGCACGCCGGCGGCGTCCTCGACGAAGGCGTTGAGCAGGGCCTGCGCGGCGACCGTGTTGATCTCGCGCGGGATGCCGTGGGTCGCGGCGTGCACCTCGGCGCACGCGTCGGCCGGGAACAGGGTGAGCGCGTGGCCTCCCGCCACCGTGATGCGGTGGTGGATGTAGCGCTCGGTGTCCTCGACCGTGAGCGGGCGCAGCCGGTAGTGCACCGCGATCCGCTGGCGGAGCTGGCGCAGCTCGGGCTGCGCGAGCTTGTCTTCGAGCTCGGGCTGTCCGACCAGGAAGATCTGCAGGAGCTTCTGGCCCTGCGCCTCGAGGTTGGAGAGCAGCCGCGTCTCCTCGAGCAGCCCGCTGTCGAGATTCTGCGCCTCGTCGATCAGCAGGATCGCGAAGTCGCCGCGGGCGCGCACCACCATCAGGTGGCGCTCGAGCTGCTGGATCAGCTGGGGCTTGGTGGCGGTCCCGGCGAGCGGCACGCCGAACCGCATGCAGATCTCCTCGTAGAGCTCGCTGCGCGTGAGGGCGGTGTTGGTGATCAGCGCCACCACCGCGCGCGACTTCCACTCGGAGAGTGCGTCGTAGAGCGCGGTGGTCTTGCCCGTCCCCACCTCGCCCGTGATGAGCACGAAGGCCTCACGGTTCTCGATCCCGAAGCGCAGGTGGGCGAGGGCCTCCTGGTGCTCCCGGCTCGGATAGACGTACTTCGATTGGTGACCCGCGGCGAAGGGGTTCTCGCGCAGGCCGAACTGGCGTTCGTACATTTCGGGTCTTCCCTGAGTCCCGGCACCGCAAGTGGGTGCCCGGCAGGGTTATCGGCCGGGGGAGGGCCGTGCTTGCGGGCTTTCCGGACGGCCCGGGCGGGGGGTCAGCCGCGCTCGGCCGGAAGCAGCTCGCCGATGGAAAAGAGCGCGGTGAAAGGCACGCCGCGCTGCTGGAACGTCTGGGCGGCGCCCTGGGCCCGGTCCACCACGGCCAGCACCCGCACCACCTCGGCCTTGTAGGACTCGGCCGCCTCGGCCGCGATCAGCGAGCTCTCGCCGCTGGTGATGACGTCGTCGAGGATCGCGACGCGCTTGTGCCCGGCGAGGTTGCCCTCGACCTGGCCCTTCATGCCGTGATCCTTGGTGCTGCGGCGCACGAGGAAGCCCTCGATCGGCTTGCCCATCGCGCGGCTGTGGAGCATCACGCCCGCCACCAGCGGGTCGGCGCCCATGGTGAGCCCGCCCACGGCGGTGATCTGGTCCTGCGACAGGATCTCCCAGAAGGCCCGCGCGATCAGGTCGAGGCCGTCGGGGTGGAGGCTCGTCTTGCGCACGTCGATGTAGTAGCTCGACGTCGCCCCGGAACTCAGCACGAACTCGCCGAAACGCATGGAGCGGTCCAGCAGCATCTGGCGCAGGCGGTCCTTCTCGCTCTGGTCCATGGCCCTCGGATGCCTCCTTCGCCGCGGTGAATGGGGTGGAACGCGCCGGGTGACGAGCGGCCGAAGTGTGCCCACCGCCCCGCCGGGCGTCAAGCAACGGGGCTGGCGGCTTGCGGCGCGAAGCGACTACAATCATGCCCGACTCGCGACCGCTCCCGACCGGGACACGGTCGCGTCATGCTAATGGGGTCCATGGTCCTGGCGAACGCCGTCCTGCTGGCCGCGCTGCTCGTCGCCCCCGGGGCGGAGGCGCGCGGCCTGCCCGTGCTCGAGGAGGGCGCCGCGCCGCCTCCCGGCGGTGCGGTGCGCGGGGACGCGCTGCTGATCCGCCTTCGCCCGGGGTTTGCGCGGGCGGCCGGGGAGCGCGTCGCGGGCCGGGCCGCGGGGGTCCCGCTCGCGGGCCTCGGCCTCGCGGGGCCCGACG
>CAZIVR010000186.1:0-3802 GCA_964542745.1 uncultured bacterium
CAGCGCAAGGGCTCGATCACGCTCGCTCCCGAGGCCGGCAGCCAGCGCATGCGCGACGTGATCAACAAGAACCACACCGAGGAGGAGCTCCTGAACTCGGTGGGCACCGCCGCGCGCGAGGGCTACACCAGCGCCAAGCTCTACTTCATGTGCGGGCTGCCGGGCGAAACCGACGAGGACCTCGTCGCGATCATGGACCTCGCGCACAAGGCGTGGAAGCGCGCGCGCGACGAGGGCAACAAGGGATTCCGCATCACCGCCAGCGTGTCGCCGCACGTGCCCAAGCCGCACACGCCCTTCGCGTGGGCCGAGCAGGTCTCCACCGCCGAGCTCAACCGCCGGCTGGGGGTGCTGCGCAAGGCCGCGCACGGCAAGCCGGTGGCGCTCAAGTACCGCGACGCGGAGACCTCGCTGCTGGAAGGGGTCTTCACGCGCGGCGACCGCCGGCTCGGCGTCGCGGTCGAGGAGGCCTACCGCCGCGGGTGCCGCTTCGACGCGTGGAGCGAGCACCTCAAGTTCGGCGTGTGGATGGAGGTGTTCCGCGACCTCGGGCTCGATCCCGAACGCCCGCTCGTGGAGCGCTCCACCGATCTGGACCAGCCGTGGGACGTGGTGCAGTCCCCGGTGACCAAGAAGTTCCTCGTCCGCGAGAAGCTTCGCGCCGACGAGGCGGGCCTCACCGACGACTGCCGCCTCGAGGACATCTGCTTCTCGTGCGGCGTCTCCGGGTGCCCGCAGCGACCGTGGGTCAAGCAGCCGCACGTGCCGCTCGACCTGGCGAAGGCGCACGCGGCGGTTCCGCCGCCGGCGTTCGGCCGCCGCTCCCGCACCGTGCGCGGCCGCGCGCCCGCCGGGATGGGGCTGACGAGCGCCACGCGCTTCCGGATTCTCTTCGAAAAGGGGAGCGAGATGCGGTTCATCTCGCACCTCGACCTGATGCGGACCTGGGAGCGCACGTTGCGCCGTTCCGGGCTCCCGCTGGCTTACTCCCAGGGGCATCGCCCGCACCTGAAGATGTCGTTCGGGCCGCCGCTGCCGCTGGGCTACCGTTCCCGGGCCGAAGTCTTCGACCTGGAGCTCTCCCGCCCGCCGGATCTGGATCTGGCGGAGCGTCTCGACGAGACGCTGCCCGCGGGACTCCGGGTGCTGGACTGCAAGCCCATCCTCTTCAAGACGCCCTCGCTCATGAGCCAGCTCGAGGGCGCGTCCTACCGGGTGCGCTTCCCGCGCACGTACCTGCGGGAGGCCGGGCTCGACCCGGCCACGCTGGGCGCCACCCTGGAGGCGCGCCTCCCGGCGCTGCTCGCGGCCGAGCACCTGATCGTGCGACGCCAGAACGAGGGCCAAGCCCGCGAATTCGACGCCCGACCGTCCATCGCTTCCCTGGCCGTCCGGGAGGACGAGACCCCGGCCGCACTCGATGCCGAACTGCGCTTCACGCAGCGCGCTCAGGTGCGTCCCGAGGAAGTCGTCGCGCTGCTGATCCCCTCCGCCGACGCGCGCACCGCCGACATCGAGCGCGTGCGTCTGTGGACCGAGATCGGCGGCCGGCGCCTCGATCCCCTCGAGCTGCTGGGGGCGCGCACCTGACGGGAGCCGTCGCGCGGGGTGCGAGAGCCCCCCGGTGAAACAGCAGATCATCATCAACGCCGATTCGTACGAAACCCGCATCGCCATCCTCGAGGACGGGGAGCTCGCCGAGTTGCTCGTCGAGCGCGCCGAGCAGCGCCGCCACGTCGGCGACATCTACAAGGGCCGGGTCAACGCCGTGCTGCCCGGCATGCAGGCCGCCTTCGTGGACCTGGGGCTCCCCAAGACCGGCTTCCTGCACGCCTCGGACCTGGTCGAGTCGCTGAGCGGGATGGAGGACCTCTCCGAGGTCGAGGACAACGGCGCCGCCGCGCGGCGCTCGCGCGGCGCGCACCTCAAGATCGAGGACCACCTGAAGAAGGGCCAGGAAGTGCTGGTCCAGATCACCAAGGAGTCCATCGGCACCAAGGGGCCGCGCGTGACCCAGCAGGTGAGCCTGCCGGGGCGCTACTGCGTGCTGATGCCGGGCGTGGACCACGTCGGCGTGTCGCGCCGGATCGAGGAGCGCTCCGAGCGGCAGCGCATCAAGGCCATCATCAGCGACCTCAAGCCCCCCGGCGTCGGCATCATCGCCCGCACGGTGGGCGAGGGGAAGGGCGAGGACGACTTCGCGGCCGACGTGAAGCATCTCGTCAAGATGTGGCAGAAGATCGACAAGAAGACGGTGGGTTCGCGCGCGCCGTCGCTGGTGCACCGGGAGCTGGAGCTCACGGCCTCGCTGATCCGCGACCTGTTCAGCGACGAGACCGAAGAGGTGGTGATCGACGACAAGGAGTCGTTCACCGAGACCCAGGCCTACCTCAAGGCGGTGGCGCCCGAGCTGCGCGACCGGGTCAAGCTCCACAAGGAGAAGGAGCCGATCTTCGACGCCTACGGGATCGAGCCGCAGATCGAGAAGACCTTCGAGCGCAAGGTGTGGCTCAAGAAGGGCGGCTACATCTGCATCGACCACACCGAGGCGCTGGTCTCGATCGACGTCAACACCGGGCGCTTCACCGGCAAGAAGAACCAGGAAGAGACCATCTTCAAGAACAACATGGAGGCCGCGCGCGAGATCCCGCGCCAGCTGCGGCTCCGCGACATCGGCGGCATCATCGTGATCGACTTCATCGACATGGAGATCGAGTCCAACAAGCGCGCCGTGCTCGAGGAGCTGCGCAAGGAGTTGCGCAAGGACCGCGCCCGCACCAAGGCGTTCGCGGTGAGCGAGCTGGGCCTGATCGAGATGACGCGCCAGCGCGAGCGCTCGAGCCTGCTGCACTACTACACCGAGGACTGCCCGCACTGCGGCGGTCTCGGCAAGGTGCCGAGCCAGGAGACCATGCTGGTGAAGCTCGAGCGCGCGATGCGCCGGGTGGTGGCGATGGGCGGCCAGAAGCGCATCACCGTCAAGGTCGCCCCCGAGGTCGCGCTCTACTTCGTCGAGCAGGAGGCGCGCCGCTTCGCCGAGATGGAGAAGCGCTTCAAGATCTCGGTGGACCTGAAGGACGACCCGGGCCTCAAGCGCGGCGAGATGAAGGTCCTCACCGACCGCAAGCAGGACATCAGCAAGCAGGTGGTCGGGGCGGTCCCGGGGAACTGAGCCGCCTACTCCACGACCTTCCGGAAGCTCAGCGGGCGTTGCAGCCGTTCGAAGCCGGCCCGCGAGGGCCGGTCCATCTGGGCGATCACGCGCTCGAGCCCGCGCATCTGGTTCAGGTCCGCGATCACCGTGGCGTTGGGCGGGGGACCGTCCACCACCGCGATCAGGCGCAGGCGCGCCGGGATCAGGTTCCACACCTCGGCGGCCTGCCGGCTCGGCGGGTAGCCGGGCAGGATCACGATCCCCGAAGCCTCGGGATGGATCTGCGCGAGCGCCTCGAGCGGTCCCGGGTCGGTGGGCCAGCCCGGGAGCGACAGCACCACGTTGCGGACGCCCGTGACGAGATCGAGGTCGTGCAGCTCGGTCGCGGTCGGCACCCGGCCGAAGTGGACGCTGGTGCCGAGTCCCACGTCGGCACGGTCGAGGATCAGCGGCCACGCGCGGGCCGGCCCGCCCGCCCGGCCCTCCCCGAAGGGACTGCCGAGCGGGGAGCGGTCGGCGGACCCCGGCCCCTGCGCGGTGGAGGGCGGACCGGCGGCCATGCAGCCGGCGAGGAGACCGAGAACGAAGGCCGACACCACGATCCACGGGCGCATGGCGAGGCTCCTTGGGGAAGGGGAGGGAACGGCC
>CAZIVR010000187.1:0-3571 GCA_964542745.1 uncultured bacterium
GGGGCGCGTCGCCCCGTTCGCGCTCGCGGCGCGCGCGCGGCGGGCCGGCGGGGGCGAGCGGCGAGAACGTCTCGAGCGGGACGCCGCCCGCGATCAGGTGGGTCTCGACGAAGAAGTAGCCGAGGCCGTGGGCGGCCAGCACCGACTCGAGTCCCGGGCGGAAGCCTTCCGCGACGCGCTCGTGGAGCGGCGACCGCCATGGCCCCCCCGGGCGGTAGGCGCACTCGGGGAGCCAGAGCCCGCGCGGGGCGGCGCCGAAGCGCCGCCGGTGGCTTTCGACCGCGACCGCCACCTGCCGGCGCACCGCCGCCGGGCTCGCGAGGAGCGGCAGGTAGGCGTGGGTGGCCGCGCACGCGGCCAGCTCGATCGCCCCCGACGCGGCGAGCCGGGCGAAGCGCTCGGCCGGCGGCGGCGCGGCGGACCACGCGGCCGCGGTCGCGTCGTAGAAGCGCCGCCAGCGGCGCGCGAGCGCGGCCTCGGCATTCCGGCCCGCCGCGGCGAAGCGGCGCTCGTCCTCGCGCGCGGCGGCGCGCTTGTGGGCGAGGTAGGCGACGAACTCCCGCGCGAAGTCGGGGTGGTCCAGCTGCTCGGCCAGCACCGGGCTCAGGCTCAGCGTGATCCCGAGGGATCGCCCGGCGCGGGCGCGCGGCTCGAGCACCTCGAGCAGCGGCAGGTAGCACTCGGCGGCGGCCTCGCACAGCCAGTCCGAGCCGTGCGGCCAGCGGCCGTGGTGGAGAACCCACGGCAGGTGGGTGTGGAGGACGAGCAGCAGCCCGCCGGCGGATCCGCTCACGCCGGAGGGGCCTGCCGGCCGCTCACGGCTTGAAGCCCATTTCCTTGGAGCGGCCCTCGCCCGGCAGCTTGATCGCGCCGAACTGGGTTTCGTAGTTCTTCAGGTTCTGCTCGAGCGCCTGGAGCAGCGACTTCGCGTGCTGGGGCGTCACGATGATGCGCGAGTACACCTTGGCCTTCGGCAGCCCCGGCAGGGCCCGCGCGAAGTCGAGGATGACCTCCGAGGCGGAATGCGCGATGAAAACGACGTTCGAGTAGATGCCCTCGGCCTCGCGCTCGCTCAGCTCGACCTGCATCTGCGGTTGGGGCTTTTCCACGCGGGTTCCATCCTTTCTGACCCACTTCGGGGTGCCGCACCTCCCCGGCCGGCGGCCCGTGCCGTGCCGGGGTGGGTGGGAACCGTATGGAGCGGGCCGCCTAGGGTCAAGCGCAATGGCGAGTTAGGCGCGGCCCTTCGGCCGCGGCCCCGATCCGGATCGTGCGCCCCGGGGATCCCATCCGGTGGCATGGCCATTGCGGATCGCAAGAGGATTCACGCGCCTCCTCCCGCCCGGACCACGGAAGCCCCGACCCGCCATGGAACTCGATCCCGCCCGCGACGCGAGCCGGCATCACCCGCCGGCCGTTCCTCCCACGTCCGCTCCCGCGACGTCTCACGACCCGGTGCGCCCGCTCGAGGAGTCGCTCGGCGCCGAGGAGTTCGAGCGCCGCCTGCTGGCGCTGGCGCTCGACCCGGCCGGGGGTGGCGCGCGCCGCGCGTGGATCCTCGCCCCGGTCGGGGGCGGGCGCCTCGCCGTCGCGCGCGAGCTGGTGGCGCCGGAGTCGCCGGAGGGCGCGGGAGTCCGCGCGCCCCTCGCCGGGGACGCCGCGGCGACGCCTCCCGAGGGCTGGGATCCGCTGGCATGCGGGCCCGCGGTCGCCGAGGCCTGGCGCGACGCGCGCCCCGCGTGGACCCGCGAGGGCGGACCGCCCTCCCCGTGGTCGCGCGCCGGGGCGGTCGGCGCCGCGAGCTTCCGGCCGGACCGGGGACCGGAGCGGCTGCTGGTGGCGGCGTGGGATCGCGGCGACGACGCGGCGCGCGACCGCTTCCTCACACTCGCCGACCGCGCCCGGCTCGTGGCGCGCGTGATCGAGGCGCGCGAGGCGTGGCGGGTGAGCGGCGAGCAGCGCGTGGCGCTCGTCGAGTGGATCGGGGCGGCGGCCTCGGCGCATCACCTGAGCGAGGGGCTGCGGCTCGGCGCGCGCGCGGCCCTGCGCGTGAGCGGGGCCGACGTGGCCGCGATCTGGACCGTGGCGCCCGGGCGTCCCCCGGTGCTCGCGCAGACGGCGGGCGAGGTCCGCGAGCGCGAGAGCGTGGCGCGGGCGCTCCAGTCCTGGGCGAACGAGACGGTCGAGCGCGCGGGGGCGCGCACCGTCGGTCCCGCCTCCGGCGTTCCGTGCGAGGGCTGGCGCGGCGCGCTCGAGGCGGTGCGCGGGGCGCGCCTCACGCCGATCGTGGCCTCGGGCCAGGTGCTCGGCGTGCTGGCCACGGTCGAGATGCGCGCTCGGGGCGCCGCCGCCCTGGCGGGCGAGGGCGCCGGCGAGGCGGACACGCTGCTCGCCGCGGTCGCGGACGGGCTCGCGCTGCTCCTCGACCGCGCGGCCAGCGCCGAGGCGCGGCGCGCCGGCGAGCGGCAGGAGCGCGAGCTTCGCGCGCGGCTCCGCCGCCGCGAGCGGCTCGCGAACGTCGGGGAGCGCGCCGCCGGGGCGCTCGCCGAGGCGCGCCAGCCGCTGGCCTCGATCGGCGCGTTCGCGCGCCGCGCGCACCGCGAGCTGGCGGAGGGCGACCCGCGGCGCGAGTACCTCGAGGTGATCCTGCGCGAGAGCGAACGGCTCGAGCGGCTGGTGGCCGAGTCGGCGGAGCCCGCCGCGGTCGAGCCGCCGCAGCTCCGCATGGAGAGCGTGAACGCCGTGCTGCAGGACGTCCTGCCCGGGATCGGCGAGCGGCTGGTGCGGCGGCGGGTGCGGCTGCTCAAGCGCCTGGACCCGGAATCCCCCGCGCTGCTCCTCGACTCGGACCGGATCCGGCAGGTGTTCCGCAACATCCTCGAGCGGGCGGTGGACGGCGTGCCGGTCGGCGGCCGGGTGCGCGTCGAGTCGCGGCTGGTGCGCGACCACGTGATCGCCGAGATCGCCTTCGACGGCGGCCGCTCGCCGGGCGACCTGCTCGAGGAGCTGTTCGTCCCGTTCACGCCGGGTGCGGCGCGCGGCGCGCCGGGGCTGGGGGTCGCGGACCGGATCATCCGGCAGCACGGGGGAGAGGTGCGGGTGCGCGCCGACGGGGAATGGGGCGCGGCGGTCCTGATCACGCTTCCGGTGCGCGACAACGAGGAGCGGCGGAGGGCGCGCGGCGACCGGCGGGTCACGCACGCCGACCGCCGCGCGCCGGCCCGGCGCGGCTAGCCGCGGGGCGAAGGCACGCGCGTACGCCGCGGCCGGACCGGGCCCCGGAGCGATCCGGGCCGCCGTTGACGCGCTTCGCGCGCGCGTGCTACTTGTTCCGCGCATCCGTTTCGGTGCGACCCTAGCTCAGTTGGTAGAGCACGTGACTGAAAATCACGGTGTCCCCAGTTCGATTCTGGGGGGTCGCACCATTTCTTGTCGCCGGTCGCGCCGCGCCGCCTGGGCGCGGGTCACCCGGCGAGCCGCGCAGCCCGCGACGCGGGACCGGCGGCAGGCACATGGGCTGGTGTAGCTCAGCTGGTAGAGCACGTCACTCGTAATGACGGGGTCACCGGTT
>CAZIVR010000188.1:0-3491 GCA_964542745.1 uncultured bacterium
GCCCGCCCGCGGCGGGATCGGCCGCGTGGCCCCCCGCGGGCCGCGCGCGGCCCCGCCCGGGCGCCTTGCGGGGCCGCTCCCGGGCCGGAAGGCTCGGCGGCGGCTCGGCCTTTCGTCGGGAGCGCGGGGACTTGCGAGGCATGGCCGGACGACACTAATGGAGCGCATGGGGAGCGGCAAGAACTCGCGGGCCGCGGTTCGCGCGCCGGACGTGTCGCGGCACGGCGCCGTGGCGCCGCCGCGGCGTGGCGCGCCGGGGAACCGCGCGGGCATGGACGCGCCCGGCGGCATGGCGCGAGCGGCCGCCACGATCCCTCGTGCTACCCTCGTCGCCCCATGTCCGCCCGCCGCGCGCGTGCTCGAGCGAAGTCCCCGGCCGGAGCGGCTCCCGCGCGCGCCGCCGAGACCGCCGGCCTTTCGGATTCCACGCCGCCCCCGGTCGGCGGGCCGGCGTTCGGCCGCGAGCTCGCGATCGTGCTGCTGATGGCCGCCGCCTACGTGGCGGTGTTCCAGGGCATCTGCGTCACGAAGTTTCGCTACTACCTGTACCGCGACATCGACCTCGCGATCTTCGTGCAGGCGATCCACGGCGTGATGCACGGCTCGTGGACCAGCTCGGTGCGCGGCATGCACTGGCTGGGCGACCACTCGTCGCTGATCCTGGTGCCGCTCGCGCCGCTGTTCGCGCTGGCGCCGCACGCGCTCACGCTCCTCGCGATGCAGACGGTGGCGCTCGCCGCGGGCGCGGTGCCGGTGTGGCTGCTGGCGAGGCGGGAGCTTCCGGCGGGGCCGCTGCCGGTCGCGTGCGCCGCGCTCTACCTGCTCCACCCGGCGCTCGGCTACCTCAACCTGTTCGAGTTCCACCCCGAGTCGCTCGCGGTGCCGTTCCTGCTGTGGTGCGCGCTCGAGGTGAGGGCCGGCCGCGCGGGACGGGCGGCGCTGGCGGCGGGCATCGCGCTGCTCGCGCGCGAGGACGTGCCGCTCCCGGTGCTCGGGCTCGCCGCCGTGGCGCTCCTCCAGCGCCCGCGCCGGCCGCGCCTCGCGCTGGCGCTCGCCGGGCTCGCGGCGGCCTCGCTGCTGCTGTCGTTCGCGGTGCTCAAGCCGATGCTGCTCGAGGGCCAGGCCGAATACGGGCAGATGTACGCGCGCTGGGGCGGCTCGGCCCGCGAGATCGCGGCGGGGATCCTGTCGCGCCCGCTCGAGGCGCTGGCCGCGTTCTGGACCACGCCCGGGAACGCCGAGGACGCGCTGGCCAAGAAGCAGCTCTGGCTGCACCTGTTCCTGCCGGTCTCGGGGCTCGCGCTGCTCTCGCCGGTCTGGCTGCTGCCCGCGCTCCCGGTGTGGGCGGAGCACCTGCTCTCGGAGCGCATCCACCAGCACAAGATCGTGTTCCAGTACGCGGCGCTCTCGCTGCCGTTCGTGGCGGTGGCGGCGGTGCACGGCGCGAAGCCCGCGCTGCGCGCGCTCGAACCGGCCGCGGGCTCGCCGGCGCGCGCGGCCACGGCGCTGGCGGCGCTGCTCGTGGTGGTGGCGATGGCGACGCAGGTGCTGTTCGGGCCGGTGGTGGGCCGCGGGATCTGGCAGTCCGCCGCGCGTCCCGAGGCGAACGCGCCCGACGCGTTCGAGCGCACCATGAAGCCCTACCGCGACCGCATGGTGGCGCGCCTGCCGAAGGAGGGGGCGGTGGTCGCGGGCTTCGAGTTCCTGCCGCGCCTCGCCACGCGCCGCGACGTGCACTCGATGCACCACGTGGTGCGCGGCACGTACACCTACTCGACGCGGCCCTACCCGAATCCCGCGGGCGCGGTCGCGATCCTTTCCGACATGTCGTCGCAGATCCCGTACATGGAGTTCGGGACCGGCGCGCGGCTCCGGGAGATCGCCGCGGCGAACGACCTGCGCCCCGCCGACGCCGCGGGGGGAACGATCCTGTTGCTGCGGGGGGCGCGGGACTCGGTGGAGCTCTACCGGGTCGGCGCCGAATGGCCGCACCAGAGCCTCGACCTGCTGGTGGACGAGCAGTTGCTGTTCCTGAACGCGGTGCGCCTGGACTCGGTGGTCGCGCAGGGCGGTGTGGCGCGGATCGTGGCGTACTGGAAGCGGGTGGCGCCGGCCAACCGCAACTACTTCTCGCAGACGTGGCTCTCGGAGGGGAACAAGGTCGTGCTCTACGGATGGTCGCGCGCGCTCGGCTACGGGATTCTGCCGCCGCGTGACTGGCCGGCCGACCGCGTGGTGAGCGAGACCTACCACCTGCTGATCCCGGACGAGGTCCCGCCGGGCACGTACCGGCCGCTGTTCTGGCTGGTCTCCGAAGACGCCGGCGGGCGGCAGGAAGTGCCGATGGTGCGCTACGACGACCGCCGCGAGCCGATGAACATGATCGGGCTGCGGGACATCACGGTGGTGCCGAAGGCGAAGGCCGGGAAGTAGCGCGGGGTGGTTCCCGGGAGAGGCGTTGGTTCGCCGGGGGGCGCCCGTTTCCCGCGGCGCGAGGGTTCTGAGGGTTCGCGGGTCTTCGATGGGTACGGACAGCTGCGCGTCATGGAACGGCGTCCGTGCGCTCGGGCGGCGCTGTCGCGTGGGTGCATGGTCTGGACTCATTTCATGTCTTGAGTCCGGACCGCTTTTTTTTCTTGACAGGATTTCGCGTCTCGCACGCGTTCGCGCGAGAACCCGCTCGTGGAAGCGGCGCGAGGCTGCCGGAGATCGGCGCACGCGGGTTCGTACGCGCGTGCGTGACGTCGCGCGCATCCTGATGGCCACGGCGCGGCGTGGCACGACCTGCGTGCGCGCGAAACACGCGTGATAGAAATATCGCCTCGCCCCCTCGACGTCCCGCCCCCGTCGAGGTATCGCCGTGAACCGGTACGCGCTGACGCATCTCTCCGACCGCTCCCTGCTCCACGATCTCGCCACGCTCCTCTCGCGCGACCGCGAGGTCACGGCTCTCCTGCTCGCGCACCTCGCCGAGGTGGACTCGCGCAGGCTCTACCTGCCGGCCGCCTATCCGTCCATGTTCGCCTACTGCGTCGGCGAGTTGCGGCTCTCGGAGGATGCGGCCTTCAAGAGAATTCGCGCGGCCCGCACTGCCCGCCGCTTTCCCGCGATCTTCGAGGCCCTCGCCGACGGAAGGCTGCATCTCGGCGCGGTGCTGCTCCTGACGCCCTACCTCACGCCGGAGAACGCGGCCGGGTTGCTGGCCGAGGCCGCGCGGCTGACCCGACCCAGGCTCGAGGAGTTGCTCGCCCGGAAGTTCCCGCGTCCCGACCTGCCTTCCCGCGTCCAGCCCATCCAGGGCGGCTCCGACGGGCCGTGCCAACTGGCCCCGGGGCCAGTTGATAGGACTCAAGTCGTTGCGAATAAAGAGTTGGTTGGTGGCACGGCGGCCGCCGCAGGGGCGAGCGCCACCCCCGATCCGTGCGCTTCGGGTGCCGGCAATGCTTCGTCCCACGGCGACTCCGCGCCGCTGTTCGCTCCGGGTGCCGCAA
>CAZIVR010000189.1:0-3379 GCA_964542745.1 uncultured bacterium
CGCATCCCGGTCGAGGTCGAGTACGCCTCGGAGTTCCGCTACCGCAACCCGATCATCGAGCCCGGCACGCTGGTGCTGGTGATCTCCCAGTCGGGCGAGACCGCCGACACGCTGGCCGCGATGCGCGAAGCCCAGCGCAAGGGCGCGCGCGCGCTCGGCATCGTGAACGTGGTGGGCTCCACCATCGCGCGCGAGTCCGACGGGGGCGTCTACCTGCACGCCGGTCCCGAGATCGGCGTGGCCTCCACCAAGGCCTTCACCGGCCAGGTCACGGTGCTGGCGCTGATCACCCTGGTGCTCGGTCGGCAGCGCGAGATGTCGCGCGAGGAGGGGATCGAGCTGGTGCGCGAGCTCGAGCAGATTCCGGCCAAGATCCAGGCCATCCTCGACCGCCGCGAGGCGGTGGACCGGATCGCCCGGGCGGTGGGGCACCACAACAACTTCATCTACCTCGGGCGGGGCTACAACTTCCCGGTGGCGCTGGAGGGGGCGCTCAAGCTCAAGGAGATCTCCTACATCCACGCCGAGGGCTACCCGGCCGCCGAGATGAAGCACGGGCCGATCGCGCTGATCGACGAGAACATGCCGGTGGTCTTCATCTGCACGCGCGACAGCGCCTACGAGAAGGTGATGAGCAACATGTCCGAGGTGCGCGCGCGCAAGGGCCGGATCATCGCCATCGCCACCGAGGGCGACACCGAGGTCGCCGAGCGCGCCGACCACGTCATCTACGTGCCGCAGACGCTGCCCATGCTCCAGCCGCTGCTGTCGGTGATTCCGTTGCAGCTGCTGGCGTACGACGTCGCGGTGCAGCGCGGCTGCGACGTGGACCAGCCCCGCAACCTCGCCAAGAGCGTCACGGTCGAATAGCCGCGGGCCGCGCGGCCGCATGCCAGGGAGGAACGCGTGAAGACTCCGATCCAGGTCGCCGACGCACCCGCCGCCATCGGTCCCTACAGCCAGGCGCAGGTGGTGCGGCTCCACGGCGGCCAGCGGCTCGTGTACACCGCCGGGCAGGTGGGGCTCGATCCGGCAAGGGGCGAGCTGGTTCCGGGCGACGTGGCGGAGCAGACCGCGCAGGCGATGAAGAACCTCGCCGCGGTGCTGCGCGGCGCGGGGCTCACCTTCGCCGACGTGGTCAAGACCACGGTGTTCCTCGTGGACATGAACGATTTCAAGGCGATGAACGAGGTCTACGGCAAGCACTTCCCGGGCGCGCCCCCCGCGCGCAGCACGGTGGCCGTGGCCGGCCTGCCCCGCAACGCCCGCGTCGAGATCGAGGTGGTGGCGGTGGGGCGCGACCTGTGAGCCGGGTCGGGACGCGGGCCTGAACCCGCCGGCGCCCGGACGGCGGCCCGTGCCGCCGCCCGGGGCCGTCCCGTTCCGCGCACGACCATGACCGAACGCCGTCGCATCGAGATCCAGCTCACGCAGCTCGTGAGCTGCGCGGGTTGAGCCGCCAAGGTGGGTCCGGGGGACCTGCGCTCAGCACTCGGGGGAGTGAAGCAGCCGCGGCGCGACCGGCGGGTGCTGGTGGACCACTCCACGTTGGACGACGCCGGCGTGTACGCCTGGGGCCGCGGCGAAGCGCTGGTCCAGACCGTGGACTTCTTCACGCCCGTGGTGGACGACCCCTACGATTTCGGCCAGGTCGCCGCGGCCAATTCCCTCTCGGACGTGTACGCCATGGGCGGGCGTCCGATCACCGCGCTCGCGCTGCTGTGCCTCCCCGACGCGGGCGTTCCGCCCGAGGCGGTGACCGAGATCCTGCGCGGCGGGCAGGACAAGATGGTGGAGGCCGGCGCCAGCATCCTCGGCGGGCACACGGTGCGCGACCCCGAGCTCAAGTTCGGCTACGCGGTGACCGGGGTCGCCGCGCGGCGCAAGCTCCTCACCAACTCGGGCGCCCGGCCCGGGGATCGCCTTTTCCTCACGAAGCCGCTCGGCACCGGTGTGCTCTCCACGGCGCTCAAGCAGGGGACGCTCGGGTCCGGGCACCTGAAGCGCCTCACCCGCAGCATGGCGGCGCTGAACCGGGTCGCGTCCGAGGTGGCCGTCGAGTTCGGGGCGCGCGCCGCGACCGACATCACGGGCTACGGCCTGCTCGGCCACGCCAGCCAGCTCGCCGACGCGAGCGGCGTGACGCTGCGGCTCTCGCCCGATCGGTCGTGGTTCCTGCCGCGCGCCCTCGAGTGCGCGCGCGACGGCGTCGCTCCGGGCGGGCTCGCGAAAAACCGGGCGTTCTTCGCGCCGAAGGTGGCGGCCGGGGGGATCGACCCCGCGATGCTCGACGCGCTCCACGATCCCCAGACGTCGGGCGGACTGCTGATCGCCGCGCCCGCCCGCCGCGCCGCGGCGCTGGAGACGGCGCTCCGCCGCCGGCGCGTGTGGGTGGTGGCGGCCGGCGAGGTGGTGGCGCGGCGCGCGACGTCCATCGTGCTGGAGCCGCCGGCCACGTCGTCCTGAGCGGCTTCGCGAAGGACGCGGCGCCGCGGCGGGAGCGGGCGGGGGGCGCGCTCCGCGGGGACGGCCGCGGGCGGTTGGCGCCTCGCGCGCGCGCGGTGCTAGCGTGGGCCCGGATGCGGGAACGAATGGGTTCTGGTGGACTCCGGGGACTTCAAATCCTGCGGTCGGGCGTTCAGAGCGTCCGAGGTGGGTTCGATTCCCACGCGTTCCCGCCATTTCTCGCCCTGCTGTTCGCGATCGGGCTCGCGGCCCCGGGCCTCGCGGCCGCGGACGCCGGGGAGCCGGGGGTTCCGCCCGACTCCGCGCGGGCGCCGGGGATCGAGGCCCGCGCGGATTCGGCCGCCGCGCCGGCGCAGCAGCCGGCCGTCGCGCGACCGGCGGGCCGGAGCGACACGACGGGCTCGGCGCCGGCGGTCGTCCCCGCGCCGCGGACCCGCGGGCGGCTGCTCGACCAGCCGCGTTTCGTCATGCTGCGCTCCGCGCTGGTCCCGGGCTGGGGGCAGTTCCACAATCGCGCGTGGATCAAGGCGCTGCTGGTGGCGGGGAGCGAGGGCGCGATGATCGCGGGGCTGGTCTCGGACAACCGGGCGCTCCGCGACCTCGACGCCGCGCTGGCCGCGGCCCGGGCGTCGGGGGACCTCGATGCGGAGAATCTGGCCGTGGAACGCTATAATGCCCGGCTCGACCGCTTCGTGCGGCGGCAGTGGCTGCTCGGCGGCCTGCTCGTCTACGCGCTGACGGACGCGTACGTGGACGCCCACTTCGTCCATTTCAAGATCCAGTTCGAGAACGATCCCGCCCTGCCGGAAGGCGTCCGGCTGGGCATGGAGATGCGCTTTTGACCGACCCGCGGCAGGCCCACATCCGCAACTTCTGCATCGTGGCCCACATCGACCACGGCAAGAGCACGCTG
>CAZIVR010000190.1:0-3339 GCA_964542745.1 uncultured bacterium
CCAGTCGCGCTCGTCGTGCCCGGGCACCGCCATGATCGCGCCGGTGCCGTAGCCCATCAGGACGTAGTCCGCGATCCACACCGGCAGGCGCTCCCCGTTCACGGGGTTGATCGCGTGGCCGCCGGTGAAGACCCCGGTCTTCTCGCGCTGCTCCTGCCGCTCGAGATCGCTCTTGCGCGCCGTGGCCTCGCGGTACGCGCGCACCTCGTCGCGGCGCTCGGGCGTGGTGAGCGCGTCGACGAGCGCGTGCTCCGGCGCCAGCACCATGTAGGTCGCGCCGAACAGCGTGTCGGGCCGGGTGGTGAAGATGCGCAGCAGGCCGGGCACGCCCTCGAGCGGGAAGTCCACCTCGGCCCCGATCGACCGGCCGATCCAGTGGCGCTGCATCTCGAGCGTGCTCGCGGGCCAGTCCACCAGCTTCAGGTCGTCGAGCAGGCGGTCCGCGTAGGCCGTGATCTTGAGCACCCACTGGCGCATCGGCTTGCGCACCACCTCGAAGCCGCCGACCTCGCTCTTCCCGTCCACCACCTCCTCGTTCGCGAGCACCGTGCCCAGCTCGGGGCACCAGTTGACCGGCACCTCGGCGACGTAGGCGAGCCCGCGCTCGTAGAGCTTGAGGAAGATCCACTGGGTCCAGCGGTAGTACTCGGGATCGGTGGTGTCCACCTCGCGGTCCCAGTCGTAGGAGAGCCCCGCGCGCTTCATCTGGCGGCGGAAGTTGTCCTGGTTCTGGCGCGTGGTGATCGCCGGGTGGATGCCGGTCTTCACCGCGTACTGCTCGGCCGGCAGCCCGAAGGCGTCCCAGCCCGTGCAGTGCAGCACGTTGAACCCGCACATGCGCTTGTAGCGCGACACGATGTCGGTCGCGAAGTAGCCCTCGAGATGCCCGACGTGGAGCCCGGAGCCGGAGGGGTACGGGAAGAAATCGAGGCAGTAGAACTTGGGCCGGTCGGAGCGGTCCGGGGTGCGGAAGGTCTTCCGCTCGACCCAGCGCTCCTGCCAGCGGGGCTCGACCTCGGCGAAGGGATAGCGCGCGCTCATGGTCCTCGGGGGTTCGGGAAAGAGCGCGCGAGGATAGCGGCGGGGGGCCGGGGTGTCACGCCGGGGGCGGCCTCCTCCGGGCGGGATTCGCCCGGGCCGGGTGCCCCCGGCGCGGCTTCGCCCGCGGTGGTCTCGCCCGAGGCCGGGCGCGCGAACCCGGCGCCCCCGGCCGGTGTATTCTCAGGGCCGCCCCCGGAGGAGACCGACCCGATGACCGCTCCGCGAACCTTCGCCGCGAGCCTCTTCGCCCTGATGCTCACGGTCGCGCCCCCGGCGGCCCGGGCCCAGGCCGCGGCCCGCACGCTGGTGCTTCCCCCCCGCGCGATCGGCGTGAGCGACACCACCGCCACGGTGTTCGCCGCGCTGCTCGCCGGGGAGCTCGAACGGCGCGGCGTGGCGGTGGTGCCGGACGGCTCGCTTCCCGCCGACCTCGCGCGCGGTGCCGCGGCGTGCGCCGACAGCGCCTGCGCCGTGTCCCTCGCCGCGTCGCTCGGCGCCGAGCGGGTGGTGTTCGGTTCGCTCGGGCGGCTCGGGGCCAAGGTGATCGTGCGGATCCGCGCCGTCACCCTCGGCCGCCCCGAGGCGAGCTACGGCGGCTCGCTCAGCGCCACCAGCGACGACGACCTCGACGTGGTGGCCGCGCGCCTCGCCGAGACCATCGCCGAGGGCCGGTCCAGCGCCGAGCGCGCGACCCTCGGGACCATCACCGACCAGGAGACGCTCACCCCCCGCCGGCGCACCTCGCGCGGGGGCGCCGGGTTCCGGGCGGGCTTCCTGTTCCCCGCCGGCGGCAGCTACGCCGGGTCGGACCCACTCACGGGATTCCGGCTCGTGCACCGGTACGAAGTGGAGGGCACCTTCGTCGAGGCGACTCCCCTCACGGGGATCCTGTGGGGAGATCACGCGTTCGAGTGGACGCTCCTCGACATTCACGCGGGCAGGACGTACGGCCGCGGCGACTGGTCGCCGTTCCTCGGCGCCGGCCTCGGCATGCACTACGTCCGTCTCGAGCGGCTGGACGCCACCACCTACGGATACGGCGGCATTCCGTATCTCTCCTACCGCTCCACCAGCCATACCGCCCTCGTGGCCGACGCGGGCGTGGGCCTCGTCGCGTTCCGGACCTGGGACTTCTCGGTGATCGCGGACCTGCGGGTCCACACCGTGTTCGCGAGATTCAATGGCCTCGGGAACGGCGACGCCTACGGCGTCACGCTCTCGTTCGGGACCACTCACCTCGGGGACTCGGATTCCCGGCGGGGCCGGCGCCCGGGAACCTCGGTCACCGGCACCTGGCGCTGAGTTCCCGCAGCGCGGGGGCTCAGCCGCCGGCGGCCACCCGCGTCGCCTGCTCCAGCACCGCCACGGCGTCGGCGCGCCCGCCCTTCCACGCGGCCTCGGCCCGGTAGAGGGCGTCCATCACGACCTGGAGCTGGGCGGGCGTGCGGCGCGAGCGCAGCGCGGCGCTCAGGTCGCGGTGGCGCGTCCAGCCGCCCAGCGCGCCCCCCACCATGTTGGTGAGCGCCCACAGGATCGTGCCCTCGTTTTCCCCCGCCGCGAGCAGCCGACCGAGGCGGCGCGAGGCGAGCGGCGCGTCTCCGGCGCTGATCGCGCCGAGGTACCCGGCCAGCACCGCGCCCACCGCGGGGCGGAGCAGGGCGTCGGCGTCCGCGGCCGTGACGGTCCCCCCCTCGCCCGCGAAGCTGGTGAGCCGCGACAATTCGCTGAAGAAGGCGAGCGCGTCGCCCTCGCAGGCGTCGGCGAGCCGCTCCAGCACGCCCGGGGCGGCGGCGATGCGCTCGGCGCGCAGCCGGCGCCCGGCCCACGCCAGCAGCTCTCCGCGCGGCGGCGCCTCGGCCTCGAGCCGCATCGCGCACGCGTTGCGCAACGGGGCCATGGTCTTGCGCGGGTTCTCGGCCGCGGACTCGACCAGCACGAGGCACGAGCCCTCGGCGGGCCGGGCCAGGCCCTCGGCGAGGGCCGCCACCTTGCGCTCGGACCTCCCGAGATCCTCGACCTCGAGCACCAGCACCAGCTCGCGGCTCGCGAAGAGCGACGCTCCCTGGAAGGGTGCCAGGATCCCCTCGATCCCGGCCTCGGCCACGCGCAGCACCCGTGCCGGAGGGGCGTCCGGGTAGGCCGCAGCCCAGCTGCGGCGCAGGTCGAGCAGGATCGCGGCCTTGAGCGGCTCGCTCCCGCCCTCGAGGTAGCGCGTGGCCGGGAACTCGCGGCGGTCCATGGCGGCCACCAGGTCGGCCGCGCGCGCGGCGCCTCGGGAGGCCGCCGCGCCGCGTCCCG
>CAZIVR010000191.1:0-3260 GCA_964542745.1 uncultured bacterium
CGCCCGACGCGGAGCACCGGCACCCGCGCTCCCGCGCGCCGGCCCGCCGCGCGCGGCCGCGCCGCGCGATTCGCTCCGCCCGACCCCGCGCGCGTCGCCGCGATTCTCGAAGGGCTCGACCGGCTCTACCCCGACGCGCGCTGCGAGCTCGACTTCGGCACCCCGCTCCAGCTCCTGATCGCCACCATCCTCTCCGCCCAGTGCACCGACCAGCGCGTGAACATGGTGACCCCCGCCCTGTTCGCGAAGTACCCGGACGCCGCCGCCTTCGCCGCCGCGCCGCAGGCCGAGCTCGAGGAAATGATCCGCTCGACCGGGTTCTACCGGAACAAGGCGAAGGCGATCCGCGCCTGCTGCGCCGACATCGTGTCGCTCCACGGCGGCGAGGTGCCCCGCACCCTCGACGAGCTCGTGGCGCTCCACGGCGTCGGCCGCAAGACCGCGAACGTCGTGCTCGGGAACGCCTACGGCATCCCGGGGCTGGTGGTGGACACGCACGTCACGCGGCTCTCCAACCGCCTCGGGCTCACGCGCGAGAAGGACGCGGTCAAGATCGAATTCGCGCTCATGCCGGTGGTGCCGCGCGAACGGTGGACCGTGTTCTCGCACTGGCTGATCCTCCACGGCCGCCGCGTGTGCAACGCGCGCAAGCCGTCCTGCTCCACCTGCCCGATCGCCCCCCACTGCCCGCGGGTGGGCGTGACGGTCTCGCAGTAGGGGGGCGGACCGCGTGAGCGCGCGAGTTTCCCGCCCGGTGCTCGCCGCGGCGCTCGCCGCGGCCCTGGCCGCCGCGCCCGCGGCCGCCGAGCCGCTCTCGTCGCTCCTGCCGCGGCACGGGCTCGCCGGGGTCGCGACCGCCGACGGCGCGCTGGGCGCCCTCGTCAACCCCGCGCTGCTCGGCCTGCGCTATCCCGCCGAGACGTTCTTTTCAGGCACCTGGGACGACGCGGGGCGCGGCGTCGCCTTCGACGCGCTCGGCATGGCGGGCGGGGCGGGCTTCCGCTACTCGCGCGTGAGCGGCGTGGAGCAGCGCCTCGGCTTCGGCGCGGGCTTCGGCGTCCGCGCGTTGCGCGCCGGGTGGAGCGGCGAGTGGGTGGGCGCGGACCTCGGGCCCCCGCGCGGCTTCGACCAGCGGCTCGGGCTCCTCGCGCGGCCCGCGCCGTGGTTCTCCGCGGGAGGCGCGGTGGACCACGTGTTCGAGCCCCGCCTCGGCGGGCGCTCCACCGGACGCGACGTCACGCTCGGGCTCGCCGTGAGGCCCGCGGCGGCGCGCCCGGCGGTGGCGCACCTGATCGGCCCCTCGCTCACGCTCTCGGCCGAGTGCGCGATGCCCGAGCAGGCCCGCCCGCGGCCGCGCTGGCGCTTCGGGCTCGAGGCCGAAGTCGCCCGCGGCGTCGCGGCGCAGGTGTCGTACGAGGAGGAGCAGACGCGGCTCGGCGTGGTGGCGCGGCTTCCGCTCGCGAGCGTGTTCGCGCTCGTGACCCCGCGGGTCGAAGCGGGGAAGGCGCTGGATCGCGTGCTGGCGGCGCTGCCGCCCGGAACCCTCGGGCGCGGCCCCGGCGCGCGCAGCCTCCAGACCTACTCGCTCTCGCTCCACGAGGGGGAGGAGCCCACCGTGCTCGTGCCGCCCGCGTCGCGCCGCGTCGGGGTGATGCGCATCGGCGGGCCGCTCGCCGACGAGGACCTCTCGGGCTTCGGCCTGCTGTCGGGCTCCGAGTCGGGGACCACGGTCGGCCCGATCCACCGCCGGCTCGAGCGCGCGCTCGAGGATCCGCTCACGCGCGGCGTGCTGCTCGAGCTGGGCGGGGTTTCGAACCGCGCCGCGCTCGAGGAGCTGCGCCCGCGCATCGAGCGGCTGCGCGCCGCCGGCAAGCCGGTGGTGGCCTACCTGGAGCACGGCGGCGGTCGCGGCGACCTGTGGCTCGCCTCGGCCTGCGACCGCGTCGTCGCGAGCGAGGAGGCGCTGTTCTGGCAGCTCGGACTGCGCGCCGAGCGCCGCTACTACCGCGGCCTGCTCGAGCGCTTCGGGCTGCGCGTGGACCGCGCCTCGATCGGCGCGTACAAGTCCGCCTACCGCTCGTGGAGCGTGGATTCGATTCCTCCCGCCGACCGCGAGGTGATCGAGCACACGCTCGACCGGGTGCACGAGGAGTTCCTTTCCACGGTGAGCGGGGCGCGCGGCATGGAGCGCGGCCGTCTCGAGACCCTGCTCGACGGCCGCCAGTGGCCGCCCGAGGAGCTGGTGAAGGCCAGGCTCGTGGACTCGGTCGGCTACCGCGAGACGGCGCTCGCGATGCTCGGCCAGCTCGCCGGCCTCGGCGCCAAGCCGCGCACCGTGCGGCTCGCGTCGCTCGCGGCCGCGGAGCGGCACTGGGCGGTGCGCCACGGCGTCGCGATCGTCTACGCGAGCGGCGGCATCGAGCCCGGCGAGAGCGCCAACGATCTCTGGAACGGGCCCACGCTCGGCGCGGCCACGCTGGCGCGCCAGATCGAACGCGCGTTCCGCCATCCCGCGGTCCGGGCGGTGGTGCTCCGGATCGAGAGCCCCGGCGGCTCGGTGCTCGGCTCGAGCCTGATCCACCACGCGCTCGAGCGCATGAAGCGCGAGACCAGGAAGCCGCTCGCGATCTCGATGGGCGGCGTGGCCGCCAGCGGCGGCTACTTCATCGCGCTGCCCGGCGACCGCCTGTTCGCCGACCGCATGAGCGTGACCGGCTCGATCGGCGTGTTGTTCCTGCACCCCTCGCTCGAAGGGTGGTACGCGAAGCACGGGGTGCGGCAGCAGGAGTTCGAGCGCGGCGCCTTCATGCGCGGCGGATCGCTCGCCCGCGACTGGGACGCCGCGCTCCAGGCCAGCGCCGACTCGGCGGTGGCGCGCACCTACGACCGCTTCGTGGACCGCGTGGCGGCGTCGCGCAAGCTCCCGCGCGAGCGGGTGCTGGAAGCGGCGCAGGGCCGGGTGTGGCTCGGCGGCGACGCGCTCGAGCGCGGGCTGGTGGACGAGCTGGGCGGCCTCGAGGCGGCGCTCGCCTGGGCGCGCCGCGCCGCCGGCTTCGACGCCGCCGAGCGGCTCGAGCCGCTCGAGTTCCGCCGCCCGCGGCCGGGGCTGCTGCAGCGCGTCGCGGGCTCGTGGCTCCGCTCCGCCTTCGAATCCGGCGCGCGCGGGCCGCTCGAGCCCGACCTGCGCTACGAAGGCGGGGACGACGTTGGCTTCTGACGCCCCGCGGGGCCGCGGCGCCCGCCGCGCCCGGGACGCCGGG
>CAZIVR010000192.1:0-3259 GCA_964542745.1 uncultured bacterium
GCGGGCGCGACGTGCTCGCGCCCCCCGGCGTGCGCGAGGCGCAGGTGGCGCTCGCGGCCGCGCCCCGGCCGTGAGCCCGCGCGACCGTCCCCGTCCCGGCGGGACCAAACCCGCGCCGCGGCCGCGCTCCGCCGCGCACCGGCCCCGTCCCGGTCTCCGCCGCCGGCTCGCGCTCGGCGCGGGGCTCGTCGCGATCGCGGTGCTCGCGCCGATGGCGGCGCGCTGGGGCCGGCCGCGGCCGGCGCCCGACCCGCTCGCCTCCCTCACCGCGCTGGCCGCGGCCGATTCGGCCGACCGCCGGATCCGGGACGGCCGGCACCTCGAGTCGCTCGACTACATCGCCCGCATCGAGCGGCTGGCGGGCGCGGGGGACGCCGACTTCGAGGCGCGCGCCGCGACGGCGGCGGGCAACGCCACCTCGCAGGTGCGCGCGCGCGACGGCCTCGTGATCCCGGTCACCCGCTCCTCGGTGGAGCGGGCCGGCCTGATGCGCGACGCGTGGCTGCGGCTGGAACGCGCCGAGGGCAAGGTCGTGCACCCGGCGCAACACCGGAACATCGTGGTGGTGCGGGCCGGGCAGCTCGCGGTGTGGGGCTTCGTGCGGGAGGGCTACGCCGAATACCGGCGCGCCCACGAGATCCACCCGCTCGATCCGCGGGCGCTGGGCGAGGCCGGCTGGCTCGAGCGCGCGCTGCGCGAGCCGGCGCGCGCCGATCCCGGGGCCGGGACGTGAGCGCGTCGCGACTCCGGCGCGCGGCCGCCGTGCTGCTGGCCGCCGTGCTCCTCCACGCCTGCCGCGCCCGGGGGCCGGGCCCGGATCCCCTCACGGCGTTGGAGATCCGGGCGGCCTCGGATTCCGCCGATGCGCACATGCGCGCCGGGCGCTACCACGAGGCGCTCCGCTTCATGGAGCGGATCGATCGCGCCACCCGCGAGACCACGCCCGACTTCGAAGGCGCCTACGCCACCGCGCTCCGCAACGCGGCGCTCGAGGTGCGCGCGGTGGACGGCGTCCCGCTGCCCACGACGCGCTCCTCGGTCGAGCGCGTGGAACTGGTGCGCCGGTCGCTGGGCCGTCTCGACGCCGGGGAGCGGAAGTCCCCGACGCCCGAGCAGGTGACGCGGCTCAGCGTGGCCCGGGGCGGGCAGCTCGTGACCTGGGGATTCGTGCGCGAGGCGTACGCCGCCTACTGGAAGGCGCACGAGGCGGCGGGCCTCGACGAGACCGCGCAGCGCGAGGCCGGCAACCTCGAGCGCGCCCTGGTCGATCCCGCCGGCCTTCGCCCTCCCCCCGCGGCCGGGACCGCCGCGCGGCGTTGAGCGCCCCGCGCCCTCAGCCGCCGAGCCGCACCCGCGCGATCGTCCACAGGATCTTCCAGCCCGCCCCGAACGCGCCGCGCAGCGTGCCCGCCACCTTGGACCGGCCCCCGCGCCGCCGCCGGTTCGCGACCGGGACCTCGGCCGGGCGGAGGCCCGCGGCCGCGGCGCGGGCCTGCATCTCGACCGTCCACCCGTAGTCGCGGTCGCGCATGCGCAGCCGCTCGAGGGCGCCCCACCGGATCGCGCGGCACGGGCCGAGGTCGGTGAAGCGCGCGCCGAACAGCGCCGCGAGCAGGAAGGTGGCGAGCCGGTTCCCGAAGGCCTGGACCGGGGTGAGGGCGCCGGGCTCCGAGTCGCCGAGCACGCGGGAGCCGATCACGAGGTCGGCCGGCCCCGCCGCGATCGGCGCCAGCAGCGCGTGCAGGTCGGCCGGGTCCGAGCTCCCGTCGCCGTCGAGGAACGCCACCGCGTCCGGCGGGGCGCCGCGCAGGTGCGCGAGCCCGGCGAGGCAGGCCGCGCCGTAGCCGCGCCGCGGTTCGCGCACCACGGTCGCGCCCGCCGCGCGCGCCACCTCGGCGGTGCGGTCGCGGGAGCCGTTGTCCGCCACCACCACGCCGGCGAGCCGCCAGCCTTCGCCCGCGCGCGGGATCGCGGCCAGCACCGCGGGCAGCGCGGCCTCCTCGTCGAGCGCCGGGATCAGGACCGCGACGGTCAGCGGGTCCTGGGAATCGTGCCGCCTCCCGCCGCCCGCCCCCTCGTCCACGGCGCTACCGCTGGTCGCTCCCCGAGGCCCTGCCGCGCACCGCGGCCTGCGCCGCCGCGAGGCGGGCGATCGGCACCCGGAACGGCGAGCAGGACACGTAGTTCAGGTCCGCCCCGTGGCAGAACTCGACGCTCGCCGGGTCGCCGCCGTGCTCCCCGCAGATCCCGACCTTGAGGTCGCGGCGCACGGCGCGGCCCTTCTCCACCGCCCACTCCATCAGCGCGCCCACGCCCTCGGGATCCACCGACACGAACGGGTCGGCGGCCAGCACCTTGCGGTTCACGTACTCGGGCAGGAACTTGCCCGCGTCGTCGCGCGAGAAGCCGAACGTCATCTGGGTGAGGTCGTTGGTGCCGAACGAGAAGAACTCCGCGGCCTCGGCGACCTGCCCGGCGGTGATGGCCGCACGCGGCACCTCGATCATGGTCCCGACCAGGTACTCCACCTTCTGCCCGGTCTTCGCGATCACTTCCTCGGCGACGCGGCGCACGATCGCGGCCTGGTCGCGCAGCTCGTTCACGTGCCCGATCAGCGGGATCATGATCTCGGGAATCGCGCGGATCCCCCGCTTCGCGCAGTCGCAGGCCGCCTCGAGGATGGCGCGCGCCTGCATCTCCGTGATCTCGGGGTAGGTGATGCCGAGCCGGCAGCCACGGTGACCGAGCATGGGGTTGAACTCGTGGAGCTCCTCGACGCGCTCGAGCAGCGCGGGCATGCCCTTTTTGAGGCCCGCCACCGTGAGCCGGTACCGCTTCGCCATCTCCTTCTTCTGCGCGGCGGTCGCGCGCGGGAGCCGCGCCAGGTCCACCATCAGGTCCTCGCGCTTGGGCAGGAACTCGTGGAGCGGCGGGTCGAGGGTGCGGATCGTGACCGGGTAGCCGTCCATCGCCGTGAACAGCCCCTTGAAGTCGGCGCGCTGGAGCGGCAGCAGCTTCGCGAGCGCCTGCCGGTAGCGCTTCTCGGGCCCGGAGAGCCGGCGGCGGAGCTCCGCGATCTCCTTCTTCGCGCGCGCCGTGGCGACCCGGTCGGCGCCCTCGAGGGCGCTCTCGGCCGCCGCGAGCCGGTCGCGCAGGGTCTTGGCCTCGGGCGCGCTCATGATCATCTGAACCACCCACGGCAGGCGGTCCTCGGCGAAGAACATGTGCTCGGTGCGGCACAGCCCGATGCCCTCGGCGC
>CAZIVR010000193.1:0-2933 GCA_964542745.1 uncultured bacterium
GCCGTCCCTAGCTCGGTTGCTCCGGGATCCTCGAGGATCCCCGCGGCCGGATGCCGACCGCGCGCGGAAATCTATGCGCGGCCCTGTGGACTGTCAAGACCTAATTATCAGCGCCTGTCTGGCCTAAATCCCGTGGGACGTCCGGCCCGCTTTCCGGATACTCCCAGCCTTGCGAGCTCCCGGCGCGCGTCCTCACGACCAGCCTCGTGGTACTCGAGGCGCACGCGGTGGAACCGCGTCAGCACCTCAGCGACAGGAAGCTTGACCGCCTTCGCGTATGCCGCGAGGTCCTGGTCGCTCAGCGAGGCGAGCCCCGTCTCGAACTTCCGGAGGGTCTCGTACGAGAACCGCAATTGCTTGGCGAAGTCCCGGAGCGAGGGCTCTCCGGGCTGTGCTCTACGGACCGCGACTAGGGGGTTGTCCACGGCCGGCAGATTACACGAAACACTCTCCCTCGCAATATGAATGCCGCCCCGGCCCGGCGCGGGCGGGCGCCCGACGAGCGGCTCCCTGCGCCCCTTTCCCGGCTCCCTCCCGGACCCGCTCCCGGGCCTCCGGCGTCGCCGGCGTGACGCCGGCGTCACGTGACCATCCTCCGGAGCAGCTCGAGGTCGAACCGCACCCCGGGGCAGCTCTTCGCCGGGTTGTAGTCGCGGTGCCCCACCACGCGCTCGGGCGGGATCCCGTACTCCCGCATCCAGGGGAGCAGCACCCGCCGCACCAGGCACTCGAGGAGCCCGAGCGGCGGCGCCGCGGCGTCGTAGTTGCCGACGCAGCAAACGTGGAGCGCCACCCGGTTCATCCCTCCCTCGGGGCAGGCGGAACCGATCGCCGCGGGCGGCCGGCCGATCAGCGCCTGGAAGCGGTAGCGCCCGAGATCCTCTCCACCCACCAGCTCGACGCCGGCGTGATAGCCGACGTCGCTCCAGCCGTTCTGCTCGCGGTGGTAGCGCTCGATCGCCGCCCAGGACACGGTGCCGCTGTCGGCGGTCGCCGAGTGGTGCACCATGATCGCGGTCGGCGTTCGCACGGGCTAGCGGTCGAACTCGGGGCAGATGATCTCGACGTAGAGATCGGTGAACGTGCCGCCGTTCCTCCCGGCGGCGTGCGACCCGCTGGTCACGAACACGCCCGCGCCCTGGTGCGGCAGGATCAGGCCGCCCGCGGTCGGAATGGTGGACGTGACCCGCCCGCCCTCGATGCCGTTGATGTAGGCGACGATCGGCCCGAGCGGCTCATAGGTGATCTCCACGAGGAACGCATGGTGGTCGGTGGTGCGGTCGGGCGTGAACGGCGGGACCCCGGCGAGGGCCACCTCGACCGAGGCCGTGCCGTCGTCGACCCGCAGGAACCACTGCCCGTCGGTGGTGCGGGCGTAGACGGTGATCCAGGGGTCGGCGCCGGCACTGGCCGGCGGCACCGGCCACGCCCCTAGGTTGTTGGGGCTGATGATCGAAACGCCGATGTATTGCGTGGCCGTGGGGTTCCCCGGGGCCGCCGTCAGGTGCGGCATGACGATGCAGCTCAGGTACTGGCTCCGGTCGTAGTAGGCGGGGCCGCCGATCGAAAACTGCCAGGGGTCGACCTGGTTGTTGAGGTCTTCGGCGCGCTCGGCCGTCAGGTTGGCGCCCGCCGCCGTTCGCAACAGCAGCAGGGGCGGCACCACCAGGGCCGTCGACCCCACGTCCATGATCCCGCGGTTGATCTCGACGTTGCCCGATCCCACGTAGGAGAAATTGTAGTGCCGGGCGTTCCTGCGGAGCCGCTCTCGCCCGTAGCCGCGCCGGATCGCGTGAGTGAACACTAGCGCCCCCTGGTGCCGAAGTTGCGCGTGCGTCGCCAGGCCCCGGGGCGCATCACACCACCGGGATCAGGGCGCGCAGCGGCGCCGGCAGGCCCGCGCGCAGGTGCTGGGCGGTCTCGGGCGGGATGATCGCGACCATGGCGCCGGGTGCGACCTCCGCCGGGATGTCGAGCGGCTTCCCGTCCTCCCCGATCAGCGCGAGGAACGCCTTGCGGCGCACGTCGGCCATCAGGGCGGCCTTGAAACCGTGAATGTCCACCGCGGGCACCTGGCGCACGCGCCCGAGCGGCACCACGGCGCCACCACCGGGGATCACGAGCCGGGGACCCTGGGCCTCGCCGTTCCGCTCTCCCCCGCTAGTCACGGGTTCCGGTCTTTCCATGGCGACCCTCCTGTCTGTGTCCGATCCGCGGGGAGCTCCCCGCGGCCGCGTCCCGATCCTGTAGCACCGCCACGTCGCGCAGGAGCTGCTGCAGCGAGCGGCGGTCTTCCTTCCGATCCTCCCGCAGCTCCGAGACGTCGGTCTGCAGGTCGTAGAGCCTCGCGCGCAGGTCGTACCAGGCTCCGAGCGCGAGCGCGATCGCCACCGCGAGCGCCCAGAGCTCCCGGATCGAGATCGGCACCCGCGCCTCGCCCACTCCCCGCACGGCTCCCCTCCTAGCGCCGCTCGGGGTAGCCCCTGGGCCACAGCAGCCCGACGCCGAGCTTCACCCACTGCGCGGTGTTCTTGGTGCCGCTGTGCGTCGCGATCGCGAAGGCCACGGGGATCAGGGTGTTGGCGACGATCGAGCCGGCCTGGGAGTACCAGGCGGCGGGCGTGTAGAGGGGCGTGCCGCCGAAACTCGCGAACACGATCGCCGTGGGACCTCCGGACGTCGCCGGGAACAGCGCCGCCAGGAGCGAGAGCACCAGCGAGCTCGTGACCTGGGCGAACGGGACCGCCTTGTTCACGAACGCCGGCCAGCGCTTGAGGAGTCCCGATCCGACGAACAGCAGAAGGGCCTTGACGCCCACGTCGTTGAGCCACGCAATCGCCTGGGTGAGGAAGTCCATGAGTGTCTCCGGTGTCTAAAGCGCGGGGCCGTCCGGAGTCCCCAGGGGGCCGCACCCCGGGTAACCGGCAATCGCC
>CAZIVR010000194.1:0-2847 GCA_964542745.1 uncultured bacterium
CCGGGTCGATGCCGTCGAGCAGCACCTCCATGTCGCGCAGCGAATCCACGGCCACGCCGCACTTCCCGACCTCGCCGTGCGCCTTCGGGTGGTCGCTGTCGTAGCCCATGATCGTCGGGTTGTCGAACGCGATCGAGAGCCCGGTCTGCCCGTGGTCGAGCAGGTAGTGGAAGCGCTGGTTGGTCTCCCTGGCGGTGCCGAAGCCCGCGAACTGGCGCATGGTGAACATGCGGCCGCGGTACATGCTGGCGTGGATCCCGCGGGTGAAGGGGTACTCGCCGGGGTGCCCCAGGTCACGCGCCAAGTCCATGCCCTCGACGTCCTCCGGGCCGTAGAGCGGCCGGATCGGGATGCCGGAGATCGTGTACGGGTAGAGCCCCGGGCGCTCCCTGGCCTGCGCGACCTTCGCCTCCCACGCGGCGCGCTGTCCCTCCCACGCGGCCCGGCTGGCGGTGGCGGACTTCCCGTTGCGGGCCGCGCCGTCCTTCGCGCCGCCGTTCCGGGAAATCGTAGGGCGCGCGGGGTCTCGCGAAACGCGGCGGCCGGTGGTCTTCGAGGTGCGCATGGCCATGGGCGGAAATCTCCCGGAAAGGGGCTCGGGGCGCGTGCGGAAGCGCCCGCAAGAGTCGTCGGATGGCGAAAGACTAGGGGTGGGAATGAAGCCGGTCAAGAACGGCGCACTCCGGACCCGCAGCGTGTACCCTCGCGCCCATGGGCCTCCCCCAAGCCCGAGTGTTGATGCGCTGCGTGCTGTTCCTCGCCGCCTACGTGGGCGCGGCGGAGATCCTGCACGGCCAGTACCTGTTCCGCCTGGCGGTGCTGTGGCTGCCGACCGGCGTCGCGGTCGCCGGGCTCTGGTGGCTCGGGGTTCGCTACTGGCCGCTCGTGCCCCTCGGCACGATCGTGCTGCGGCTGATGGCCGGCTACTCGTGGCCCAACCTCCTCCCGAGCGCCGCCGGCAACTCGATCGAGGCCGTCCTCGGGGTGCTCGTCCTGCGGCGCCTCGGCTTCCGGTCCGACTGCCGCCGCCTCAAGGACGTGCTGGCGGTGCTGGCCTGCGCCGCGATCGCGCCGATTCCGAGCGCGCTGATCGGGCGCATTCCCTCGATCTACAACACGCCGCTCCTCTCCCACCTCTCGGGGATCACCGGCTGGTGGCGCATGAACGCGCTCGGCATCCTGATCGTGCTGCCGCTCGCGCTCACCTGGATGGGGGGGCCGCGCCCGCGCCCGCGGCTGCGCGACCTCGCCGAGGTGGCGGCCCTGTGCACGGCCACGGCCGCGCTCGGCGCCTTCCTGCTCTCGCTCGACTCCGCCCACCACCAGTCGGGCATGGTGCTGTCGTACCTGGCGCTCCCGATCGCCCTGTTCGCGGCGGTGCGCTTCGGCGTCCGGGGCGCGGCCACCGCCGGGGCGTTTCTCGTGTTCGCGCTCACCCTCGGCACCGTGTGGGGCATCGGGCCGTTTTTTGTCGGCCGGTCCAACCCCTTTCCGTTCGAGATCCGCGACCTCGCCCTGCAGGCCGTGATCCTGATCACCATGGCCACGCCGATGCTGCTCGGGGCGGCCCTCGCGGACCGCGAGGCGGCGCTGGCGGAGATGGCGCTCGAGCGCGAGCGCCTCGAGGAGCGCCTGCGCCAGTCCCAGAAGCTGGAGGCGCTGGGCAAGCTCGCGGGCGGGGTCGCCCACGACTTCAACAACCTGCTGACCGTCATCCTCGGCTTCGCGGAGGTGCTGCGCGCGTCGCTGCCCGCGAGGTCCGAAGCGAATCGGGACGCGCGCCGCATCTCGGATGCGGCCGAGCGCGGCTCGAAGCTCACGCGCCAGCTCCTCGCCTTCAGCCGCCGCCAGCGGCTCGAGCCCGAGACGGTGGACCTCGACGCCGTGGTGGATCAGATGGCCGGCATGCTGCGGCCGACCCTCGGGGAGCGGATCGCGCTCGCGCATCCGGCCCCGGAGTCCCGGGCCTGGGTGCGGGTGGACCGCGGGCAGCTCGAGCAGGTGATCCTCAACCTCTCGCTCAACGCCCGCGACGCCATGCCCGCCGGCGGGACGCTCACGTTCACGACCGGGAACGTGGATCGCATCCCCGAGGCCGCCCGCTCCGACGGGGTCCCGGCGCCGGGGCCCTACGTGCGGCTCGAGGTGCGCGATTCCGGATCGGGCATGGACGCCGAGGTGCGGGCGCGCGCGTTCGACCCGTTCTTCACCACCAAGGGACCGGGGAAGGGCACGGGCCTTGGGCTCTCGACCGTGCACGGCATCGTGCTCCAGAGCGGGGGCGCGGTGTGGATCGAGAGCGCCCCCGGCGCCGGCACGCGGGTGAGCGTCGCCTTCCCGCCGGCCACCGATCCGCCGGAGGAGCGGACGCGGGACCTCCGGGCGCCGGGCGTCCCGCGGGGCAACGCCACGGTGCTGGTCGTGGACGACGAGCCGGCCGTGCGCGACCTCATCGCGCGAACGCTGGCGGACGCCGGCTTTCGCGTGCTGCAGGCCGAGCATGGGCTGGCCGGCCTCGAGCTCGCGCGATCGCACCCGGGGCCTATCCACCTGGTGGTGGCCGACGTCCTGATGCCGAGGATGGGGGGACGCGAGATGGTGACGCGGCTCGCGGCGATCCGGCCGGAGCTTCGCGCGCTGTTCGTTTCCGGCTATCCCAGCGAGGCGCTCGATCCCGCCCAGGCCCCCGCGTTCGACGCGGACTACCTGCAGAAGCCCTTCACGCCCGGGGAACTGCTCGCGCGCGTCGCGCGCGGCCTCGCCGAGCCGGTGTCCCCGGTCCGCTGAGGCTCCGTCCGGCCCCGCCGCGCGGCCGGCGCGGCGGCGCGGCGGCCCGGCCGCGGGGAG
>CAZIVR010000195.1:0-2834 GCA_964542745.1 uncultured bacterium
CGCGGTCGAGCTTGCCGCGCAGCGTCTCGCCGTCGATGAACGGCATCACGTAGAAGAGGAAGCTGTCGGCGGTGCCGGAGTCGAACAGCGGCAGGATGTGCGGGTGCTGCAGCGCCGCGGTGGTCTTGATCTCCTGCACGAAACGGTCGGCCCCGAGCACCGCGGCCAGCTCGGGGCGCAGCACCTTGAGCGCGACCTTGCGGTCGTGCTTGAGATCCTCGGCCAGGTACACGGTGGCCATGCCGCCCTGACCCAGCTCCCGCTCGATGCGGTAGCGGTCGGCCAGGGCCGCGGCGAGACGTGACGTGTCGGTCATGCGGGTTCGCGAAGATGCACGGCGCGGCGGAGCCCCGCCAGCGCGTGGGCGAGGCCGCGGACCGCGTCCGGCTGCCGCGCCGGGACGACAGCGGAGAAGCCGGAGCGGCGCGTCACTGCGCCCGCGGCGTCGCCAGCGCCCGGAACCTGGCGCCGCCGCGGAAGAAGTCCCACCGGGGGTCGAGTGCGAGCTCCCAGCGCGTGAAACCGTACGGGATCCGCAGCAGCCGCTCGATCTCGGCCAGCGCGCCGTCGGTGTCGCCGATGAGGCCGAGGACGCGCGCGCACTCCCGGGACGTCTCGACGCCGTGCACCTTGTCCCGGGATTCCGGGAGGATGTCGAGGCGGCGGTCGCAGGCCTCGCGCGCCCGCGCGGAATCCCCGGCCAGCGCGTGGGCCACGGCGGCGATGACGTGAGGCCACACGTACGTCGCGGCGTATGGCTTGCCGCGCTCGGCCTGGAGACGGCGCACGGCGCGGTCCAGCGTGGCACGGCCGGCCGCACGATCGCCGCTCAGCAGCAACGCGTCGGCGAGGAGCAGGTCGCCGTACCCGGGCACCGTGATATCGGCCACCTCCCCGCGTCGCCGGATCTCGGCGATGGCGCCGGCGAAATCGCGCCGGAACAGTGCGGTCTCGTACCTGGTCACGACGGCGTAGAACTCGTTCACGGTGTCAGCCTCGGCGAGGGCCCGCCAGGCGCCCGCCGTGTCGCCGTCGGCCATGAGCAGCAGCCGCGCACGATGCGCCGCGAAGGTCGCGTTGCGCGGGTGGTCCGCGGCCAGCCGCGCGGAGATCGCCCGCGCCCGTTCCCAGAGTTCCGCCTGCACGCTCGTGAGGAACCACTCGGCCTTGCTGTTCAGGTTCGCCGGGTCGCGCTGGACCGCCTCGCCGAACGCATCCACCGACTCCTCGTAGCGGCCGAGGCGACGCAGCGTCAGGCCCTGCAGGTGGAGCACCTCGGCGCTCCCCGGCAGCGCGCGCCGCGCCTCCTCGAGCTGCTCCAGCGCACGCTGATAGTCGTAGAAGCCGCGGTAGTAGTAGCTCGCGAGCGCGAGGTGGGCCTCCGGGAGACCCGGGCGAAGCGTCAGGGCGCGCTCGATGTCCGCGCGCGCCGCGGCCAGCCGCTCGGGCGTCCGCGCCGTGGAGAACCAGAAGGCTTCCATCCGCGTCGCACCGAGCACGGCGTGCGCGAGCGCGAACCCGGTATCCACGGCGATCGCCCGCTCCAGCAGCCGCACCCGCTCCTCGTCCCCACCGACCCGGACGCCCTCCCGCCGCCCCGCCGCCAGCGCCCGGAGATAGAGATCGTAGGCTTCGATGCTCGCCGTGGGCCGCTCGGAGAGCCGCTGCTGCTCTTCCGGCGACAGGCTGGCTTCCAGCGCCTGGGCGATCTCCCGGGCGATGGTCGTCTGGATGGCGAATACGTCGACCAGCTCCCGGTCGTAGCTGTCGGCCCACACCTGCTGCTCGGACCGGCCGTCCACGAGCCGCACCGAGACGCGCACGCGACCCCCCGCCCGGCGCACGCTGCCCTCCATCACGTAGGCCACGCCGAGCGTGCGGGCGACCTCGCGCGCGCCGACGCGACGGGTCGCGAACTGCTCGACGGACGAGCGAGCGATGACCCGGATGTCCCGGACCCGGGCGAGGCTGGTGAGGAGCTCTTCGTGCACGCCCGCGGCGAAGAACGCGTTCGCCGTGTCGCCGCTCAGGTTGTCGAAGGGCAGCACCGCGATCGAGCGGTCGCCGCCGGCCGGCCGGTCCGCCCGCCAGGGCCGGGCGACGAGGAGCGCGGCGGCCGCGACCACGACGGCCGCCGGAACGGCCCATCGGCGAGCCCGCCACGCGGCCCCCGGCGGCGCGGCCGCCGCCGCGGGGACGGCACCGATCGCGTCGGAGAACTGGGCGACCGGATTGAACCGGTCGGCCGGGCTCTTGGCCAGCGCGCGCAGCAGCGCCGCCGCGACCGGCGCCGGCACCGCCGGCCGGATGCTCGTGATCGCCCGCGGCTCGGCCGCCAGGTGCTGATGCACCACGCTCTCCACCGTCGGCCCGGTGAACGGCGGCTGCCCCGCCAGCATCTCGTACAGCACGCACGCGAGCGCGTACAGATCGCTGCGCCCGTCGAGGTCCCGCTCACCCGCCGCCTGCTCCGGGCTCATGTACTGCGGTGTGCCGATCGCCATCCCGGTCTGCGTGAGTGACTGCCCGCCGGCCGCGCTCACCGCACGCGCGATCCCGAAGTCCGCGACTACCGCGTGCCCCGATTCGAGCAGGATGTTCTCCGGCTTGATGTCGCGGTGCACGATGCCGCGGCTGTGCGCATAGCTCAGCGCGTCGGCCACTTCGCGCGCGATCCGGAGGGCGTCCTCGAGCGGCAGCTGCTTGTCCCGATCGAGCCGGTCGCGGAGCGACTCGCCCTCGACGAAGGGCATGACGTAGTAGAGGAACCCGCCGACCTCGCCGGAGTAGTAGAGCGGCAGGATGTGCGGGTGGCGCAGGTTCGCCGTGGTCTC
>CAZIVR010000196.1:0-2808 GCA_964542745.1 uncultured bacterium
CTCCGCGGTCCTCCCCCCGTGACTTTCTCTCAACCCCAATCTTCCGAGCAGGACCAGACGTTTGACACCCCCAGCGTGCGGGGCTTCAATCGCTTCGGTCCTTCTTTTCGTGGCGGCTCCTGTCCCGAGGCTCCCTTGCCCGCGACGACTTCCATCCTGAGGCTGCGAGTCAACGGCGACCCGCGCGCGTGCGCCGCGGGCCCGGGCATGACGCTGCTCGAGGCGCTTCGCTACGAGCTGGGGCTGACCGGCTCCAAGCAGGGCTGCGACAAGGGCGACTGCGGCGCCTGCACGGTGGTGATGGACGGCGTGCCGGTGCTGGCCTGCATCACGCTGGCGCTGGCCTGCGAGGGGCGGGACGTGGTGACCGTGGAGGGGCTCGCGCGCGCCGGCGTGCCGCACCCGGTGCAGGACGAGCTGGACCGCTCGGGCGGCGCCCAGTGCGGCTTCTGCACGCCGGGGATCCTCATGAGCGCGTGGGCGCTGCTCGAGCGCAACCGCTCGCCGAGCCGGGCCGAAATCGCCCACGCCCTCTCCGGCAACCTGTGCCGCTGCACCGGCTACACCAAGATCCTGGAGGCCGTGGAGCGCGCGGCGGAGCGGCTGCGCGGGGAAGGGGCGCGATGAGCGCCGGCAAGCCCCGCCCGGGGGCGCCGGCCATCCCGGCCGGCCGGGCAATGCCGCGCGAGGACCGGCTCGAGCCGCCGCGCTGGCCCGGGGGGCGCGCGGGGCCGCCGAACGGAACGTTCTCGACCATCGGCAAGCGCAACCGCAAGGTCGAGGGTCTCGCCAAGGTGACGGGCCGCGCGATCTACGCCGACGACCTCGCGCTCCCGCGTATGCTGCACGCCAAGCTCAAGCGCAGCATCCACGCCCACGCCCGCATCCTCTCGGTGGACGCCTCGGAGGCGCTGGCGATGCCCGGCGTCCACGCCGTGATCACCGGCAAGGACCTGCCGACGTACTTCGGGATCATTCCGTGGACCGAGGACGAGCAGGCGCTGTGCGAGGAGAAGGCGCGCTACGTGGGCGACGCGATCGCGGCGGTCGCGGCCGACAGCGAGCTGCTCGCCGAGGAGGCGCTCGCCAGGATCCGGGTCGAGTACGAGCCGCTGCCCGCCGTGACCGACATCGAGACCGCGCTCGCGCACCCCGAATGGAAGGTCAACGAGAAGGCCGCCGAGGGGAACATCTCGAAGCACGTGTTCCTGGAATTCGGCGACGTGGACGGCCAGCTCGCCGCGAGCGACGCCACGGTCGAGGGCGAGTACTGGTACGAGGGCTCGACCCACGCGCCGATCGAGCCGCACTGCTGCCTCGCCGAGTTTGACGCCACCGGCTTCCTCACGGTGTGGTCGAGCACGCAGGTCGCCCACTACCTGCACCGGGATCTCGCCAAGGTGCTCGGGCTCCCGACCCAGCGGGTGCGCGTGATCCAGCCGGTGGTGGGCGGCGCCTTCGGGGGCAAGAGCGAGCCGTTCTCGCTCGAGTTCTGCGCCGCGAAGCTCGCGATGGTGACCGGGCGGCCGGTCAAGATCCTCTACACGCGCGAGGAGGTGTTCTACGCCCACCGCGGCCGCCACCCGATGCGCCTGCGCTACCGCACCGGCATCCGGAAGGACGGCACGCTCACCGGGGTGGAGGCGAAGATCGCGATCGACGGCGGCGCCTACTCGAGCTTCGGGCTCGTCACCACCTATTACTCGGGGCAGCTCCTCACCGCGCCCTACGCGATGCCGGCCTACCGCTTCGACTCCACGCGCGTGTTCACCAACAAGCCGTGCTGCGGGCCCAAGCGCGGGCACGGCTCGGTGCAGCCGCGCTTCGCGTTCGAGTGCCAGCTCGACAAGCTGGCCGAGGCGATCGGGATGGATCCGATCGAGGTGCGCCGCAAGAACTTCCTCGGCGAGCACACCCGCACCGTGAACGGCATGCGCATCACCTCGAACGGCTTCCCGCAGTGCCTGGACGCGGTGGAGCGGGCCTCGGCGTGGCGCGACAAGTTCCGGCGGCTGCCCTACGGGCGCGGCGTGGGGGTGGCGGGCAGCATGTACATCAGCGGCACCAATTACTGCATCTACCCGAACGAGATGCCGCAGGCCGCGGTGCAGCTGCGGCTCGACCGCAGCGGGCGCGCCACCGTGATGTGCGGGATCTCCGACATCGGGCAGGGCGCGGACTCGGTGCTGGCCTACATCGTCTGCGAGGAGCTGGGGCTCGAGCTGCGCGACGTGCGGGTGGTGGCGGCCGACACCGACCTCACCCCGGTGGACCTCGGCTCCTACTCGAGCCGCGAGACCTTCATGTGCGGGAACGCCTGCCTCGACGCGGCCCGGAAGCTACGGAACGACATCGCCGCGGTGCTGGCGGACGCGTGGGGCTGCGAGCCCGCGCAGGTCACGCTCGCGGGCGGCGTGGCGTGCTCGACGCGCGACCCGGAGCGCGAGTGCATGAGCGTGAAGGAGGCGTTCCAGCGCGCCGAGGCGAAGCTCGGCACGCTCGGCTCGGTGGGCTGGTACCAGACGCCGAAGCTCGGCGGCGACTACCGCGGTGGCACCATCGGCGCCTCGCCCGCCTACTCCTTCACCGCGCACGTGGCCGAGGTCGAGTGCGACCCCGAGACCGGCTTCGTGAACGTGAAGAAGCTCTGGGTCGCCCACGACTGCGGCCGGGCCCTGAACCCGGTCACGGTCGAGGGCCAGATGGAAGGCAGCGCCTACATGGGTGCGGCCGAGGCGCTGCTCGAGTCGCACGACTTCAAGCCCGCCGCGACCTTCCATGGCGCGGGCCTCCACCACGGCCCCTCGC
>CAZIVR010000197.1:0-2729 GCA_964542745.1 uncultured bacterium
GGCCGGCGCGCCTTCGACGGCAAGAGCCAGGCTTCGCTGATCTCCTCGATCATGAAGGACGAGCCCGCGCCGATCTCCGGCGTCGTCCCGGTCGCGCCGCCCGCGCTCGACCGGCTGGTGCGCGCCTGCCTCGCCAAGGACCCCGACGAGCGCATCCAGACCGCCCACGACGTGCGGCTGCAGCTCGACTGGCTGCGCGAGGCCGGCTCGTCGGCGGGAGTCGCGGCGCCGGAGCTGCCCGCGCGGCGGCGCGGCGCGCCGGCCCCGGTGCTCGCGCTCGCCGGGCTCGCGCTGCTCGCGGCGGGCGCGGTGGCCGGGCGGCTGCTCGCGCCCCAGGCGCCGCGGCCCGCGGTCGCTCGCCTCGTGGTCGAGAGCCCGCCGGGCTACGCCCCCAACCCCGATCCCGTCCAGAACGCCATCTCGCCCGACGGGCGCTCGCTGGCGTTCGTGGCCTCGGACACCGCGGGTACCTCGCGGCTGTGGATCCGGCCGCTGGATTCCCTCACCCCGCGCATGGTGCCCGGGGTCGAGAACCCGGCGATGCTGTTCTGGTCTCCCGACAGCCGCCAGGTGGGCTACTGGTCCACGGCGCAGCTCTTCAAGGTGGCCGTCTCGGGCGGCGCCCCGGAGCTGATTTGCGCCGCCCCGGACGCCCGCGGAGCGGCCTGGGGGAGCCGCGGCGACATCGTCTTCGCCCCGGCCGCGACCGGACGGCTGATGCGTGTGGCGGAGACCGGCGGCGATCCGGTTCCGGCCACGCGCGTGGATTCCGCCTCCGGCGAAACGGCGCACCGGTTCCCGAACTTCCTGCCCGACGGCCGGCACTTCCTCTTCGTCGTGCTGCCCGCGAAGGACGGGCTCTTCCCGGTCCGCGTCGGCAGCCTGGATTCGCCCGAGAGCCGCCCGCTGTTCGGCGCCCGCAGCGCGCCCGTCTACGCGGATCCCGGTTACCTCGTCTACACCCGCGGCTTCTCGACGGTGGCCCAGCGCTTCGACCCGAAGAGCCTCAAGCTCCGGGGCGAGCCGGTGGTGCTGGCCGAGGCGCCCAACCAGTCCAACTTCGACGGCGCGGCCCGGGCCACCTGCTCCTCGACCGGCATCCTGGCGCAGAGCGAGGCGGGGCTTCCCAACACCGAGTTGTTCTGGCTGGACCGGAACGGCCGAAGGCTCGGCGTGGTGCCGACTCCCCCCGGCCGCTGGGAAGGGCTCGGGCTCTCCGCGGACGGGACGAGGCTCGCCGTCGAGCGCCGGATGTCGCCCGAGGCGGTGGACATCTGGACGATCGACCTGCGACAGCCCAACCCCACGCGATTCACGTTCGGCCCGAGCGCCAACGCGCAGCCCACGTGGTCGCCGGACGGGAGGCGTGTCGCCTACAACTCGAACCGGAACGGCACGTGGGAGCTCTTCGTCCACTCGCTCGAGGGAGGGACGGGAGAGCGGCAGGTGACCCAGGTCGGGGGGACCTTCACGAACCCCTCGGGCTGGACGCCGGACGGCAAGTCGGTCCTGTTCTTCCAGCCCACCCCCAAGACGAGCTGGGACATCTGGATGGCCGAGGCGGACGGCGACGGCACGGCCACGCCCGTGCTGCGCGGCCCGTTCGGGGAATACGGCGGCGTGGTCGCTCCCGACGGCCGCTGGGTCCTCTACTACTCGGACGAGAGCGGCAGGTCGGAGGCCTACGTGCAGGCCTTCCCGGGGGGCGGCCGCAAGGTGCAGGTGTCGCAGGGCGGCGCCAGCGGATTCACGACCTTCATGGCCTGGACGCGCGGAGGCCGCGAGATCCTCTACCTGGCGCCCGACGAGCGCACGCTGATGGCCTGCGCCGTCGAGGCGGGCGAGGAACTCCGGGTCGGGGTGCCGCGCCGGCTGTTCCGCCTGCCCCTGGACCTGATCGGGGTCGGCGTCACGGGGGACGGCGAGCGCTTCATGCTGTCGGCCCCGGCGGGCGGACCCTCGGGCAAGGCGGTCACGCTGGTCATGAACTGGCCGGAGCTGGCCCGGAAGGCGCGCTGAGCGGCTTCGCACGCGCGCTCGCGACGCGAGCGCCCGCGGCCCGGGACGATTGACCCTGTTTTCCGCCGGGGTGTAACTTGCCCGCGAAATCCGCGCCGAATCCACGCAGGAGGCACGCTTGAACCCCATCACCCTTTCGCCCGCCGAGCTCGAGGCCGCCCACCAGCCGGGCCGCCTGCTGTGGCCGGTCGAGAAGCTGCAGGCCAAGGCCCTCGACATCCGCCGCGACATCATCGCGATGCTCACCAAGTCGCAGACCGGGCACTCCGGCGGGCCGCTCTCCTGCGCCGACTTCGGCACCGCGCTGTTCTTCCACGAGATGAACCTCGACCCGAAGAACCCGCAGTGGCCGGACCGCGATTTCTGGACGTTCTCGATCGGCCACGTCACGCCGGTCATCTACTCGCTGATGGCCGAGCGCGGCTACTTCCCGCTCAAGGACCTCATGAAGTTCCGCGCGTTCGACGGGCACTGCCAGGGGCACCCGTCGCGCCACGACACGCCGGGCATCGAGGTGTCGGCGGGCTCGCTCGGGCAGGGGCTGTCGGTGGCGTGCGGCGTCGCCAAGGCCGCCAAGATCGACGGGCACCCGCGCCGCGTGTACTGCGTGATGGGCGACGGCGAGCAGCAGGAGGGCCAGATCTGGGAAGCCGCGATGTTCGCCGCCCACTACCGGCTCGACAACCTGTGCGGGATCATCGACTACAACC
>CAZIVR010000198.1:0-2636 GCA_964542745.1 uncultured bacterium
ACCCACGCGAGCGGCACCAGCAGGAGCGACGGATCCATGGCCCGCCCCGCGAGGCGGAGCCGGCCTCCCTGCCGCCGCCACTCCAGCACCAGCAGGGTCGCCGCCAACAGCGGCGCGGCGAGCGTCTCGGGCCGCATCATGGTGCGCTCGCGATAGACCATCGCCCCGAGCGCGAGCGCCACCAGCGGGCTCGCGCCGCGCGCCCCCATCCGGCGGGCGGTGGCCCAGCCGAGGGCGAGCGCGGCGAGCGTGGTGATCCAGCGCCACGCGAAGAGACCGGCCACGCCGCCGTGCTCCCAGACCGGCCACAGCAGGGCCCGGAACAGCCAGGAGGGCGGCACGCCCGGCTCGCCGTAGGCGGGCCACGACCACAGGTGCCGCTGCGGGATCGAGCCCGACTGCCACAGGTGCTTCCCCACCGCGAGGTGCTGCCAGAGGTCGAAGTCGGCGATCGGGAAGGTCACCACGATCGCGGCGAGCGCGGCCACCAGCAGGCCCGGCACGACCAGCGCCGGGTGCCCCGCGGGAATCGCCGGACGCGCCGGCTCCCGCGGCTTCTCGCGTCCCCGGCCCCGACCCGGCTCCCGCATCCCGAACCTCCCTCCACGCGCGCCACGCGAACTCGGACCGCGCGAATGGTGTCAGAAACCGCGGGTGCCGGTCACGCGGGAGGCAGTTCGGCGCTCCCGGAGGGCGGGGGGAAGCGCTATCCTGCCCGTCGGCGCCTCACCGCGGACGTCGCGAGGCGCCGGTCGGACGGCGGCGGGCGCGATCGCTCGAACCCGGGTCGGGGTTCGCGGGCGTGAGCCGCGGCGACCTCGTCCAGGCGCCCGAACCTCTCGGCCGGATGCGAGTCCGCCGGCCGATCCCCAGGGAGGCAGCGATGCGAATGCGGCTGTGGATCCTCGCCGTGGCGGCGAGCCTGACCCTCGCGCCGGCGGCGCGCGGCGACCACGAACCCGAACGACCCCATCTCGAAACCGCAAAGCTCGGGAAGGTCCGCTTCCCGGTGACCACGCCCACCGAGTACCAGCCCCTCTTCACGCGCGGCGTGGCGTTGCTCCATTCCTTCGCGTACACGGAGGCGGCGGCCACCTTCGCGAAGGTCGCGGCGAAGGACCCCGGCTGCGCCATGGCCTACTGGGGCATCGCCATGAGCAACTTCCATCCGGTGTGGGGGCCGCCCACCGAGGCGGAGTTCGCGGCGGGCCGGCGCGCCGCCGAGAAGGCGGCGTCGCTCCCGCACCGCAGCGAGCGCGAGCGCGACTACGTCGGAGCGATCGGCGCGTTCTATCGCGGGGACGACGTGCCGCACCCGGCCCGGGTGCGCGCCTTCGAGCAGGGCATGGCGGAGGTGGCCCGCCGGAACCCGGACGACTCCGAGGCCGCGATCTTCCATGCGCTCGCCATGCTCGGGGTGGCCTACAACTCTCCCCCCGACAAGAGCTACGCGCTCCAGAAGCGCGCCGCCGAGGTGCTCAACCGCCTCCTGCCGCTCGAGCCGGAGCATCCCGGGATCGCGCACTACATGATCCACTCGTTCGACTACCCGGATCTGGCCGGGCTGGCGCTCCCCGCGGCCCGCGCCTACGCGGGGATCGCGCCCTCCGCCCCGCACGCCCTGCACATGCCGTCGCACATCTTCACGCGCCTCGGCATGTGGCGGGAGTCCATCGAGTCGAACCGCCGCTCCGCCGAGACCGCGCAGGCCTGGATCGCCGCGACCCATCCGGAAGCCACGTCGTTCGACGCCTTGCACGCCATGGACTACATGGAGTACGCCTACCTGCAGACCGGGCAGGACGCCGCCGCGCTCGAGATCGTGAACGGGGTGGCGAAGGTCACCGCCTTCGACCTCCCCACCTTCTCGGCCGGCTACGCGCTGGCCGCGATCCCCGCGCGCCACGCCCTCGAGCGCCGGGATTGGAAGGCGGCCGCGGCCCTCGCCCCCCGGCCGGCCGACTTCCCGTGGGACCGCTACCCCTACGCGGAGGCGATCCTGCATTTCGCTCGCGCGGTCGGCGGCGCCCGCTCGGGAGACCTGAAGGCGGCGCGGCTGGCCGCCGGGCGGCTGGCGGAAATCAAGGCCGCGCTCGACGGCCGCAAGGGCTTCGACTGGGCCACGCAGGTCGAAATCCAGCGCCTCGCGGCCGAGGGCTGGCTGGCGCGAGCCCGGAAGCGCGACGGCGAGGCCCTCGCCCTGATGCGCTCGGCGGCCGACCTCGAGGACCGGACCGACAAGCACCCGGTGACGCCGGGTTCGGTCCTGCCCGCCCGCGAGCAGCTCGCCGACCTCCTCCTCGAGCTGGGGCGGCCGGCCGAGGCGCTCGCGGAATACGAGGCCTCGATGCGCACGGCGCCCGCGCGGCTCAACAGCATTCGCGGGGCGGAACTGGCGGCCGAGGGGGCGGGCCAGCCCGAGACCGCGAAGAAATACCGGGACCTGCTGGTGGCGATGTGCGAGGGGGCCGTGCCCCCTCGGGCGACGGCAACCGCCGCGGTCACCCGCTAGCCTCCTCTCGGGAACGGCGCCTCCGCGGCGCGTTCTCCAACGGGGGCCGGGCTGCTCCCGACGCGGCGCCGCGCCGCGCGGCCCAGCGAGAAGCCCCCGTGGCTCGAGCGAGTCACGGGGGCTC
>CAZIVR010000199.1:0-2618 GCA_964542745.1 uncultured bacterium
CCACATCCGCAACTTCTGCATCGTGGCCCACATCGACCACGGCAAGAGCACGCTGGCCGACCGGCTGCTCGAGATCACCCGCACGCTCACGCCCCAGCAGATGAAGGCGCAGGTGCTGGACGACATGGACCTCGAGCGCGAGAAGGGGATCACGATCAAGTCGCACGCGATCGCCATGGAATACCGGGCCCGCGACGGCGTGGACTACCAGCTCAACCTGATCGACACGCCCGGCCACGTGGACTTCACCTACGAGGTGTCGCGGAGCCTCGCGGCCTGCGAGGGGGCGATCCTCGTGGTGGACGCCTCGCAGGGGGTCCAGGCCCAGACCCTCTCCAACTACTTCCTCGCGCGCGACCAGCATCTCGCCATCGTGGGAGCGATCAACAAGGTGGACATGCCCGCCGCGCGCCCCGACGACGTGGCCCTCGAGATCGAGCACATCACGGGCGTGGCCGCCGAGCACGTCTGCCGCATCAGCGCCAAGACCGGCCTCGGCGTGCCCGAGCTGCTCGAGCAGGTGATCGCCGACATCCCGCCGCCGGGCGGCAACCTCGACGGTTCGCTGCGCGCCCTGATCTTCGACTCGAAGTTCGACCAGTACCGCGGCGTGGTGTGCCTGGTGCGCGTGGTGGACGGCCGCGTGAAGGCCGGCGACCACATCCGCTTCCTCTCGAACGGGAAGGAATACGAGGTCACCGAGGTCGGGCGGCTGCGCCTCAAGCTCGAGCCGACCGCCCAGCTGCACGCCGGGCAGGTGGGCTACATCGTGGCCGGGATCAAGAGCGTCGCCGACGCGCGCGTGGGCGACACGCTGGGCCTCGCGGAGGCGGCGTCCATCCAGCCGCTCCCCGGGTTCCGCGAGACCAAGTCCATGGTGTTCTCGGGCCTCTACCCGATCGACTCGGAGCAGTACGAGAACCTGAAGGAGGCGCTGGCCAAGCTGCGCCTCAACGACGCGGCGCTGGTCTACGAGCCGGAGTCCTCGGTCGCGCTCGGCTTCGGCTTCCGCGCGGGCTTCCTCGGCCTGCTGCACCTGGAGATCGTGCAGGAGCGGCTCTCGCGGGAATTCCAGATCGACCTGATCGCCACCACGCCGAGCGTGGAGTACCAGGTGCTCCTCACCAACGGCGACGTGATCAAGGTGGACAACCCCAGCGTCATGCCGCCGGTGCAGAACATCGAGTCCATCGACGAACCCTACGTCCTGGCCCACGTGATGACGCCCACCGACTACCTCGGGAACATCATGAAGCTCTGCCAGGACCGGCGCGGCATCTTCGTCGGGATGGAGCACCTCGAGGAGACGCGGGTGCGGGTCGGGTACCGCCTGCCGCTGGCGGAGATCGTGCTCGACTTCTACGACCGCCTGAAGTCGGTGTCGCGCGGCTACGCCTCGCTGGACTACGAGTTCGACGGCTACCGCGAGGGCGACGTGGTGAAGCTCGAGGTGCTGCTCAACGGCGACACGGTGGACGCGCTGTCGGCGATCGTGCACCGCGACAAGGCCTACGCCTACGGCAGCAGCCTGTGCCAGAAGCTCAAGGAGCTGATCCCGCGCCAGATGTTCGCGGTCGCGATCCAGGCGGCGATCGGGGGCAAGATCATCGCGCGCGAGACCATCGGCGCGATCCGCAAGAACGTGATCGCGAAGTGCTACGGCGGCGACATCAGCCGCAAGCGCAAGCTTCTCGAGAAGCAGAAGGAAGGCAAGAAGCGCATGAAGCAGATCGGAACCGTCGAGGTGCCGCAGGAGGCGTTCCTCGCGGTCCTGAAGGTGGATCGCTGATTCGGAGGGGCGGCCCGGACCGCCCGTGACGCAGGACGGCGCGGCCGCGCCGCAGGAGGAAGCTTCATGGCGGGCAAGACCCGGTCGGTGGTGAGGGAATACGTCGAGGCGGCGCTGTGGGCCCTGGTGCTGACCCTGTTCCTGAGGGCGTTCGTGATCCAGGCGTTCCGGATCCCGTCCGAGTCCATGCGCGACACGCTGCTGGTCGGGGACTTCCTCTTCGTGAACAAGTTCGAGTACGGACCCAAGATCCCCTTCACGCACGTGCGGCTGCCGGGGCTCCGGCCGCCGAAGCGCGGCGACGTGATCGTGTTCCAGTTCCCGCAGGATCCCACCAAGGACTTCATCAAGCGGTGCGTCGCCACCGAGGGCCAGACCCTCGAGATCCGCGACAAGGTGGTTTCGGTGGAGGGGACCGAGCTGCGCGAGCCCTACGTGCGGCACAGCGACGCGACCGTGCGCCCGGCGGGGCTCGACGCGCGCGACAACTTCGGGCCGTACACGGTCGGGGACGACGAGCTGTTCATGATGGGGGACAACCGCGACAACTCGAACGACAGCCGCTACTGGGGGCCGCTGGCCATGGATCTCGTGAAGGGCCGCGCCATGTTCCTGTACTGGTCGTGGGACTCGGAGCGGCACTGGCCCCGATGGAACCGCATCTTCAACCTGATCCGCTGACCCGCGCCGCGGGCGCGGCGCCCGATCTCCCGGGCGGGAGCGCGGGGCGGGTGCGGCGCGCCGCCGCCGCTGCCGACGGCCCGGACGCGCGGGCGCGCGCCGAGGCCGGGCCCGGGCTCTACGTGCACGTGCCGTTCTGCGCGGCGCG
>CAZIVR010000200.1:0-2609 GCA_964542745.1 uncultured bacterium
AATAGATATTATGTAAACCTAAGCCCGTGACGCAGCCCCGGACTCCGCGGGGCCGTGAGCTCCGAAGCCGGATCGTGCCGGGCGCCCCCACCCTCCCGCGCGGTGCGGGCCGCGCGGCGCGATGCCGCATGTCACCTGCCGGCCGGGACGATATCGCTCGGCGCGCCGTCGGAATTCCGGACGCCGGGTGTTCCTCAGGGACTCCAGGTCGCCGAGAGGGTCGCGTACGTGTGGGGCTTCGGCTGGCCCGCGAACTCGCGGGACCGGCGCTTCACCGCCCACTCCACGGCGAACGCGCCCCAGCCGGTCCCGGCCAGCACCTCGGACTCGACGACCGCGCGCTTCGCCCCGGGGGCCGGGTGATCGCGGAACAGCGGCCCATCGAGGAACTCGTCCCGGGCCACCAGGTCGAGCTTGGGGTGGGCCTTCACGTAAAGCCTGAGGCCCCGGGTGACCGAGGGGCTCCCGGGCGCCGGCATCCCGAACCCGGCCGAGACCGGGAGTGCCACGCGCAGGTCCACGGCGTGGGTCGCGAGGCGGGCACGCGCCGAGACGTCGAGCGCGGCGCCGGGCCCGCCCGGGGGCCCGCCCGCGGCGATCCGGCGGGTGGCCGCCAGCGACGCGCCGAAGCCGGGCTCGAACGGAAGCTGTCCGGACCAGTCGGGCTGGTAGCCGTGGTTGAAGCGGCGGTGCATCTCGCGCTGGACCGCGCTCGCGAGCGAGGGTTGCCCGGTGACGCCGGCGTGCAGCAGGAACTCGCCGCGCCCCCGGGCTCCGGAGCGCGACACGCCCGCCGCGACCTCGAGCCACCCCGCGTAGGGGCGATCGGGCGGGTAGGTCCACGGCGAGTAGATGTCCTGCCGCAGGCGGAACTCGAGCGCGCGCTCTCCCCCGGCGGCGCCCGATCCGTGGAGCCAGCCGGGCACGAGGCGTTCGCGTCCGCGCCGCGCCCGCGGGAGGCTCACGGCGATCTCGGTGCCGTGCGTGTAGCCGAAGTCGGGGCGGTCGCCGGGCTTCAGCCAGAAGTCGAAGTGGTCGTTGTCGAGCGTGAGGCGCGCGGCGGCGCGCGGCGCCGGATCCGCGGCGAGCGACCCGGACGCGAGCAGGGCGGCCGCGAGGCCGAGCGCCGCCGCCCGGCGCGGGCCGGCCGCGCTCACCCCGCGGCGACCACCAGGTTCAGCAGCTTGTCCTTCACGTAGATCACCTTGCGCACCTCGGCGCCCTCGAGGTACCGGGCCACGCGCTCGTCGGCGCGCGCCGCGGATTCCGCCGCGGCCTGGTCGCCGCCCCGGGGCAGCTCGAGCGTGGCCCGCAGCTTCCCGTTGACCTGCACCGCCACCGTCACGGTGTCCTCGACGCACAGCGCCGGGTCGAAGTCCGGCCACGGCGCGTAGGCGATCGTGTCCGCGTTGCCGAGGCGGCTCCACAGCTCCTCCCCGAGGTGCGGCGCGAACGGCGACATCAGCCGCACGAAGGGCTCGAGCAGCGCGCGCGGCCGCGTGGGCAGCTTCATCACCTCGTTCACGAACGACATCATCTTCGCGATCGCGGTGTTGAACTTGAGCGCCTCGAGGTCCTCGGTGACCTTGCGGATCGTCGGGTGCAGCAGCCGCAGGGCCTCTTCGGTGGGCGCGTCCTCGGTCAGGACGAGCCGGCCGTCCTCCCCCACGAACAGGCGCCACACCCGGTCGAGGAAGCGCGTGATGCCCTCGACGCTCTTGGTGTTCCACGGTTTCGAGGCCTCGAGCGGGCCCATGAACATCTCGTACATCCGCAGCGCGTCCGAGCCGTAGAGGTCGATCATCCGGTCCGGGCTCACCACGTTGCCGATGGACTTGGACATCTTCTGGCCGTCCTCGCCGAGGATCGTCCCCTGGTGCACCAGCTTGCGGAACGGCTCGGGCGTGCTCACCACGCCGGAGTCGAACAGCACCTTGTGCCAGAAGCGCGCGTAGAGCAGGTGCAGCACCGCGTGCTCGGCGCCCCCGACGTAGAGGTCCACCGGCATCCAGTGCCGCTCGAGCTCGGGGTCCACCGGGGCGTTCGGGTTCTTGGGGTCGAGAAAGCGCAGGAAGTACCAGCACGACCCGGCCCACTGGGGCATGGTGTTGGTCTCGCGGCGCGCCGGACGGCCGGTCGCGGGATCGGTGGTCTCGACCCAGCCGGGCACCGAGGCGAGCGGGCTCTCTCCCGTGCCGGTGGGCTTGAACTCGGCGCTCTCGGGCAGGCGCACCGGGAGCCGGTCTTCCGGGAGCGCTCGATGCTCCCCGTCCACCCAGATCACCGGGAAGGGCTCGCCCCAGTAGCGCTGACGGGAGAACAGCCAGTCGCGGAGCTTGTAGTGGACCGCGCGGCGCCCGCTGCCGCGCGCCTCGAGCCAGGCGGTGATCTTCGCGATCGCCTCGGGAGCCTTGAAGCCGTCGATCGAGAAGGAGCCGTCCGGGGTGGTGGAACGGACCGCGACGCCCCGCTCGAGGTCCACGTAGGCTTCGCGCTCCACGTCTCCCCCGCGCACCACCTCGCGGATCGGGAGGCCGAAGGCGCGGGCGAACTCCCAGTCGCGCTCGTCGTGCCCGGGCACCGCCATGATCGCGCCGGTGCCGTAGCCC
>CAZIVR010000201.1:0-2603 GCA_964542745.1 uncultured bacterium
CCGTCGGGGCACGGCGCACGCGGGGCGGGCGCGGCGCGCGGGTCAGGCCCTCAGCCGCTCGAGGTGCGCCTTGCGGAACTTCGCGACCTTCGGCGCCACCACGGCCCGGCAGTAGGGCTGGTCGGGATTCCGCGCGAAGTAGTTCTGGTGGTAGGCCTCCGCGGGGAAGAAGTCCGAGGCCGCCTCGATCCCGGTGACGATCGGATCGCTCCACAGGCCGGCCGCCGTGAGTTCGTCCACCACCTCGCGCGCGACCCGGTCCTGTTCGACCGAGTGGGTGAAGATCGCCGAGCGGTACTGCGTGCCCACGTCGTGGCCCTGCCGGTTGAGCGTGGTGGGGTCGTGGATGCTGAAGAACACCCGGAGCAGGTCGCGATAGGAAACCACCCCGGGATCGAACGTCACCTGCACCACCTCGGCGTGGCCGGTGCCTCCGGCGCACACGTCCTTGTAGTTCGGGTTCGGGTCGTGGCCGCCCGCGTAACCCGAAACCACCTTCTCGACTCCCTTCACCTCGAGGAACACCGCCTCCAGGCACCAGAAGCAGCCCCCGGCCAGCGTCGCCAGTTCCTGCCGGTTCGTCGTCATGATCGGACCCTCCCTTCCTTCGCTGCTACGCGGCCGCTCCGGGGAGGTGACGACAGGAAGTCGTCACGCGCCGGGGGCGTCCGTCCCGCCCGCGCCCCGCGGCTCCGGCGGGCCGCCTCACCCCCGGGACCGCTCCTCGAGTTCCGCCGCCGCCCGGTGCGGCGTCCACTCGCGCCGGGCGAGCCGGTCCACGCCGTCGCGCCAGGCGGCCTCGCCGATCCGCTCGCGCAGGCCGTTCCACAGCCGCGCGCGCAGCAGGTCCTCGAGGTGCTGCTCGAGCCGCCGCCGCCGGCGCCGGTCCAGTCCCGCGTGTCCGCGCAGGTGGACCAGGTGCTCTTCGAAACGGTCCACCACGTCCTCGATCCCGGTCCCGCGCGAGGCCACGGTCAGCAGCACCGGCGGGCTCCAGCCCGCGCCCGCGTCCCGCAGCTCGAGCGCGGTGTTGATGGCGTAGGCCGCGCGCTCGGCGCCCTCGCGGTCGGCCTTGTTGATCACGAACAGGTCGCCGATCTCCATCAGGCCCGCCTTCATGGCCTGGATCCCGTCGCCCGACTCGGGCACCAGCACCACGGCGGTCGAGTCGGCGGTCTGCGCCACCTCCAGCTCGCTCTGCCCCACGCCCACCGTCTCGATCAGCAGCCGCGAGAACCCGGCCGCGTCGAGCACGTCGCACACCTGCGAGGTGTGGACCGCGAGCCCGCCGAGGCTGCCGCGCGTCGCCATCGAGCGGATGAAGACGCCGTCGTCCCCGGCGAGGTCGGCCATGCGCACCCGGTCGCCGAGCAGCGCACCGCCGCTGAAGGGACTGGTGGGGTCCACCGCCACGATGCCCACGGTCTCGCCGCGCGCGCGGTATTCGGCCGCGAGGCGCGTGACCAGCGTGCTCTTGCCGGCCCCGGGCGGGCCGGTGATGCCGATCCGGAACGCGCGCCCGGTGTGCGGGAAGCACGCGTCGAGCAGCGCCACCGCGTCGGGGGACTCGTTCTCCACGAGCGAGAGGGCGCGCGCGAGCGGCACGCGTTCGCCCGCGAGCGTGCGGGCGATGAAATCGGTCAGGCCGGGAGCGGTCGTGGCGGGCATGGTGGGCGGCCCGCACCCCGCGCACCGCGCGCGAACCGGGCCGCGCCGGAAGCTAGGGGGCGTCCGCGGCCCGGTCAAGCGCGGGGGGCGGCCCGCCGCGAGCCGCCCCGCCGCCGCTACTTCGCCGCTTCGTCGGGCTGCATCAGTCCGAACAGGTTCGACTCGGTGTCGGTGCAGTAGGCGATCCAGCCGACGCCGGGAATCGCCGACCGGGGCACCGCGACCGCGCCGCCCCGTCCGACCACCTTCTGCACGACGGCGTCGAGGGACTCGACCTCGATGGTGTTGACGACACCCTGCCCGGGCGCCTGACGCTGCATCATCCCGCCGTCGATACCGCGCGGGCCGGCGCCGGTGGCGACCATCCAGTACTCCATCGGCCCGTCCCACTTCCGGAAGTCCCAGCCGAACACCTCCCGGTAGAACGCCTCGCAGCGCCCGGTGTCGTCGGCCGGAATCTCGAAATGAACGACGCGTGACATGGGTCCTCCTCGCGTGAGGGTCAGGTGCGCGAGGCCGCCGCGGGCCGCCCGTACTTCTGCGTGGCGTAGCCGACGATCAGGCCGACCAGCGAGCCGGGCAGCATGATCTCCAGGTAGTAGTGCTTGCCGCTGGCATCCGGCATCGCGGCCACGGCGTAGGCGAGCAATGCCCCCACCGCCAGACCGAAGACGATGCCCCAGGGCAGCGAGTTCACCTTGCGGGAGAAGAACCCGATGGCGACCCCGGCGACCAGCCCCTTCACGGTCGAACCGATCACGATTCCCATCATCTGATCGCGCACCGCGGGGGTGAACCACGCGGTGAGCCCGTCGAGCACTCCCAGCACTCCGCCCAGCAGCAGTCCGAGCAAGACCTTGTTCACGACGACCTCCTTTCTCCGGGCTCGGGGCCCGGCGTTGACCCTCTCTTGTGCGAACCCCCGGAATCCTTTT
>CAZIVR010000202.1:0-2564 GCA_964542745.1 uncultured bacterium
CGCCGGTCGCCGCCTTCGCGCGCGCGGCCCCGGCCGCCGGCGCCGCGACCGGCTTCGCGCCCGCGCGCGCCGCGGCGGTGCGGGAACCCGAGGCTCCGGCGGAGGAAGCTCCCGCCGAGGTCACGCCCGAGCTCGAGGCCGGCTGGCAGGACGTGCTCGCCGGCATCAACGGGCGCAAGCGCATGCTGGGCGCGTTCCTCGAGTCGTGCCGGTTCGTGGGTTGCCGCGGCGACGAGGTGCTGATCGGCATGGACGACCTCCGCCGCGTGGTGGTGGAGGAGCAGGAGAACCGCGCGCTGATCGGGGAAGAGATCCGGCGCGTGTTCGGAGACTCGCGGCTGCTGCGGTGCGTGTCCGGCGTGGCGTCGCCGGCGCAGGCGGCGGCCGACGAGGTGAAGCCGCTCGTGGACCGGGCCATCGCCTGGTTCGAGGGCGAGACCGTCGAGCGGCCCGCATCCCGTGAGGAGAAACCCCGCAGATGATGAAGAGCTTCGGCGACATGGTGAAGCAGGCCCAGAAGGTGCAGAAGCAGATGGGCGAGCTGGAGGAGCAGTTCGCGGAGATGCGCTTCGAGTCGAGCGCCGGCGGCGGCATGGTGCGCGCCGTGGTGGACGGCAAGCAGCGCCTCAAGGAGCTCAAGCTCGGCCCCGAGGCCCTCGCCGAGAAGGACGTCACGCTCCTCGAGGACCTGATCCTGACCGCGGTGTCCGAGGCGCAGAAGACGTCGGAGGCCCAGATGCAGGAGTCCATCGCCCGGGTCACCGGCGGCTTCAAGCTGCCCTTCTGAGGCCGCGGCTCCCGGCATGTACGGATCCAAGATCCTCGAGCAGTTGATCGAGGAACTGGTCAAGCTCCCGACCATCGGGCAGAAGAGCGCGCAGCGCCTGGCGCTCCACCTGCTGCGCGCGCCCCGCGAGGACGCGCTGCGGCTCGCGGAGGCGATCCGCGTGCTGCGCGAGAAGGTCGGCTTCTGCGGCACGTGCGGGAACTTCAGCGAGAACGACCCCTGCCCGATCTGCACCGACCCGCGCCGCGACGGCGCGCTGATCTGCGTGGTCGAGCAGCCGGGCGACGTGATCGCGCTCGAGCGCACCGGCCAGTTCCGCGGCCGCTACCACGTGCTGGGCGGCGCGCTCTCGCCGCTCGACGGCACCACGCCCGAGACCCTGCGCATCCGCGAGCTGCTCGAGCGCCTGCGCCCGCCCGCCGGCACCCAGGTGCGCGAGGGCGGCGCGGTCGAGGTGCGCGAGGTGATCCTCGCCACCAACCCCAACGTGGCCGGCGAGGCCACCGCGCTCTACCTCACGAGGCTGCTCGCGCCGATCGGGATCCAGGTCACGCGCATCGCGCGCGGGGTGCCGATGGGCTCCGATCTCGAGTACTCCGACCTGGTCACTCTCGCGCGCGCGCTCGAGGGCCGGCAGCGCGTCGAGTGACGGGAGGTCGGAGGTGACCGGGACCCTGCTGGACATCGGCGCCCTGCTCATGGTGCCGCTGCTCGTCGGGCTCAACGGCTTCTTCGTGGCCGCGGAGTTCGCGCTGGTGACGGTGCGCTGGACGCGCGTCGAGGAGCTCCTGCAGGAGGGCAAGTTCGGCGCGATCGCGGTGCGCGACGCGGTCGAACGGCTCGACGACTCGATCGCCGCCACCCAGCTCGGCATCACCTTCGCGAGCCTCGCGCTGGGCTGGGTGGGGGAGCCGGCGCTCGCCCACTTCTTCGAGCCGTGGTTCGCCGCGCTCCCGGCGGGCTGGGGCGACGCCGCGGCGCACGCGGCCGCGGTGGCGGTGGCCTTCCTGCTCATCACCTTCCTGCACGTGGTGCTCGGCGAACTCGCCCCCAAGGCGATCGCGCTCCAGCGCGCCGAGGACGTGGCCCTGATCGTGGCCGGCCCGCTCCTGACGTTCGGGCGCGTGTTCCGCCCGTTCATCCGCACCATGAACGGCGCCGGCAACTGGGTGGTGCGCATGCTGCGGCTGCCGCCCCTCACCAGCCACCACACCGCGCACTCGGTCGAGGAGCTGAGCATGCTGGTCGAGGAGACCCAGGAGGCGGGCGTGATGCCGGCCGACGAGGCCAGCCTGGTGCAGCGCGTGTTCGAGCTCTCCGACAAGACCGTGCGCGACACGATGGTGCCGCGCGAGCGGGTGATCACGCTGTCGCTCGACGCCTCGGAAGAGGTGATCCTCGAGACCTGCCGCGAGACCGCCCACACGCGCATGCCGGTGTGGGAGGGAAGCCCCGACAACATCGTCGGGATCGTCAACACCAAGGATCTCTTCAGCCTGTTCAGCCTGAAGGGGCTCGTGATCCTGATGGACGCCGTCTACTCGGCGATCTTCGTCTCGCCCGACATGCCGGTCTCGAAGGTGCTCCAGACCCTGCGGCGCGCCAAGCGCGCGATGGCCGTGGTGCGCGACTCGGACGGGCGTTTCCTCGGCATCATCACGCTCGAGGACATCCTCGAGGAGATCGTCGGGGAGATCGAGGACGAGCACGACTGAGGCCCGGCGGCGCTCCGCACGCGCCGGTCCCAGCTCCAGAATCCGGGCCGCCCGCTCCGCCT
>CAZIVR010000203.1:0-2549 GCA_964542745.1 uncultured bacterium
CGCGCCGCCGGCCGGGCGCCGCGGCGCGACCACGCCGCGAGCGCGCGGCGCACCGCGCGGCGCAGCGCGTCCATGGCGAAGGGCTTGGAGAAGCACTCGGCCACGCCGGCGCGCGACAGGTCGCGGGCCAGTTCGTACGAGCCGTAGGCGGTCACGACGATCACCGGCTGGGCGTGGCGCCCGCGCGACAGGCGGCGGGCGAGGTCGAGTCCGCTCATACCCGGCAGGCGCAGGTCCGAGATCGCGAGGTCGCTGCGTCCCCCCCGCCGGAGCCACGCCAGGGCGTCTTCCGCCGAGCGGAAGGTGTCGATGGTGAAGCCGTCGTCGGTCAGGCCTTCGGCGAGCGCCCAGGACGTGCTGAGTTCGTCGTCGATGATGAGAAGGTGCGCCATCACGTTCCTCTCGGGGTTGGGGCACCCCGGCGTTTTGCACCGTGCGTGCCACGCGGCGCGCGGCGGCCTCCGGCGGAATCGCGGGCACCCTCCGCGCGCGGCGGGACCCCGGGGAGGGGCGCGGCGCGAACCCGCAGTCGCAACGGAATCCGTCGCTTAGCGCGACATCCCCGGCGTGGCCTTCGTGCCCGGCCGGCGGTGGGGGGATGCCCCCGGGCGTGCGGATCGCGAGGGCGCGCGTGCAGCGCGCCCGCTCAACTCCGCGCCGGGGGCCGGCCGGAGGCGACTCGTTTGTGGGCGGGAGCCGCGGCGCGGCGGGGAGATCCGGCGGGCGGGAACGGGGAGCACCGCGGGACGGGGCGTCCCGGTTCGGGAATCCGGGCCGCGCGGGAACGCGGGCGGGCCGCGGGAAGCCGCCGCGCTCGGGCGAGGCGGCCGGACGGTCCTAGTCGCCGCCCTCGTCGCCGTCGTCGGTGAAGGCGTACTCGCGGAGCTTGGTGCGGAGCGTCTGCCGCGAGATCCCGAGCAACTGGGCGGCGCGGGTCTTGTTCGAGGCGCACACCTCGAGCGCGTGCTGGATGGCGAGGCGCTCGATCTCGGCGAGCGGCCGCACCACGCCGGGCGGGAACGGGTGCGGCAGCTCGCCCGCGGCACGGCGTTCCCTCCCGCCGAGCTCGGCGGGCAGGTGCTCGGTCCGGATTTCGTCGCCCTCGGCCTCGAGCAGCAGCACGCGCTCGATCACGTTGCGCAGCTCGCGCACGTTGCCCGGCCACGCGTAGGCGGCGAGCGCGGCGAGCGCCGCGGGATGGAGCCGGGCCGGCGGGCGCCCGAGCTCGGCGCAGAAGCGCGCGATGAAGTGCGCGGCGAGCGATTCGATGTCCTCCACCCGCTCGCGCAGCGGCGGCATGGTCACCACCACGACGTTGAGGCGGAAGAACAGGTCCTCGCGGAAGCGTCCCTCCCGGACCTCCTTCTCGAGATCGCGGTGGGTGGCGGCCACCACCCGCACGTCCACGCTCACGTCGTCGTGGCCCCCGACGCGCCGGAAGCGCCGGGTCTCCAGCACGCGCAGCAGCTTGGACTGGAGCTGCGGGGTCATCTCCCCGATCTCGTCGAGGAACAGCGTGCCGCCGTGGGCGAGGTCGAACAGGCCCTTCTTGAAGTGGCGGGCGTCGGTGAAGGCGCCCTTCTCGTGCCCGAACAGCAGGCTCTCGAGGAGCTGCTCGGGGATCGCGCTGCAGTTGAGGTCGATGAACGGCCCCTCGGCGCGCGCGCTGCGCGCGTGGAGGAAGCGCGCCATGATCTCCTTGCCGGCCCCGGTCTCGCCCAGCAGCAGCACGGTCGTGGAGCCGCTCTTGGCGGCCTTCTCGAGGCGCTGCATGGCGCGGGCGAGCCCCGCGCTCTCGCCGATCACCCGCGGCGCGCCCGCCGCCTCCTCGCGGTAGTGGCGCACCTCGTGGCTGAGCCGGGAATGCTCGAGCGCGCGCTGCACCAGGATGCCGAGGTGCTCGAGGTTGGGCGGCTTGAGCACGAAGTCGTAGGCCCCGAGCCGGGTGGCCTCGACCGCGTGGCTCACGGTCCCGTGCCCGGTGAGCAGGATCACGGGGCGGTCGCGGTCGTCGTCGCGCAGCCGCTCGAGCAGCCGCATGCCGTCCTCGTCGCCGAGCTTCAGGTCGAGCAGCACGACGTCGGCGCGCTGCTCGCGCAGCCGCTCGAACGCCTCGGCGCCGCTCGCGGCCTCGAGCGCGCGCCACCCCTGGTCGCGCGCCCACTCGCCGATGCTGAAGCGCAGCGAGCGCTCGTCGTCCACGATCAGCAGCGTGCTAGCCGTTTCGGCGCGGGTCGGACTGTCGCCTTTCGCCATGTCGCTTCTCCAGGGGGAACCCCAGCAGGACGGTGGTGCCCTTGCCCTCGCGGCTCGCGATCTCGATGGTGCCTCCGTGCTCGTGCATGATGGTCTGGCAGATCGCCAGCCCGAGCCCGGTGCCGCGCGGCTTGGTGGTGAAGAACGGGTCGAACAGCTTGGGGAACAGCCCGCGCGGGATCCCGGCCCCGGTGTCGCTCACGCGCACCTGCAGGGTGGGCAGCCAGCCCGGGCCGCGCGCGCCGCGCGCGCGCGGCGGGCCGCCGGCGCGCCGCCCGGGGCCGCGCTCGGGG
>CAZIVR010000204.1:0-2450 GCA_964542745.1 uncultured bacterium
CAGCTGGAGTAGTTGCCCTCCCACGGGATGCCCTCGCCGCGGTCGAGCTCGAGGATCCAGGTGGCGACGTTGTCGAGGAAGTAGCGGTCGTGCGTGACGGCCACGATCGTGCCCTCGTACTCCTGCAGGAAGCGCTCGAGCCAGGCGACCGATTCGGCATCGAGGTGGTTCGTGGGCTCGTCGAGCAGCAGCAGGTCGGGGCGCGAGAGCAGCAGCCGGCAGAGCGCGACGCGGCGGCGCTCACCACCCGAGAGCGTGGTCACGTCGGCGTCGCTCGGCGGGCAGCGCAGCGCGTCCATCGCGATCTCGAGCTGGCGGTCGAGGTCCCAGAGGTTCTGCGAATCCATCTGGTCCTGCAGCTTGCCCTGTTCCTCGATCAGCTTGTTCATGGCGTCGTCGTCCATGGGCTCGGCGAATTTCGCGCTCACCTCGTTCCAGCGCTGGACGATCTTCACCTTGTCGGCCACGCCGTCCTGCACGTTTCCGAGCACGGTCTTGGCAGGGTCGAGCTTCGGCTCCTGCTCGAGGAAGCCGACGGTGAAGTTCTTGCCGAGGAAGGCCTCGCCGATGAAGTCGGGATCCTGGCCCGCCATGATGCGGAGCAGGGAGCTCTTGCCCGCGCCGTTCAGGCCGAGGACGCCGATCTTGGCGCCGTAATAGAAGGACAGCCAGATGCCCTTCAGGATCTCGCGCTTGGGAGGAACGACCTTGCGCAGGTCCTTCATGGTGTAGATGAACTCGGGGGCCATGGGCGCGTCTTCTCCTGGAAATGGGCGGTGCCGCGCCGGACCGGGCCGGACGCGGCGAAGCCGCATGGATGCTGGATGGGATCGCGCGCAGGATGCGGGAAGCGCCCGCCGCGCGCAAGGGCGCGGCGGGCCGTGGGTCAGGCGGTCGCGGAGCGGCCCCGGCGGCGGAGGAGCGCCCAGGCGAGGGCCGCGAGCAGCACCAGCGGCAGCAGCGGGGCGAACAGCAGCAGCGCGCCCGCGCCGAGCACGATCGCGAGCAGCAGCCCGCCGAGCAGGAGGAACGGGAGCGCGATCAGGAAGCCGATGCCCTTGAAGAGCCAGCCGAGCAGCTGGAAGGGCAGCATGATCAGGCCGAGCACGGCCCCGAGCACCGCTCCCAGGATCGAGATCACGAACACCGCGGCGCACGCGAGCACGATCACCACCAGAAGCTCGATCACCTCGACACCCTCCTCAGTGAGCCGGCCGGGGGGACCGCAGGGTGAACGCCCCGTCCGCCCGGCCCGTCGAACCTGCCGCATTCTACGCCCGGAGGCCCGAGGTGTTGCAGTTTCGTCGTCCCGGCCCGCTCACCCGGCGCGGCGGCGGCCGGGATCCCGCGGCGGGGACGGGTCGCCGGGCCCGCTCCGTCCTGCTAACGTCCCGTCCGTTCGACGGTTCGAGGAACACTTCCGGGAGGGGGATGCATGGCGCTCGCGCGCGTGACGGTGCTCAACAACGGATCGCTCCGGATCGAGGGCGACTTCGAGGTGGTGGATCAGGAGGGTCGTCCGTTCGGGCTCGCGGGCCGGACGCGCGTCTCGCTCTGCCGGTGCGGGCAGTCCGGGAACAAGCCGTTCTGCGACGGCAGCCACAAGCAGTGCGGTTTCCAGTCGGTGGTGACGGCCTTCGACCTCCCGGCGCCGAAGCCCGCCCCGTGACCCGGACGCCCCCGGCCGGCGCCGGGGCGCGCTCGTGAACGTCCGCCGGGGGCTCGCGGTCGCTGGAATCCTCGTGGCCGCGCTGGTCGCGGTCCGGCTCGGATTCTGGCAACTGGACCGCCTGGCCGGGAAGCGCGCGGCGAATGCGGCCCTGAGGGCCGGGCTCGAGGCCCCGGTGCTGGAGACCTGGGGCAGGCTCCCGGCTCACGCGACCGCGGGCGGGCGGCGCGTCCGGCTGCGCGGACGCTACGACCCCGGCCACCACGTGCTCCTGCGCGGCCGCGCGCGCGAGGGCGCGCCGGGAGTCGTGCTCGTCACCCCGTTCCTGCTCGAGGCGGAGTCGCTCGCCGTGCCCGTGGAGCGCGGGTGGCTCCCCGCCGAGGATGGCGCCTCGGCGCCGCCCGATGGGCTCCCCCCGGATACGGCGACTTCCGTCACGGTGCTGCTCGCCGGTTACCCCCGTCCGATTCCGGGCGGCGCCCTGCGCGAACTCGGCCGGGGGGAACCGCGCGTGTGGAGCGCGGCGCGCCTCGAGCGCGATTCGCTCGCCTCGCGGCTCCCGTACCGGCTGGCGGCCGTGGTGGCCCGCGCGCTTCCCGGCGCGGGCGAGCCGCGCTCGCCGCGCCGCGACCCGCCCCGCCCCGAGCCGGAAGGCGCGCACCTCGGCTACGCGATCCAGTGGTTCGCGATCGCGGGGCTGCTGGCGGGCGCGGCCGTCGGGATCGCCCGGCGCCCGCGGCCGCGGGCGGGCTGAACCGCGGCGCCGCCCAGCTCTTGGCCG
>CAZIVR010000205.1:0-2428 GCA_964542745.1 uncultured bacterium
GGCGGCCTCCCGCCCGCCGGGCGCGCCGCCGGCGCCGAGGCGGGCCCGGCTCCGCCCCCGAGCAGGCGCCCCGCGGCCCAGCCGGCGAGCGCGATCATCGCGGGCACGATCAGGATCACGTAGCGGAGCAGCTTGGAGTAGCCGCGCGCCCCGAGCACGATGTGGGCGGCGAGCACGATCGCGGCCCAGCCCGCGAGCGCGAACAGCACGCGCCGCCGCGGGTCCCGCCGGCCGAGCACCGCCAGCGCGAGCGCGACCGGCACGGTGGTCCACACCGTGATCGGGAGCACCTGCAGGTAGACCCACGGGCTCCGGCCCACGGTGACGTACCAGACGTAGGGGTTGTCCGAGACCAGCCGCTCGACCGGCCGGCCCGCCCAGTAGGGGAACGGGCTCCCGAGCACCGCCCACTGCCACAGCTCCCACGGCGACTGGACCAGCGCCGCGACCGCGCTCGCGGTGAGGAGGCACGCCAGCCAGCGGCGATCGGGGCGGCCCGCGGGCTCGAGCGCCCACGCCACCAGCCACAGCCCGGGCAGGGCGAGGAACGCGGTGGTCTTGACCAGCGAGGCGAGCCCGAGCAGAGCGCCCGCCAGCGCCGCGCGCGCGAGGCTCCGCGTGCGGGCCGCGTCCACCCACACCACCGCGGCCGCGGTGGCCGCCGCCAGCAGCGGCCCGTCGAGCCAGTGGCGGGTGGTGACGTGGGTGACGATCGGCGTGGCGGCCGCGAGCAGCGCGACGGCGAGCGTCGCCGCCGGGGGGGATTCCCCCAGCACGCGGCGCGCGAAGGCCAGCATCGCGAAGAAGAAGATCGCGTAGGCCGCTGCCTGCGCCGCCCCGAACCCGGCCGCGCCGAGCGGCTTCCAGAAGAGCCAGAAGAAGGCCAGCCCGCCCGGAGGGTGGTAGAAGAGCTTCCGCGCGAACTGCTCTCCCGGGAAGATCTCGTCCGGGAGCCCGAGCCCCACCAGGCTGTAGCCGCGCCCCTCGTCCATCTGCCGCACCAGCCCGTGGTAGATCACCTCGTCGCCCTCGACGTGGGCGCCGGTGAAGGCGGGCAGCCGGAGCACCAGCCCGAGCGCGAACAGCAGCAGGATCGGGAGGCGGAGCGGGGGACGGAGCGCCATCGGCGTCCGGCCGCGTCTAGGCGGTGACGCCGGCGAGCCGCGGCTCGACCGCGGCCCACACCCGGGCCTCGAGCCGCTCGGCGGGGTCGGACGCGTCGAGCACTGTCCAGCGCCCGGGCTCGGCGCGCGCCAGCTCGAGGAAGCGCCGGCGCACCCGCACGTGGAACTCGAGCGGCTCGCGGTCGAGCCGGTTGGTGTCGCCGGGGGCCCGCGAGCGGCGCGCGAGGCCGGTCTCGGGATCGAGGTCGAACAGCAGCGTGAGGTGCGGCCGGAGGCCGCCGGTCGCGGCGCGGTTCAGGGCCCGCAGCGTCGCGTCGTCGAGCCCGCGGCCCGCGCCCTGGTAGGCGAGCGTGGAATCGTCGTAGCGGTCGCACAGCACCACGCGGCCGGACGCCAGCGCCGGCCGGATCACCGCCTCCACCAGCTCGGCCCGGGCGGCCTCGAGCAGCAGCGCCTCCGTCATCGGCGCCGGGACCGGGCCCGGATCGAGCAGCAGCGCGCGCACGCCCTCGCCGAGCGGGGTTCCGCCCGGCTCGCGGACCCGGAGCGGATCGAGCCCGCGGGCGGCGAGACGCGCCGCGAGCCGCTCGATCTGGGTGGACTTGCCCGAGCCCTCGCCCCCCTCGAACGTGACGAACAGCCCGCTCACGCGCGGCTCCTTCCCCCGGGGTTCACGGCCCCCCGGCTCCGTTGGGGAACGCCGCGCGCTAGCGCGCGGCCGGCTTGCGCCGGCGGCGCGGCTTGCCGGACCCGCGCTTCGGCGCGGCTCCCGCGCGCGCGTGGCCGTTCATCGAGGGCGCCCCCTTCGACCGGGCGGGCAGGCCCTTGGCCGCGAGCCGCGCCGCGATGCTCGGGACCGGCTTCTCGGCCTTCGCGCCCTTCGCGGGCTTGCGGCCCTTCACGAGCGGGGCGGCGTCCTTCTTCACCACCGGCGCGCCCTTCTCGCGCAGCGCCTTCTCGACCCCCTTCGGGTCGCGGATGTACGCCTCGACCAGCTCCCGCGAGGCGTCGTCCGGGATCTGCACGGGCGGCGACTTCTTGAAGTAGCTGGAGGGCGCGACCAGCGCGCCCTTCAGGCCGTGGTCGAGCGCCAGCTTCGCGCAGCGCACCGCGTCGATCACGATGCCCGCCGAGTTCGGCGAATCCCACACCTCGAGCTTCATCTCCAGGTTGAGCGGCACGTCGCCGAACGTCGTGCCCTCCATCCGGATGTGGCACCACTTGCGGTCGAGCAGCCAGGGGACGTAGTCCGAGGGCCCGACGTGCACGTCGTCCTCCGACATCTCGTAGGGGATCATGCTCGT
>CAZIVR010000206.1:0-2392 GCA_964542745.1 uncultured bacterium
CGCGACGCTCGAGGACCAGCTCGCGTGGACCGGCTCGGCGCTGTCGGCGTCGCGGCGCGCGACCGCGCTCCTGCCCGACGAGGACGGGCTGTGGCGGCTCCGCAGCGACGCGGCCCTCGCGCGCCTCAACCTGATCCGTTCGCCGCGGGGCGCGCGCGCGGCGGCGATGGCGGCGGGCGGCGCCGGCGGCGAGGGGCTCGAAGCGGCGGCGGGCCGGCTCGCCGCGACCGCCGACTCGCTCGGGCGCGAGGCCGAGTTCACCGCGCGCCGCGCGCTCGCGCTCGAGCCGCTGCGCGCCTCGAACCTGCAGCGGCTCGCCAACGCGCTCGCGCTCCGGGGGGGCGCCGCGCAGGCCGACTCGGCGTTCGACGCCGCGAGCGCGCTCGCGCCCTACGACGGGCTGATCCTCGTGGATCGCGTGCGTGCGGAGATGGCGGGCGGGCGCCCCGACGCCGCACTCCGCACCGCGCGCCGGCTGGTGGCGATGTACCCCGAGGAGGCGACCGGCCACGCGCTCGAGGCCGGGGCGTGGCTGGTGATGGGTCGGGGCGCGGAGGCGCGCGGCGCGCTGGAGCGGGCGCTGGCGGCCCGCTGGGAGGCGGGCTCGGAGGCCCAGCGGATCGCGGCCCAGCGGGCGCTCGGAGCGCTCGCCGCGGAGGATTCCCTGAGGTGAGCGGGGGACGAATTCGGACTTCCGAGGTCCGCGAGGGAGGAGTACCCTTGCACGGTCCTCGCGGGTCCCCCCCGCGCGTCGTGGTCCGAGGTGCCTTCCCCATGACTCCCGCCCTCAGGCGCTGGCTTCCCGCCCTGTTCGTGACCGTGCTGCTCGCCGCGGCGCTGCTCGGGCCGAGCGGCCGGGTCGGGGCCGAGCGGCGTCCGGCCGTGCCCGACGCTCTCTACTACCCGGTCTGCTCGCCGATCCAGCTCACCTCGACCCCCGCCTCGTCGTGGATCACCTTCGTCGCGAGCGGCGAGGGGATCGTGCAGCCGCTCGGAGCGCTCGAGAACTTCGCGACCTGCAGCCTGACCGTGCAGCCCTCGAACTACGTGAACAAGCGGCTCGACGTGGTGTTCTGGGATCCCGCGACGCTGGCCCCCGACCCGACCGTCGTGGCGCTCCGTACGCGCACCTACTACTCGACCTACTCCGCAACCAACGCCTCGCGCTTCGATCTCAGCCCGCCCGTGGTGACGCGCACGCTGCCGGGCGTCGCCGAGCCCGCGCCCGCCGAGACCGCGGTCGAGTACCGGGTGCTCGCGAACAGCAGCAGCGAAATGGCCATGTTCGACGCCGACGACGCGTCGGCGCTCCCGGAGGGGCGCTGGATCCGCGGCAACCGGTACCAGCCCATGCCCGGCACGCACCCCGTGTTCCTCCACTCCGTGTGCGGTGGAGACGGGGTGCTCCAGGGCCACGTCGTCGCCCAGTCGGTGATGAAGACCACGGCCGAGACCAACGCCGCGATGGTTCAGGTCGTGCAGAAGTTCCGCGTCCCCGCGGCGGTCTCGCTGCGCTGGATCGAGCTGGTGTTCAAGCCGGGCCCCTCTTCCGGCTATCGTGACCGGGGGATCGTCTTCGTCGCCGACGCGACGGGGCAATCCCAGCCGCCGATGACCTTTGGGACCCCGCTGGCGCAGGCCGAGTTCCTCCAGATCCCCACGGTGTCGGCGTGGGCGTCGCATTTCGATTTCACGAGCTTCCCGGTGCTCGAGCCGGGACACGACTACTGGCTGGTGGTGAGCACCTACGCCGATTACAAGCTGGGCGCGCGCGTGCGAACCGGCACCGAGAGCCCCTACTTCACGACCGGGATCGGTCCTTACTTCGAGCGCGCCTCGGCCGGCAGCGCGGCCGTCGAGGTTCCGGGCAAGGCGCTCAACTTCCGGCTGGTCGGCGTCCCGCAGGGCACCGTGGGCGTCGGGCCCACGGCGCCGGCCCACGCCGCGCTGCGGCTCGCCGTGAGCCCGAATCCGGCGCGCGGCGCGGCCGCGATCGCGTGGTCGGGCGCCCGGGACGAGGTGCGCTTCGAGGTGTTGGACGCTCGGGGGCGCCGGGTATCCTCCGGGGCCGCGGGCGTCGGCGCGGAGGGCCGCTGGTCGTGGAGCGGCCGCGGCGACGACGGCCGCGAACTCCCGGCCGGGATCTACTTCGTGCGCGCTCGCGACGCCGCGGGCCGTCTCGCGAGCACGCGCGTCACGCTGGTTCGGTAGCGCGCCGCGGACGCAACGAAGCGGGGCATGGCTTCGGGGGACGTTCGCCTCCGCTCCCGCTCCGGCTCACTCTGCTTCGATCGCGCTCCACCGTCCTGGCTGCGCGCGATCGAAGACGCCCCCTGCGCCATGCCCCGCTTCGTTTCGTCCGCGGCCGGCTAGGTGCCCGCGTCCCGCCGCC
>CAZIVR010000207.1:0-2202 GCA_964542745.1 uncultured bacterium
CGCGCGAGGCGTGCGACTTCCCGCTCGACGGCTCGCTCCCCGCGGACCCGCTGCTGCGCGACACGCGCCAGTGGGGGCTCTGGAACGCGGGGGCCACGGGCGCCTACCGCGGGATCGAGGGCGCCGACGTGGGGGCGCGCGCGGCCTGGGCGATCTCGTGCGGCTCGAACGCGCTCAGGCTCGCGGTCGCGGACACCGGCGTGGACCCGAACCACCCGGACCTCGCGGGCGCGACGCCCGGAGCCGCGCCCCGCCTGGTCGCGGCGCGCAACGTCTCGCTCGGGCCCGCCTCCGCGTGGGCCGACTCGAACGGACACGGCACCGCGGTGGCGGGGGTGATGGCCGCACTCACCCACGACGGGGCGCACTTCGACTCGCTTGGGGTCGCGGGGCTGTGCGGTGGCGACGGGCAGGGAAATCGCGGGTGTGAGCTCGTGCCCATCAAGATCTCGCCCGGGGCGACCAGCGGCTCCAGCTCGTTCGAGATCGCCCGTGCGATCGTCCACGCCACCGACGCGGGCGCCCGCGCCATGAACCTCTCGTTCGCCGGGGGCGGCGGGAGCCGCGTGGAGCGCATGGCGCTCTACTACGCGATCACGCGCGGCTGCGTGGTGGTGGCCTCGAGCGGCAACCGCGGGCACCTCGGGCCCGGGGTGCTCTACCCGGCGGCGTTCGCCGCGCACGGCCTGTGCGTCTCGGTGGGCGCGAGCGACGCGCGCGACCGGCGCGCCGCGTTCTCTTCATATGGCCCCGCGCTCGATCTCGTGGCCCCGGGCCTCGACGTATGGACCACGGCACCCACCTATCCCAACGCCTACGGTGCGCGGTGGCCCGGCTACATGGCCGCCTCGGGCACCTCGTTCGCCGCGCCCTTCGTGACCGGCGCGATCGGGTTGATGGCGGCGGCGCGGCCGGAACTCGCGGACGCCGACTTCCAGCAGCTCCTCCGCGCCACGGCGCGCGACCTCGGCGCGGCGGGTCGCGACGACGAGACCGGCTGGGGACGGCTCGACGCCGCGGCCGCGGTGCGCGCCGCGGCGGGGGAACCCGGGGAGCCGATGGCGCTGCTCCACGACGAGCGCGCGGCGCTGGTGCGGCCTGCGGGACGGCTCGCCCCGCTCTCGATCGCCGCCGACAGCTTCGGCACATTCGACCGCGGAGCGTGGTGGCAGGACCGCATGGCCGAGCTCTACGAAGCCACCGTCACGCTGACGCTTCCCGACAGCTTCGCGGACGACGCTCGCGTGTGGCCGCGGGTGGGCGGCACCATGTGCCTGCGCGGCGACTTCAACCTCACGTGGTGGGCGCCGTGGGCCGAGGTCGCGGCGCGCGAGGGCCGGAGCGTCACGCTGCGCGGCTACCTCTACCGCGTTCCCGAGGCAGCCGCCGCCGGGCTCGAGTCCGAGCCCGACAGCGCCGACGCGTGGCTGCCGCTCCCGCCCGACCAGGCGCGCATCGGGTTCACGGTGTTCGGGAGGAGGCGGGAGGCTCCGGCCTCGGCCGCGTCGGCTCCCGGTTCGTCGGGCGCTCCGCTCGCGGTCTCGCCGCAACCCGCACGGCACTTCGCGCGCGTGAGGACATCCGCGGGGGCTGCGATTGAAGTCCTCGACCTCTCCGGGCGCCGCGTTCGACTCGGCCGGGCCGAACCGGCGGAGGCCGCGTGGACCTGGGACCTGCGCGACGACGCCGGGAGGCGCGTGCGGCCCGGCCTCTACTTCGTGCGCGCCCTCGCTCCGGTCCATGCGCCCGCGCGGGTGATCGTGCTGGACTGACCGCCACGCTCGGGAGGAGCTACGCCCGTCCCCCGCCCACCCGCGCCGGGGGTGTTCGTTGTCCCGCGAAAACCGCGCGTGCTAGGCTTCCCGCCTCTTTCGAGCCGCGCGTGGCCCTCGCCCGCGCGCGTTCCGTTTCCGCCCCAGCCCGAGGCCCTCGTGACGCCCGACACCGCCCCCTCCGACCTCCAGGCCATCCAGCAGCTCCAGCAGGCGCGCGACCGCATCGTCGCGGAGCTGCGCAAGGTGATCGTCGGGCAGGACGAGGTGGTGGACCAGCTCCTCACCGCGCTGTTCGCCAACGGCCACGTGCTCCTGGTCGGGGTGCCCGGGCTCGCCAAGACACTGCTGGTCTCGAGCGTGGCGCGGGTGCTCGACCTCAAGTTCAACCGCATCCAGTTCACGCCCGACCTGATGCCGAGCGACATCA
>CAZIVR010000208.1:0-2153 GCA_964542745.1 uncultured bacterium
TCGCGCGCGGGCGCGGTCCGGCCGGGGCGGTGGCCCCCGGGGCGCCGCCGCCCGGGGCCCTCGCGCCGCGCGAGCGCGGCCTCGCGATCGGCGCGCTCTCGATCGCCTTCCTCACGGTGGTCGTGCCCGCGGCGCTGGCGCGCGTGGAGGCAGCCAACTACCTGATGCCGGCGTTCGGTCCGGCGGCGCTGCTGGTGGCCGAGACGGCGCTCGGCCTCGCCGCCCGCGCCGCACCGGGCCTCCGGGGCGTGGCGGCGGTGGCCGCCGCGGCGTTGCTGGTCGGCCCGCCGCTCGCGGCCGGGGCGCGCGCCGCCGCGCGCGTCGAGGAGGCGACCCGCGACGCGGCGGGCCGCTGGATCGAGACCCACCTCGGGCCCCGCGACCTGATGCTGCAGGAGCTGTTCGGGGCGCCGGCGCTCGAGCGCTACCGCGGGCTCGACCGTCTCGGCAGCCGGCGCACCGCGGCCGCGCCCGAGCCCACGCGGCGCGCCTACCGCGCACGGGCGTGGAAGTCGGTGGTGACGCTCCCGCTCGCGGTGGTCGGCCACCCGGTGTGGCCGGTGCCGGCCGGGGGCGGCGCGTGGGTCGAGGTGCCGGTCGCCGGGCGCATCACCGACCTCAACCGTGCCACCTACGACCCGCGGCTCCTCGGCGGCGCGGACTACGTGCTCACGAGCGGCGCGGTGCGCGCGCGCCACGCGGCGGAGCCCGCGCTCTACCCGGAGGCGAACCGTTTCTACGCGCTGCTCGACCGCACCGCGGAGCGGGCCGCGCGCTTCACGCCCCGCGGCGCGCGGGCCGGCCCCGAGATCGTGATCTACCGCCTCACCGCCGCGACCCGCGCCGCGGTGGACTCGCTGGGCGAGCTGACGCCCGCGTGGTGGACCGGGGCGATCGCGCCGGAGTATGCGGCCCGCGCCACGCGCCTGATCGAGGGCCGCGACTCCGTCCCGCCCGGCCCCGTCGGTCCGGGAGGGGAGCCGGTGCCCTGGGTGGCGAGCCTGTCCGGACTGTTCCGGGACCGCTGGTCGGACTTCGCGCTCGCGCTCGGCCTCGAGCACCTCGGGCGCGGCGATGCGCGGCGCGCCCGGCCCCTGCTCGCGGCGGTGCTGCTCGTGCTGCCGGGCGAGGCGCGCGCCCAGATCGCCTACGCCGAGGCGGCCCGCCGACTCGGCGACCTCGAGGATCTCGCGCGCCAGCGGGAGCGCGGGGTGCGCGCGCTGGTCGCGGAGGGCGTGCCGGAAGCGGAGGCGCGGCGGCTGCTGGAATCGGGCGATTCCCCGGGGCCGGCGGCTCCCCTCAACCCCTCCGGAGGCCCTGCCGATACCCCTCGCGGCGCCCGACGCGATCGTTGACCGGCCCCCGCCGGCGTGCTAGCGTCCGGCCGTCGCAGATGGATCCGCCGGCCCGGAGGGTCGACACGGTTCCCTCAGGAGGTAGAGTCCCTGGGCGACAACAGGTTGCTAGGCACCTCGAAACCGCACCCCTCGCAGTCCGCGCTCTTGGCCTGGTCCCTTACGGGGCCCAACCGGTCAAGAGTTTTGCGTTTTTCCGGGCCCCCTGGGACGGACCAGTGAACGTTCGCAAGTTCCCGGTCGAACACCTCGAGCCGGTTTCTCTGCTCGGCCAGAACGACGCCAACCTCCGCCAGATCGAGCGGGCGGTTCCGGTGCGCATCACGCTCCGCGACGGCACCCTCACGCTGGCGGGCGAGGAGGCCGCGGTCGAGCAGGCGGCGCGCGCGGTCGAGCAGCTGCTCGACCTCGCCGAGCGCGGCAAGCTGGTCGAGGAGGCGGACGTCGCCTCGGCGCTCGGCCTGACGCGCCGCAACGGCAACGCCAACGGGCACGCGACGCTCGCCGAGGCCTACGACGGCGCGCCGGGCTACGCCTTCGACCGCAAGCACGTGAAGGCGCGCACCCCCACGCAGGCCGAGTACCTCAAGGCGCTCGAGGACCACGAGGTGGTGTTCGCGATCGGTCCGGCCGGCACCGGCAAGACCTACCTCGCGGTGGCGGCCGCCGTGAACGCGCTCCGTCACAAGAAGGTGGACCGCATCATCCTGGTGCGTCCCGCGGTGGAGGCGGGCGAGAGCCTCGGCTTCCTGCCCGGCGACATGCAGGAGAAGGTGGATCCCTACCTGCGCCCCATGT
>CAZIVR010000209.1:0-2082 GCA_964542745.1 uncultured bacterium
GGGAGCGGGCGGCCCGGCCCACGCGGGATGCGCCGGGGCGGGCGGCGGCGGGGCCGCGGGCGCCGGGCGCGGCGGCGCGGGCCCGCGCGGCGCGACCGATCCCGTGCGGCTGACACTCGGGCTCACGATCACGGTGGCGTTGGCGCCCTCGTCCTCGGGGGCCGCGAACAGGGTCATGTCCTCGAAGGAGCGGCCCGACTTGAGGCGCGGCTTGCCGCCGCTGCACCGGGGGCAGCGCTCCCACAGGGCTTCCATCTCGTGACCCTTGGGACAACGCTTGATGACTTTCTTCCTGGCCATGTCCTTACGGCGCCACTCCCCGGGTCCCGGATGGTGCGATCAACGCGCGGCGCTCTTCGCCTCCTGCCGGAGCAGGTGGATGGCCACGCCGTGCGCGTCCTCGGCCGCCTCGCCGAGCGTCTCGGTGAGGGTCGGGTGCGCGTGGATCGCGTTCGCCAGGTCGCTCACGTTGAGATCGGCGGCGATCGCGAGCGAGCACTCGTGGATCAGCTCGCTGGCCTTCGCGCCGAAGATGTGGGCGCCCAGCACCTGGTCGGTATCGGCATCCCCGATCAGTTTCACGAACCCGGTGGTCTCGCCGTCGGCGATGTTGCGGCCGTGGGCGCGGAACGGGAAGCGGCCGATCCGGAGCCTGCGCCCCTCGGCGCTCGCCTCGCGCTCGGTGAGGCCGACGCTCGCGATCTCTGGGTTCGTGAAGGTGGCGGCCGGGACCGCGCGCCAGTTGGTCTGCGCGGGCCTGCCGGCGATCGCCTCGGCCGCGGCCTTGCCCTGCGCCGAGGCGAAGTGCGCGAGCTGCTTGATGTCGGTGACGTCGCCGATCGCGTGGACCCCCTTCACCGAGGTCTCGAGCCGGTCGTTCACGGAGATCTTGCCCCGGTCTCCCCGGGCCACGCCCAGCGCCTCGAGCCCGAGCCCCTCCGAGTAGGGACGCCGCCCGGTCGCGACCAGCACGGTGTCGGCCTCGACGGTCTTGCCGCCCGCGAGCGTGAGGGTGACCGCGCCGTTCGACTGCGTGGCGAGGTTCTCCACCTTGCTGTCGAGGTGGAGCGCGATCTTCTGCTTCTTCATCTCGCGCTCGAGGGCCTGCGCGATCTCGTCGTCCTCGGCCGGCACGAGGCGCGGCAGCATCTCCACCAGCGTGACCTGCGAGCCGATCGCGGCGAAGAAGCACGCGAACTCGCAGCCCACCACGCCGCCGCCCAGCACCGCGATGCGTTTGGGCTGGGCCTTGAGGTCGAGCGCCTCCTTGCTGGTGATCACGCGCTCGCCGTCGAGCTTGAAGCCCGGCGGCATGCCGGCCTCGGCGCCGGTGGCGAGGATCACGTGGTCGGCGGTGATCTCGGTGGCCGACCCGTCGTTCAGCGCGATCGCGACGCGGTTCTTCGCGGTGAGCTTCGCCCGGCCCTTGAAGATCTCCACCTGGCGGCCCGCGAGCAGCGTCTTCACGCCACCGGTGAGCTGCTTCACCACCTTGTCCTTGCGCTCCACCAGCAGCTTCCAGTTGATCTTCGGCTCGCCCACCTCGATGCCGAATTCCTTCGCGCGCTTGATCTGCTCGTAGAGGTGCGCGGTGACGATCCAGGCCTTGGTCGGGATGCAGCCCCAGTTGAGGCAGGTGCCGCCCAGCTCGTCCTTCTCGACCACGGCGGTGCGGAGCCCGAGCTGGGCCGCGTGGATGGCGGCCACGTAGCCGCCCGGGCCGGTGCCGATCACGACGACCTGGAAGTGGCGGGAGTCGGACATGGGGCGCGCCTTCTGAAAGGGGCCGTCGCGCCCCCGCGAGGGGCGCGAATGGAGCGCTCGTAAGCGTGGAACCCGGCGACTCTAGGAACCGCGTCCGGGGCTGTCAATGGCCGGCTGCCCCCGCGGGCCGCCCGACTGGGCCCCGGGCGCGCCGGCCTCCGGGGATTCGGAGCGATCGCGTGCGCGCCCGCGGGCCGCGCGCTAGGGTGCGCGCATGCGACGCGTCGCGGTGTTCGCCCGCCGGCCCGAGGTGGGCAAGGTCAAGACGCGACTCTCCCCCGCGCTCCCTCCCGAGCTGGCGTGCGTCCTCTACCGGGG
>CAZIVR010000210.1:0-1976 GCA_964542745.1 uncultured bacterium
CGCGCCGCGGTTCCGGCCCCGCGTCCCGTCGCGAAGCGCCGCGCGTCCCGCGCCCCGCGCTCCGTCGCGCGCCGGAAGGCCGCGTGAGCCGCGCCGTCCGCGTCGCCCGCGCCGCGCGCCCGCGCGCCGGCTCTCGCCCCGTTCCGGTGGCCGAGCCGCTGCGGCGCGAGTGCGTGCTGCGCGGCCTCGAGGCGATGACCGAGGAGGACCGGCTGGTGCTCGCGCTCCAGCTCTGCGACGGCCTGCCCGACGAGGACACCGCGGCCGCGCTCGGCCTGACGGTGCGCTCGGTGCGCCGTACCCGCGAGCGGATGCTGCTCGCGCTGCGTCGCGCGCTCGAGGGCCTGCCGTTCCGCACGCGTCCCGCCACGCCCTCCGCGGCGCGGAGCGCCGCGTGACCCCGACGCCGCTCACCGCTTCCGCCGACCCGTCCCTCGAGATGCCCGGGGATCCGGGCGCGCGGCTCGACCGCGCCGCCGCCGCCATCGCCAGCCTGCGCGAGGAGCGCCGCCGCCTCGAGCGGCTCGGCCTCGAGCTTCCGCTCGCGCGCGCCGACGCGCAGCTCCGCTACTGGAAGTTCGTGGGCGCGCTCTGCACGATCGCGGCCCCGGGAGCCGGCCGATGAAGCGCCGCGCGCCCCGCGCCGCCTCGGGGTCCCTGCGCGTCGTGCCGGGAGGCACGGCCGCCGAGCCCGCCGCGGCCGACCACCCCGCCTCGTGGAGCCGGCCCCACGTGCGCTCGCTCGCCATCGCCAGCGGCAAGGGCGGGGTGGGCAAGAGCACGCTGGCCGCCAACCTGGCGCTGGCGCTCGGCCAGCGCGGGGCGCGCGTGCTGCTGGTGGACGCCGACTTCTCCCAGGCCAACCTCGACCTGCTGCTCGGCGTCCACCCGCGCTTCGACCTGCAGCACGTCCTCAAGGGCGAGAAGACGCTCGAGGAAATCGTGGTGGAGGGCCCGCCGGGGGTGAGGCTGGTGCCGGCCGCCTCGGGCTGCCCCGAGCTCGCCGACCTCGACGACTTCCGGCTCGAGTCGCTGTGGCGCGGCATGAGCCAGCTCGAGAACGACGCGGACGTCGTGCTGGTGGACACCGCTTCGGGCGTGCGCCGCACCGTGACGTGGCTGTGCCGGGCGGTCCGCGAGGTGCTGATCGTGACCACTCCCGAGATGCCCGCGTTCTCCGACGCCTACGCGCTCATCAAGCTGCTGCACTCGCAGGGCCTGACCCGCCCGCCCCAGCTGGTCGTGAACCGCGCCGACCTGCCGGAGGAGGCCGAGGAGGTCGCCCACCGCCTGCGGCTCGTCTCGCGCCGATTCCTCTCGCTCGACCTCGGCCTGTGGGGATGCGTTCCCGCCGATCCGGCGGTGGCCCGCGCCCTGCGGCTGCAGGAGCCGCTGCTCTCCGTGTTTCCCAACGCCCCGTCGAGCGCCGCGATCCGGGCGCTCGCCGAGCGTCTGTGGGACGTCGTACCGCCCGATCCCGCCGTCCAGCCCCTGAACCAGCCCCAGCGACTCGAAGCCTAGGAGATCCCCATGCCGCGCCCCACCGCCGTCCCGTCGTCCCCGTCGCAGGCCCGCCGTCCCTCGGTCCGCCTGGTGCGCCGGCCCGCCGCCGCGGCGCCCGCCAGCGTGCCGGTCACCTACTCGAAGGACGACCTGCTGCGCCGCTTCGCGCCGCTGGTGCGCCACGTCGTGGAGCGCGTGGCCGCCACGCTGCCCCGCAACGTGGACCACGAGGACCTCTACTCGGCGGGGGTGCTCGGACTGCTCGACGCCCACGCCAAGTTCGACACCGGCAAGGGCGTGAAGTTCGAGACCTACGCGGTGTGGCGCATCAAGGGCGCGGTGCTGGACCAGTTGCGGGCGCTCGACTGGGTGTCCCGCTCGATGCGGCGCAAGGCCCGCAACCTGGACGGCGTGACGCGCAAGCTCGACCAGAAGCTCGGCCGCGCCGCGTCCGAGGACGAGGTGGCGCGCGA
>CAZIVR010000211.1:0-1887 GCA_964542745.1 uncultured bacterium
CATGGGCGGCATATTACACATTTGGGCAGCGAGCGCAAAGGGGCATTTTCAGGGGTCCCGAAGCCGCCAGCGTCGCGGCTTCCCTCGCCGCCGGGGGAAACCCCCTGCCCCTGCCCGGGCCCGCGAATCGCTCGGTCCCGCGGGATGGCCCGCGCCCGTCCCCGCGGTCAGATGTAGCGCCGCACCCGCGGCCAGATTTCCTCGAGGCGCACCTTCGGCCGGCGCGCGATCCAGACGTCGAGGCCCCGCTCGTAGGGCATCGCCCACGGCGACGAGGTCTGGCCGACGGTCTCGATCGCTTCGAAGTAGCGGGCGTGGTCCTCCCGCCGGCCGCCGATGATGATCAGGACGTCCGCGTCGAAGTCCCCCGGGCCCCACAGCCAGTAGCTGTTGTGTCCGCTCAGCGCGGGCGGCAGTCCCCGCCGGCGGCCCAGCACGTCCACCGCGCCCGCTTCCCCGTAGTTCTGTGCGAACACCCGGCAGCGCGGCCTCTCCTCGGGACCCAGGCGCTCGTAGGCGCGCTCGACCAGGGCCACCATCTCGGGCCACCCGAACATGTCGGCAAACTGCTGGGGCAGGGCGCCGATCTCGAGCCGCTCCTCGGTCCTCGGGGCGAGGCCGAGCGCGCGCTGGTAAGCGACCAGGGTCGCGGGCGGCAGCAGGGGGAGCGCGAGCGGCATCGCCACGAGCCCGCCGAGCGCCACCGCAACGATCAGGGCGGGGCGCAGGATGCCGAGCCCCCTTCGCGAGGCCAGCCGCTCGCAGCCGACCGCCCCCAGCGCGAGGAGCGGCGCGTAGGCGACCGAGAGGTACGAGGCCCGGCTCCGGCCCGTGGACACCACGATCGCGAACGCCGTGAGGAACAGGACCACGAACACGCGCCCGCGCCGGCGCTCGGCGCGTCCCAGCCCGCGGCCGAGACCGATGAGCCACAGGAACGCCGCGCCGGGATTCATCTGGAGCACCTGCTGGATCGCGAACCCGGCGAGGGAGACCGAGGCCATCTTGGACCCGGTGGCGTTGCGCATGAACTCCGCCGTGGGCCAGCCGTGGGCCGCCTGCCACGCGAGATTGGGCGCGAAGATCCCGAGCGCGAGGACCAGGGCGACCCACGGACCCCGCGTGCGGAGCGCGCGCCGGTGGGGCGTGGCGAGCAGCGCCGCCGCGAGGCCCATCAGGTACCAGAGCACGCTCAGCTTGTTCTGGAGCCCGAGTCCGAGCACGGCCCCGAGGAGGGCCCACGAACGCAGGGTCCCGCGCTCGAGCGCGGACAGCGTCAGGTGCGCCGCCGCGGCCCACAGCAGGAGGTCCAGGGCGTTCATCGAGTAGTAGTGCTGGGTCCCGAGGAACACCGGCGCCATCACGGTCGCGAAGGCCGCGAGACCCTGGGCGAAGGCCCCGCCCCCGAGGCGCCGCGCCAGGGTCCCGACCAGCCACACGGTCGCGACGCCGGCCGCGAGCGGCACGGCGCGCAGGGCCGGCAGCGAATCGCCGAACAGCGCGCGCACCACGGCCAGCACGGCGATGGACAGCGGCGGGTGGTCCACGTAGCCCCAGTCGAGATGCTCGGTGCTCGCGAGGTAGTAGAGCTCGTCCCGGAAGTACCCGTAGCGCGTCATGACCGGCAGGTGGAGGAGCACCTTGAGCGCGGCCATCGCGGCCAGCACCCGCCCGGCCGGCGCCGGGCCCGGGGCGCCCGCCGCTCCTTCCGCCGCCGCGCCGCTCACCCGCCCTCCCCCGCGAGCTGCGCCCGCTCCCGCACCGTGTACACCGAGCCGCCCGGCGCGAGGCGGCTCTCGACCAGCGCGATCTCCTCGACCCCGAACCGCGCCGCGGGCCCCTCCGGGGACGCGGCCCCGACCAGCTCGGAGGTCCAGTCGCGCCCCG
>CAZIVR010000212.1:0-1758 GCA_964542745.1 uncultured bacterium
GGCGAGGCCGGGCGGGGACCGGCGGCGGGCGGGAGCGCGGCCGTTCCGCCGCCGGCCGGGCCCCCCGCGCCCGCGCATCCCGCGCCCGCGAGCAGCAGGGCCGCGAGCGCGGCCCCCCTCCCCGCGCGGCGGGCCCTCACTCCCACTCGATCGTCGCGGGCGGCTTGCTGGTGCAGTCGTACACCACGCGATTCACGCCGCGCACCTCGTTGGCGATCCGGCTCGCCGCCCGCGCCAGCAGGCTCGCCGGCAGCCGGGTCCAGTCGGCGGTCATGCCGTCGGTGCTGTTGACCGCGCGCAGCGCGATCACTTTCTCGTAGGAGCGCTCGTCACCCTTCACCCCCACGGTCGAAACCGGGAGCAGCACCGCGAAGGCCTGCCAGGTGCGGTGGTACCACTTCGCGCGCCGCAGTTCCTCGATGAAGATCGCGTCGGCGCGCCGGACGATCGCCAGGTCCTCCTCGTTGACCGCGCCGAGCAGTCGCACCGCCAGCCCCGGGCCCGGGAACGGATGGCGGTCCACCAGCGGGTCGGGCAGCCCGAGTTCGCGGCCCAGCGCCCGCACCTCGTCCTTGAACAGCCAGCGCAGCGGCTCCACCAGCTTCAGGTTCATGGTCTCGGGCAGGCCGCCCACGTTGTGGTGGGTCTTGATCACCTGGGAGCCGTGGCCCGCCGACGCGCTCTCGATCACGTCCGGGTAGAGCGTCCCCTGCGCGAGGTACTCGACCGGGCCGATGCGCCGGGCCTCCTCCTCGAAGACCGCGATGAACTCGGCGCCGATGATCTTGCGCTTGCGCTCGGGGTCGGTGACGCCGGCCAGCTTCGCGAGGAAGCGCTCGCGCGCGTCCACCACCACCAGCCGGAGCCCGCGCTTCTCGCCCAGCTCGCGCCGCACCTCGTCGGCCTCGGCCTCGCGCATCAGGCCATGGTCCACCAGCACGCAGGTGAGCCGCTTCCCCACCGCGCGGTGGCACAGCGTGGCGACCACGGTCGAGTCCACGCCGCCCGAGAGCCCGCACAGGATGTGGCCCTCGCGCCCGACCCGCGCGCGGATCTCCTTCACGGTCCGCCGGAGGAAGCCCGACATGGACCAGTCGGCCCGCAGCTTCGCCACCTTGAAGAGGAAGTTGGAGAGCACCTGCTTCCCGTAGGGCGAGTGCACGACCTCCGGATGGAACTGGATGAGGTGGAGAGGCAGGGTCTCGTGGCGCGCCGCGGCGAAGGCGCAGTTCGCGGTGTGGGCGACCCGCCGCCAGCCGGGCCCGAGCGAGCGCACCTCGTCGCCGTGGCTCATCCACGCCCGGAAGCGCTTCGGGACGCGGACGAAGAGCGGCGAGGCGCCGTCGCGGACGAACGTGGCCATGCCGTACTCCGAGGCCGCGGCCTTCGCCACCGTGCCGCCGGTGAGCTGCGCGGTGATCTGGAAGCCGTAGCAGATGCCGAGCAGCGGGAGCCCCATGCCGAGCACGCGCGGATCGGGAAGCGGGGCCTCGGCCCGGTAGCCGCTGGCGGGGGATCCGCCGAGGATCACCGCGGCCGGGCGCTTCGCGGCGATCGCTTCGAAGGGAGCGGTGCCCGGGACGATCTCCGAGTACACGCCGAGCTCGCGCACCCGCCGCGCGATCAGCTGCGTGTACTGGGAGCCGAAATCGAGGATGAGGACGAGCGATCCGCGCATGGGAGACGTGGGCCGGGATGGGGGAGTTCGGCGCTTCACGAGGGCTCCCGGGAACCTACCCGAAACCCGGCGTCGCGACA
>CAZIVR010000213.1:0-1604 GCA_964542745.1 uncultured bacterium
GCGGTGTAGAGGGCGGCGGTGTATCCGGCCGGGCCGGCGCCGAGGATCACGACGTCGCGAATGTCGGACACGAGGGATCTCCCGATGAGAGGAAAAGGCGAGGCCGGATTCTAGACCAGCCTCATGCGCGGGCGAAGCGCCCGAAGCGCCGGTGAACGCCCTTTCAGATGCGGGAGGGATTCACGGGCACTTCGTCGGTCCGCCCGGCCGGCGCGGCGAGACGCAGGATGCGCGGCAGCGCTCCCGCGGCCCACCGGAGCCACGCGAGGATCCAGAGCGCGGCGCTTCCCGCCAGCCAGTGCGGCGCGCGGGGCGCGAACTCGGCCGCGACCCGGAGCACGATCGCCGCCGCGACCAGCGCCACCACCGCCGGCGTGACCATGCGTGCTTCTTCCGCGACCGGGTGCCGGCCGTGGCCGGTGACGACCCGCGCGCCGATCGCGAGGGTCAGCAGGCCGTAGCCGCCGATGAAGACCACGTGGTGGAACGCCACGGCGCGCCCCGGCAGGACCGCGGCGAGCGCCAGGCCCGCCAGCATCAGCCAGCCCGAGATCCACAGCGTCCACGCCGCCAGGGTCGGGCGGCCCGGCCGCCGCCAGAGTTTCCAGCCGAGCAGGCCGAGCGTTGCCGCGACCGCGAAGCGCACCGACGCGCCCACGGCCGGCACCGTGAACGCGTCGGCTCCGAAGGAGAGCGCGAGCAGCGAGGCCAGCGTCACGTAGAACCGGCGCCGGCGGGGCCGCTCGTGGGGTGCGGCGATCCCGGGCAGCAGCAGGGGGTCGCGCATGCCCGCGAAGACCGGCACCAGCATGCTGCCCACGCCGAGCACCAGCGCGAGCATCATGCCGAGGGAGACCAGCTGTACCGCGAGGCGCGGCGACGGTCCATGCCACGCCCCCGTGGCGGCGGCGAACTGGAGCGCGCCGCCCGCCAGCCCGAGGGCGAGCCCGACGCCGACGAACAGGAACTCCTCGGGAGGCGCGAGCCGCGCCCGGACCACGCGCCTCGCGGCGGCGGCGGCGAGCCCGAGCAGGGTCGCCACGAACGCCCCGTGCGCCGCGGCCTCGAATCCCGCGAACGCGCAGGCCGCGAACACCGATTGCCCCGCGAGGGCGCCGGCCAGTTCCCACCCTCGGCACGGGGCGCCATGGGTGAACGCCGGGATGGAGGTGAGCAGGAAGCCGAGCACGAAGCTCATTTCGAAGCCTTGCATCATGAGCGTGCGGTGGAGGGGCGCGGGGTACCCGCCGGCGCCGGTCGCGGCGAGGATCCATGGCACAGCGCCCGCGATCGCGAACACCACGCCGAGGGGAAACAGCGCGCGGTAGGGGGCGAGCGTGGGCCGGGAGGTCGCCGGGGAGCCGGGCGCCGCAGCGGGACCCCGCACGGCGCTCACCAGTCGCGGCGGCGGAATACCCGGGCCGCGATGAACAGCGGCACCGCCGTCTCGACCAGCAGCGTGGCCACGCCGAGCGCCATCCCGAGCTGGGTGCCGAACATCTTCACCAGCACCGCCGACGTGGGGCCGAAGAGCGCTCCCGAGCCGACGGCGAGCGTGACGAGCACGCGCGCCAGGTCCACCGGGTTCACGAGCAGGGTCGGGA